>NZ_JBIAVF010000007.1:123491-391228 GCF_042893755.1 Streptomyces sp. NPDC001568 | reverse complement strand
TCCGCGCTCGGCCCCCCCCCCCCCGTGCCCCCCGCGGGCGCGTGGACGCGGGGGCGGGCGCCCCCCCCCCCCCGCCGCCCCCCGCCCCCCCCCCCCCCGGGGGGGGCGGCGGGGGGGGCCCGCGCGGGGCCCCGGCCCCGCTGTCGTGTTCGGGTCCGACAGGCCCGGTCAGTCGGCGAAGCGGACGCGGCCGCCGATCTCGATCGTGCCGTCGGGCGCGGGAGCGGTGAGGATCTGCGAGCCCTGGCCCTGGGTGATGTTCAGGGCGCGGCCGAGCTGCGCGCTCAGCAGGATCGCCGCCGAGCCGGTGGCCTCGTCCTCGGTGACGGCGCCGTCGGGGCGCCGGGGGAAGCCGCGGGCCCGGATCCGGCCGGCGGCCTCGTCCTCCCAGGCCCAGGCGTACAGCCAGCCCTCGCCCGGGGGCGGGGCGGGCAGGGCGTCGACCTCGGCCGCGCTCGCGTACTGCTCGGTGCGCTTGTCGGTGACCCACTCGGGACGGGCCGTGATCCAGGTGAACTCCCCGTCGCCGCGGGCCCATACGGAGCCGGCCGGTGGGTTGAGCTCCTCGATGTCGAGCAACCAGGCGACGCCGACGAGCGGGTGTCCGGCAAAGGCCATCCGAGTGCCGGGCGTGCGGATGTCGACGACCCCGCGTTCGGGGTCGTCGACGAACACCGTCTCGCTGTAGCCGAGTTCGGCGGCCAGCGCCTGCCGGGACGCGTCGTCCGGGCAGGTGCGGCCGTCGCGGACCACTCCGAGCGGATTGCCGAAGCGGCCGTCACCCGCGCAGAAGACCTTGATCACATCCAGATCGTTCACGCGGGCATTCAAACACGGCTCAGGCCTGGGCCGTACGGCGCCGGCGGGCGGCGAACACCGCGCCCGCTCCGGCGGCGATCACCAGGCCGGAGGCGCCGAGGAGGGCGCCGGCCGGGATCTCGGAGCCTGTGGTGGCCAGGTTGCCGCCGACGGAACCGCCGCCACCGGCGGCCGAACCGGCGCCGCCGACCGAACCGCCGCCCACGGCGCCACCGTTGGCGCTGCCGCCCGTGGTGCTGCCGCCGCCCGAGGAACCGCTGCCGCCGGTGCCGGCCGGCGGGAGGGTGACGTCCTTGTCCACGGCCACCGAGAGGTCGAGGGAGTCCATCGGCTTGCCCGGCTTGTACTTGTCCAGGACGGCGTTGTCGTTGGCGAAGACGGCGGAGCCCTGCTCGGTGAAGACGGCGGGGACCGCGTTGAGGGCCAGCAGGCCGCCCTTGGTCTTGTACTCGACCTTCGACAGGTCGAGCGTCGCGAACGGGACGTCCTTGCGCAGGCCCGCCGCCGTCTTCGCGTCGAGGGTCAGCGTGCCGGTCCCGCCGTTGCCGACGACGCGGATGTTGCTGAACGTCAGGTCGAGGCCGTGCGCCGCGTACTCGAAGCGCAGGGTGCCGTCGAAGGCGGCGTTCAGCTTCCGGTTCTTGGTGTCCAGCTCGCCCTTGCCGAAGGCGAACGCGTAGGTGTTGCCGCTCTTGACGGCGCCGCCGGACGCGGTGATGCCCTTCTCGCCGACGTACTCGCGGAAGGACTGCATGATGCCCCAGGTCAGCTTGCCGCTGAGGATCTTCTGCGGGCCGTCGACGGGCGGCGTCACCGGCGGGGTGACGGGCGGCGTCACGGGCGGGGTCACCGGCGGAGTCACGGGCGGAGTGACGGGCGGAGTCACCGGCGGAGTGACGGGCGGGGTCACCGGCGGGGTCACCGGCGGAGTCACGGGCGGGGTCACCGGCGGGGTCACCGGCGGGGTCACCGGCGGCGGCGGGAACTCCAGCGCCACCGTCACCTTGTCGCCGACCGCTCCCGAGTAGGCGGGGCGACCGAACACGGCGGCGAACTCGGGGGTCAGCTTGGTGCCGAGGCCGGCCATGTTCATTCCGGCGAACGCCACGTCCGCGACGGGGACGTTCGGCGTGAGCGTGCCGTTCTTGGTGACGTCGGCCGTCAGCTTCTTCGTACCGGTGTCGATCCGGAAGTTCTCCATCTTGACGACGAACCCGTGCGCGCTCGCGTCGAAGACCACCCGGCCCTTGAAGGCCGCGGTGACGACGTGGCCGCCGTCCTTGTCGTACTGACCGGTCGCCCGACCGAAGCGGAAGCCGCCGGGTATCTCGGTGGCACCGTCCTGCACGGTGACGGA
Source organism: Streptomyces sp. NPDC001568 (assembly GCF_042893755.1). Classification (NCBI taxonomy): domain Bacteria; kingdom Bacillati; phylum Actinomycetota; class Actinomycetes; order Kitasatosporales; family Streptomycetaceae; genus Streptomyces; species Streptomyces sp. NPDC001568. The sequence continues at coordinate 389,052 of NZ_JBIAVF010000007.1, read as the reverse complement.
GCCGACGCCCTTCACGTACTCGCGCAGGCTCGTCAGCACGCCCCAGTCGAGGGTGCCGTCGAGCACCGGGATGGGAGCGGCGGCGGCCTGCGCGGCGACGGCCGGGGCGTTGCCGTTGGCGGTCGCGGGCAGGACGAAGGCGGTGGTGCCGAGGGCGGCCGCGGTGAGTACGGCGGCCGCGACGGCGATCGGACGGCGGTGGGACGACATGGCTGGGTACTCCTGAAGGACCGGAAAGAAACGAAGGGGGGTGGGCGGGCGCTACGGCGCGTCGGGGGACGCGGGCGCGGAGGCCGCGGACTCGGCCGCGTTCGCGCGGCGGGACCGCAGCACCAGGAAGGCCGCGCCGCCCGCCAGGACCAGGACGGCCGCGGCGAGGGCGACGTACAGCCCGGTGTCGGAGGACTCGGTCGCCGCGGCGGCCGGCGCCGGGGCGGGGGTCGCGGACGGCGAGGCCGCCCGGGGGGCCGGCGCGGGGGCGGCGGTGGAACCCAGGTCGGGCAGGGCGGGCAGCCGCGCGCCCGCGTCCAGGGCGACGGCGAGCGAGATCGGGTCCATCTCGGTGCCGGCCTTGTACATCGAGTTGAAGGCCTGGGAGCCGCCCTCGGTGAGGGTGGCCGGGGCCTCGGTCACGGTGGCGAGGTTGCCCTCGGTCTTCAGCGCCTTCGCGTCGAACTCGACGAGGGGCACCGCGTTCTTGGTCTCCGCGCCGGTGGTGACGTCGGCGGACAGGACGCCCTTGCCGTTCTCGACCTTCACGCCGACCTGGGCGAGCTTGAGGTCGAGGTGGGCGCCGGTGAAGTGGACGGTACCGGCGAACGCGGCGTCCAGGGTCCCCTTCGCGCCGTCGTACGAGCCCTTGCCCTGGGGGAAGCGGAAGAGGGCTCCGCCGTCCTGGGCGCCGTCGGTGAGGGTCCACTTGCCCTGGCCGATGGAACCGGAGACGTACTCGCGGAAGGTCCGGCGGATGCCCCAGTCGACGGCGGCGTCGGTGAAGGCGCCCTGCGTCTGCGGGGTCGCGGCCGGGGTGCTCGGCGTCTGCGCGGGCTGCTGCGCGGGCTGTTCGGCGGCCGGGGCCAAGACGTCGGCGGACAGCGAGAGCGGATCGAGCTGCGCGCCGGCCTGGTAGTAGCCGGCGAAGGCCTTGGCGCCCTGTTCCGTGAGGGTGGCCGGGACGTTGGTGAGGGCGAGCGGGGTGCCGCCGCCCAACATGTTGATGCCGCGCAGGCCCAGCGTGGCGAAGGGGACCTGGGACTGGTTGGTGACCGCCCCGGTGTCCTTGGCCTTGCTGGAGACGTCCAGGTAGAGGGTGCCGGCGCCGCCCGAGATCTTGACGGTCGGCCGACTGACGGTCATGTCCAGCTCGTACGCGCCGTCGGGCTTCTGGTGGCCCTGGAAGGCGACGCCGCCGGTGAAGGCCGCCGTGAACTCACCCGTGTCCGGGTCGTAGGAGCCGTTCGCCGAGTGGAAGCGGAAGAGGCTGCCGCCGACGGTGGCGGCTCCGCCGCGCAGCTTGAAGCCGCCCTTGGCGATGGGTCCGGTGACGTAGCTCTGGAAGGAGGACTTGAGGCCCCAGTCCAGTCGGCCGCCCTGTACGGTACGGCTCGCCGCATGAGCCGCGGTGGCCGGGAGCAGGGCCCCCAGCAGGGCCGCCAGCAGGGCGACGGCGAACACACGGACGGGTCTTGCGGGCATGAATGTCCCCTCCAGGGTCTAGCAAGCGAGGTTAGGCTAACCTAAGCTATCCCGGTCGTGGGGGGAACCCTCACGCCGGCAGAACCTCAGAGCCCCCAGTCGGACGATCAGGACGGTGCCTTCGTGCCTACGCCCGCCGCGTCAAACCGCTTCCCCCGCCTCGCCGTTGCCCTCGTGGCGCTGGCCCTCGCGGTGACGGGTTGCGGAGGTACGGCCACCCCCGGAAATTCCCCCGCGTCGAGCGCCTCGGCCGTCCCCGACCGGATCGAACCGCTCACCGCCGCACCGGTTCCGGCCCTGCCGGTGACGGTGTCCTCGGCGGACGGCGCCCGGGTGACCGTCGCCTCGGCCGAGCGGATCATTCCGCTGACGGGCAGCCTCAACGAGATCGTCCAGACCCTCGGGCTCGGCCGGCAGGTCGTCGCCCGGGACATCACCGCCACCTTCGAGCAGGCCTCCGCCCTGCCGGTGGTGACACGTGGACACGACGTCTCCGCCGAGAGCGTGTTGTCGCTGCGCCCGACGCTGGTGCTCGCCGAGACCACCACCGGGCCCGCGGAAGCGATTCAGCAGATCCGTGACGCCGGCATCCCGGTCCTGGTGATCGCCCCCGCCAAGACGCTGGAGGACGTCCCGAAGCGGATCGACGCGGTGGCCGGCGCGCTGGGCGTCCAGGACGCCGGTGCGCAGCTCAAGCAGCGCACCGCCGACCGGATCGCCGCCGCCCGCAAGGACGTTCCGGCCGCCTCCGGGAAGAAGCCCCGCGTGGCCTTCCTCTACCTGCGCGGCACCGCCTCCGTGTACCTGCTCGGCGGCTCCGACTCCGGCGCGGCCTCGCTGCTGGAGGCCGCGGGCGCCGTCGACACCGGCAAGGAGTCCGGCCTCGGCAAGGACTTCACCCCGATCACCAGCGAGGCCCTCGCCGCCGCCGCGCCCGACGCGATCCTGGTCATGACCAAGGGCCTCGAGTCGGTCGGCGGGGTCGACGGCCTGGTCAAGGTCCCGGGCGTCGCCCAGACCCCGGCCGGCATGGACCGTCGGGTGGTCTCCGTCGACGACGGCGTGCTGCTCAACTACGGCCCCCGCACCGACCAGGTGCTCTCCTCCCTGGTCGCGCAGCTCTACGGCAAGGGCGCCTGAGCATGACCCTCTCCTACGATCCCCCGCAGGCGACCGGTTCCGCCGCGGACCGGCCGGCCGCGCCCGCGCCGTCGGACCGGCCCGCGGGCCCCGGGCGCCCCGGGGCGCCCACCCGACCCGACGGACCCGCCCGACCCGACGGATCCGGCGCGGGCGCCGCCACGCCGCGCGGGCGCCGGGCGCTGGTGCTCACCGTCGTCCTCGCCGCCGCCCTCGTCGCGCTCGCGCTGCTGTCCGCCGGGACCGGCGCGTACCGCATCCCGACCGGGGACGTACTCGCCTCCGTGCAGCACCGCATGGGCCTCGGCGGGGCCGCCCTCGACCGGGTCGGGGAGAGCGTGCTGTGGAACGTACGCCTGCCCCGCGTCGTGCTCGCGCTGCTGGTCGGATCCAGCCTCGGCTGCGCGGGCGCCCTGATGCAGGGCGTCTTCGGCAACCCGCTCGCCGAGCCCGGCGTGATCGGCATCTCGGCGGGCGCCGCCGTCGGCGCGGTCGCCGCGATCGGACTGGGCCTCAGCTTCCTCGGGAACTGGACCATCACGGCCTGCGCCTTCGTCGCGGGTCTGATCACCGTCGGCGCCGTGTACGTGCTGTCCCGCAACGGGGGCCGCACCGAGGTCGTCACCCTGATCCTCACCGGCATCGCCGTGAACGCCTTCGCGGGCGCCCTGATCGGCATGTTCATCTTTTTCGCGGACAGCGGCCAGGTCAACCAGATCACCTTCTGGCAGCTCGGCTCGCTCGCCCAGGCCACCTGGCCCAAGGTGCTCGCCGTGCTCCCCTGCGCGCTCGCCGGTCTGCTCGTCGCCCCCTTCTACGCCCGCAAGCTCGACCTGCTCGCGCTCGGCGAGCGCCCGGCCCGTCACCTCGGCATCGACGTCGAACGGCTGCGCCTGGCCCTGATCCTGGTGGTGGCGCTGCTGACGGCGGCGGCCGTCGCCGTCGCGGGCGTCATCACCTTCGTCGGCCTGCTCGTCCCGCACCTGCTGCGGATGGCGAACGGCCCCGGGCACCGGTTCCTGGTGCCCGGCAGCGCGCTGGCCGGGGCCCTCGTCCTGCTCGCCGGCGACCTGGCCGCCCGTACCCTCGCCCAGCCCGCCGAGTTGCCCCTCGGCGTGCTGACCGCCCTGATCGGCAGCCCGTTCTTCTTCTGGCTGCTGCGTCGCACCCGCCGCAAGCAAGGAGGCTGGGCGTGACCAGCAAGCTGACCGGGTTGTTCGGCCGGCGCACGCGGACCCTCCCGGAAAGACCGCTGCCCGGCGCGGCGCTCGCCGAGGTCGAGGACCTGCACCTGCGGCTCGGGAACCGCGAGGTCCTCGCCGGGATCGGCCTGACCGCCGTGGCGGGCGAGGTGCTGGCGCTGGTCGGACCGAACGGCGCGGGGAAGTCCACCCTGCTCGCCGCGCTCGCCGCCGACCTGCCCGCCACCTCCGGGACCGTACGGATCGGCGGGCGCCCGGTGGGCGACTGGTCGGCGCCCGATCTGGCCCTGCGTCGCTCCGTGCTCCCCCAGTCGGCCGCCCTGTCCTTCCCCTTCCCCGTCGCGGACGTCGTACGGATGGGCCGCGCGCCCTGGGCGGGCACCGCGTTCGCCGACGCGGACGAGGAGGAGGTGGCCGCCGCCATGGCCGCCACCGAGGTCGGCCACTTCGCCGAACGCCCCTTCTCCGCCCTGTCCGGCGGCGAACGGGCCCGTGTCGCGCTGGCCCGCGTCCTCGCCCAGCGGGCCCCGCTGCTGCTGCTCGACGAGCCCACGGCGGCCCTGGACCTGCGCCACCAGGAACTGGTGCTGCGGATCTGCCGGGAGCGGGCGGCGGCCGGGGACGCCGTGGTCGTCGTCCTGCACGACCTCGGGCTGGCGGCGGCGTACGCGGACCGCGCGGCCGTGCTCCACGACGGGCGGCTCGCGGCGGACGGCCCCCCGGCCGAGGTCTTCCGGGACGAACTGCTGAGCCGGGTCTACCGGCAGCCGGTGGAGGTGTTCCCGCACCCGCGCACCGGCGCGCCGCTCGTCGTCCCGCTGCGCGCGCAGGCCGGACCGGGACCCGCCGGCCACCGCGCCGACCGGGCCGCGGGCCCCGACTTGACCCGCGCTTGACCGCTGCTTGAGAGCGAAATGGCGGGGCCGTGACGGGCTTGTGTCCCGGGCGGAAATATGAGAGGTGATTCACTGGACGCGTGGGTTGAGGTGAGGTAAGCCTCGGTTAAGTTAGGCCTGCCTCACCGGCCTCTCCCCCGCCCTCAGCCTCGCCAGGAGCCCCCATGCGCCCCGCCCGCATCACCGTCCTCACCGCGGCCGCCGCCGTGGCCGCGCTCACCGGCGTCACCGGCTGCGCCGAGAAGAGCGGCGGTGCGGGATCCGACGCGATCAGCGTGAAGGCGTCCGACAGCGCCTGCGAGGTCTCCGCGAAGGAGTTCCCGGCGGGCAAGGTCACCATCGACGTCGAGAACAAGGGCTCCAAGGTCACCGAGCTCTACGTGCTCTTCCCGGACGACCGGATCGTCACCGAGCGGGAGAACATCGGCCCCGGCACCAAGGCCTCCATCACCGCGGAGATCAAGGCCGGCGACTACGAGATCGTCTGCAAGCCCGGCATGAAGGGCGACGGCATCCGCCAGAAGGTCAGGGCCACCGGCCAGGGCGGCGGCGAGAAGCGCAGCCCCGAGCTGGACACCGCGGTCGCCGCGTACCGCAAGTACGTGCAGGAGCAGGCCGACGAGACGCTCCCGAAGGCCCGCGCGTTCGCCGACGCCGTCAAGGCCGGGGACGTCGAGGCCGCGAAGAAGGCGTACGCGCCCTCCCGCATCGGTTGGGAGCGCACCGAGCCGGTCGCCGAGTCCTTCGGCGACATCGACCCGAAGGTCGACGTCCGCGAGGACGGCCTGGAGGCCGGCCAGGACCCGGCCAAGGACTGGACCGGCTGGCACCGCCTGGAGAAGTCCCTCTTCCAGGACAACAAGATCGACGACAACGACAAGAAGCTCGCCGACACCCTGATCGCCGACCTCACCGACTGGCAGAAGAAGGTCGGCCAGGCGGAGATCACCCCCACGTCCATGGCCAACGGCGCCAAGGAACTCCTCGACGAGGTCGCCACCGGCAAGGTCACCGGCGAGGAGGAGCGCTACAGCCACACCGACCTCGTCGACTTCAAGGCCAACGTCGAGGGCGCGCAGAAGTCCTACGAACTGCTGAAGCCGACCGCCGAGAAGAACGACCCGGCGCTCACCAAGCAGCTCGACACCCAGTTCGCCGCGCTGACCCTGCTCCTCGACAAGTACCGCGCCGACAAGACCTCCTACGAGTTCACCGCCTACGACAAGGTCGGCGAGGCGGACCGCAAGGAGCTCTCGGACGGCGTGAACGCGCTGGCGGAGCCGCTGTCGAAGCTGGCCGCCGCGGTCGCCAAGTAGCGGACGGGACGGGAGAGGCGGGAGAAGCAGATGGTCGAGTCGGTACCCGGCCCGGAAAAGACCGGCGGCACGGCGGACGGTCCCTCGCGCCGCGCCCTGCTCGGCTGGGGCGGGGCCGGGCTCGCGCTCGGCGCCGCCGCGACCGGTGGCGCGGTCGCCGCGCTGCGCGCCGGATCGGACCAGGTCCCGGCCGGCATGTCCGGCGCGGCCGTCCCCTTCCACGGCCCGCACCAGGCGGGCATCGCCACGCCCGTCCAGGACCGGCTGCACTTCGCGGCCTTCGACGTGAAGACCAAGGACCGCGCCGAACTGGTCGCGCTGCTCAAGGAGTGGACCACGGCCGCCCGGCTGATGACGGCCGGCCTGCCGGTCGGCGAGGGCGGATTCGGCGGCCTCCCCGAGGCTCCGCCGGACGACACCGGTGAGGCGCTCGGACTGAAGGCCTCGCGCCTCACCCTGACCATCGGCTTCGGCCCGGGCCTGTTCGCCAAGGACCGCTTCGGGTTGGAGGGCCGGCGCCCGGCGGCCCTCGTCGACCTGGAGCTCTTCCCCGGCGACAACCTGGACCCGACCCGCTCCGGCGGCGACCTCTGCGTCCAGGCCTGCGCCGACGACCCGCAGGTCGCCGTCCACGCCATCCGACAGCTCGCCCGCATCGGCTTCGGCCGGACCGCGATGCGCTGGTCGCAGCTCGGTTTCGGCAAGACCTCGTCCACCACGCCCGACGAGCAGACCCCGCGCAACATGATGGGCTTCAAGGACGGCACCCGGAACATCTCCGGCACCGACACCGCCGCCCTGGACAAGCACGTGTGGGCCGCCGCCGGGGACGGCGCGGACTGGATGGCCGGCGGCTCGTACCTGGTCGCCCGGCGCATCCGGATGAACATCGAGACCTGGGACCGCACCTCGCTCCAGGAGCAGGAGGACATCTTCGGCCGGGACAAGGGCGAGGGCGCTCCCGTCGGCAAGTCCAAGGAGCGCGACGAGCCGTTCCTGAAGGCGATGAAGCCCGAGGCGCACGTCCGCCTGGCCCATCCGGACTCCAACAACGGGGCGACGATCCTGCGGCGCGGCTACTCCTTCACCGACGGCACGGACGGCCTGGGCCGGCTCGACGCGGGCCTGTTCTTCCTCGCCTACCAACGTGACGTCCGAACGGGCTTCGTCCCGATCCAGCGCGCGCTGGCGAAGTCCGACGTACTCAACGAATACATCCAGCACGTGGGTTCGGCGGTCTTCGCCGTCCCGCCGGGCGTCCACGACGAGGACGACTGGTGGGGCCGGACGCTGTTCGCGTAGTCCCCTCCGGAGAGGAACCGCCGTGTTCGGCAACTATCTGATCGGCCTGCGCGAGGGACTGGAAGCGGGCCTCGTCGTCTGCATCCTGGTCGCCTACCTGGTCAAGACCGACAACCGGGCAGCGCTGCGCCCGGTGTGGATCGGCGTCGGGATCGCCTGCGCGCTCTCGCTCGCCTTCGGCGCCCTGCTCGAATTCGGCACGCAGGAGCTGACCTTCGAGGCGCAGGAGCTGATCGGCGGCACCCTGTCGATCGTCGCGGTCGGCCTGGTGACGTGGATGGTCTTCTGGATGAAGCGCACCGCGCGCCATCTGAAGGGCGAGTTGCAGGGCAGGCTCGACGCGGCGCTCGCGCTGGGCACCGGCGCGCTCGTGGCCACCGCCTTCCTCGCGGTGGGCCGCGAGGGCCTGGAGACCGCCCTGTTCGTATGGGCCTCGGTACGGGCGAGCGGCGAGGGCTCCTCCGCGCCGCTGGTCGGGGTGCTGCTCGGCATCGCGACGGCGATCGTGCTGGCCTGGCTGTTCTACCGCGGCGCGCTGAGGATCAACCTGTCGAAGTTCTTCACGTGGACCGGCGGCATGCTGGTCGTCGTCGCGGCGGGTGTCCTCGGGTACGGGGTCCACGACCTCCAGGAGGCCCGTTTCCTCGGCGGCCTGGAGAACCGGGCCTTCGACATCAGCGGCGCCGTCCCGCCGGACAGCTGGTACGGGGTGCTCCTCAAGGGCGTCTTCAACTTCCAGCCCGACCCGACGGTCCTCCAGCTCGTGGTGTGGGCGCTGTACCTCGGGGTGGTCCTGACGCTGTTCCTGCTGCCGGTCCGCTCCGGCAAGCCGTCGGGACCGCCCGCCGGGGCCTCGGCGAAGACCCCGGGCGGTACCGCCCGGGACTGAGCCGCCACCGGGCCCCGGGGTCGCGCCGTCACCAGAGCCGGTCGGTGGGCCCCGGGTGGAGCGGGACGCGGGTGCCGCTCAGCGCGCCGCGGTCGGCGTCCGGGTCGGGGGTGAAGAACGCCGCCAGGACGGTCTTGTCGAAGCCGGGGGCGTCGGTGGCCAGCGGGTCCTCGGGGGTGCCGCCGACCAGGACGGTGCCGGGCAGGGCGCCGAAGCCGGCGGCCTCGTAGAAGGGGACGAGCGGCCGGTCGCAGCTGAACAGGGCCAGGTCCACCGCGGGGTCGGCGGCCAGGGCCGCGCGGGCCGCCGCCACCAGTCGGCCGCCGAGGCCCCGCCCGCGCAGCTCCGGCCGGGTCACCACCGAGCTGAGCCCGGCCGCGCGACAGGTCCGGCCGGCGACCGGGACCTCCTTGTGGAGCAGCGCCAACGAGGCGCCGACCGTCCCGTCGGCGTCCACCAGGAGCAGCGCCCGCGGGGTGAGCGCCGGGTCGTGCCCGGGGGTGGCGCCGGGCCAGGCCGTCGCCTCCAGGGCGGCGATCCGGGCGGCGAGTTCCTCCGGGAGGTCGGCCTCCGGGTACGAGAGCAGCCGCATCAGGGGATGCGTACGCCCGCGCCGGCCACCCGCACGCGGGGGTCGCCGGCCCGCAGCTCCACGGTCAGGACGCCGGGGCGGCCCATGTCCTCGCCCTGGTGGAGGGTGAGCACCGCGTCCTCGGGGACCAGGGCGAGCTGCCGGGCGTACGCCCCGAAGGCGGCCGCGGCGGCTCCGGTGGCGGGGTCCTCGACGACGCCGCCGACCGGGAACGGGTCCCGTACGTGGAACAGGGTCGGGCCGGCGCGGTGCACGAGCTGGACCGTGGTGAGGTCCAGGCGGCGCATCAGCGCTTCCAGTCGGCCGAAGTCGTACGCGAGGTCGGCGAGGCGGGCGCGGGTGGCGGCGCCGATCACCAGGTGGCGGGCGCCGGCGTAGGCGACGCGCGGCGGCAGCTCCGGGTCGAGGTCGCCGGCCGGCCAGCCGAGCGCGGCCAGTGCCTCGGCGAGGTCGGCCGCCGCGATGTCCTCGACGTGCGGGACGACGCTGGTCAGGGTGGCCCGCAGGTGCCCGTCCTCGGCGGTGACGGACACCGGTACGGTGCCGGCCCGGGTCTCGAAGACAAGCTGCCCCGGCCCGATCCGCTCGGCCAGCGCCACGGCGGCGGCCACGGTGGCGTGCCCGCAGAACGGCACCTCCGCCTTCGGGCTGAAGTACCGGACGGTGAAGCCTCGGCCGGGTTCCGGGGCCGCTTCCCCGGGCGCCGGCGGGCTCGCCGGGCCGGTGAGGAAGGCCGTCTCGCTGTAGCCGAGGCGGGCGGCGACGTCCAGCATCGCGGCCTCGTCCAGGGCGGAGGCGTCGAGGACGACCCCGGCGGGGTTGCCGCCGGCGGGGTCCTCGGAGAAGGCGGTGTAGCGCAGCACTTCAGTCGTCATGATCGGCTCAACCCCGGCGGGCCGGGCGCCATTCCCGGCGAACGGCCCGCCGAGGGGGCGGGGTCGGCCGTGGCCCGGGGCGGGTCAGCCGCGCCCGATGTACGGCATGGCGGTCGCCATCACCGTCGCGAACTGCACGTTGGCCTCCAACGGCAGTTCGGCCATGTGCAGCACGGTGCGCGCCACGTCGGCGGCGTCCATGACGGGCTCCACCGCGAGCTGTCCGTTGGCCTGGAGGATGCCGGTCTGCATGCGCTCGGTCATCTCGGTCGCCGCGTTGCCGATGTCGACCTGCCCGCAGGCGATCCGGTGCGGGCGCCCGTCCAGGGAGAGGGACTTCGTCAGTCCGGTCATGGCGTGCTTGGTCGCCGTGTAGGCGATGGAGTTAGGGCGCGGGACGTGGGCGGAGATGGAGCCGTTGTTGATGATCCGGCCGCCCTGCGGGTCCTGGGCCTTCATCTGTCGGAAGGCCGCCTGCGCGCAGAGGAAGGCCCCGGTCAGGTTGACGTCGACGACGGACCGCCAGGCCTCGTAGGAGATGTCCTCCAGCGGGACGCCGCCGGGCCCGAAGGTGCCCGCGTTGTTGAAGAGCAGGTCGAGGCGCCCGTAGCGCTCGCGCACGGCCCCGAAGAGCGCGTTCACGTCGTCGGGGTCGCTGACGTCGGCCCGTACGGGGAGCACGTCCGCGTCGGCCCCGGCCGCCGCGGCGGTTTCCTCCAGGGGTCCGGTCCGGCGTCCGGCCACGGCAACGGACCAGCCGGCCCCCGCGAGGGCCAGGGCCACGGAGCGGCCGATGCCGGAGCCGGCCCCGGTGACAACTGCGATCTTGCTCAGACGTGCGCTCATGGGGCCGCAGGCTACGTCACACCGACGGCAGGGCCACGGACGTTCCGACAGCTGAGAGCATGGGTCGGTCAGGGGTGCATAAAGCAGATGAAAAGACTGGAGTTCCGCATGTCGGAGAGAGGCCCCTCGACGGCCCCCTCGCACGGGTCGTCGCCCGAGCCGTCCCCCGAAATACCCTCCGTCCCCGCCCCGAACCCCACCGCCGGGGCCGCCGCCGTCGGCGTCCCGGAAGTCGGCGCAGCCCCCGCACCCCTGGCGGCGGCGCGGCGCACCGGCCTGCTCGTCACCTTCGTGCTGGGCGGGCTCACCGCCCTCCCCCCGCTGTCCATGGACATGTACCTGCCGGCGCTGCCGGAGGTCACCGACGCCCTGAACAGCCCGGCCGCGACCGTCCAGCTCACCCTCACCTCCTGCCTCGCAGGCATGGCGCTGGGACAGCTGGTCATCGGCCCGATGAGCGACAAGTGGGGCCGTCGCCGGCCCCTGCTGATCGGCATGATCGTCTACGTCCTGGCCACCGCGATCTGCGCCCTGGCCCCGACCGCCGAGCTGCTGATCGGCTTCCGCCTGCTCCAGGGCCTGGCCGGCGCGGCCGCCATCGTCATCGCGCGGGCGGTGGTGCGCGACCTGTACGACGGGGTCGAGATGGCCCGGTTCTTCTCCACCCTGATGCTGATATCGGGGGCCGCCCCGATCGTCGCGCCGCTGATCGGCGGCCAGGTGCTGCGGTTCGCCGACTGGCGCGGGGTCTTCGTCGTGCTGACCGTGGTCGGCGCCGCGCTCACCGCGGTCGTCTGGCGCACCCTCGACGAGACGTTGCCGCCCGAGCGGCGCCAGACCGGCGGGGTGGGGGCGGCCCTGCGGACCATGCGCGGGCTGCTCGGCGACCGGGTCTTCGCCGGCTACACCCTGACGGGCGGCTTCGCCTTCGCGGTGCTCTTCTCGTACATCTCCGCCTCGCCGTTCGTGGTGCAGGAGATCTACGGGGCCTCCCCGCAGGCCTTCAGCCTGCTGTTCGGCGTGAACTCCGTCGGGCTGATCGTCGTCGGCCAGATCAACGGGAAGCTGCTGGTCGGCCGGGTCAGCCTGGACAAGGCACTGGCCGCCGGCATCGGCGTCATCACCGTCGCGTCCGTGGCGCTGCTGCTGATGTCCACCGGGGTGTTCGGGGAGGTCGGGCTGTTCCCGGTCGCCGCCGCCCTGTTCGTGCTGATGTCGGCGATGGGTCTGCTGCTGCCGAACACGAACGCGCAGGCCCTGATGCGCACCCCGCACGCGGCCGGGTCGGCGTCCGCGCTGCTGGGGACGTCCTCGTTCCTCGTCGGGGCGATCGCCTCGCCGCTGGTCGGGATCGCGGGCGAGGACACGGCGGTGCCGATGGCGCTGGTCCAGGTCGCCTGTTCGCTGCTGTCGGCGGCCTGCTTCTTCGGGATGTGCCGGCCGTGGCGGCCCCGCGGCCCGATGGCGGCCACGGGCTGAGCGCGGGCGGGCGGGACGGCCCGGCGCCGGCGTCCGTCCGCCCGTCCGGGGGGCCGTGCCGGTGATGCCGGGCGGCCCCTCGGGGCGCCGTAAACTTCCCGGGTGAACGTCTCCGTCCCCGCCTCCGCCCCGACCACCGCCGAAACCCTCCGGTCCGCGCTGGGCGGGCTGCTCGACGGGCTCCCGCCGAAGCAGGCCACGGCCGCCGTCGAGCGGCTCATCTCCAACTACCGGGGCACGATCCCGACCGACACCCCCGTACTGCGCGACCGTTCCGACGTCGCCGCGTACGCGGCGTACCGGATGCCCGCCACGTTCGAAGCCGTACGGTCCGCCCTGGACGGGCTGGCCGGGGCGGCGCCGCGATGGGCCCCCGCCTCGCACGTGGACGTGGGCGGCGGCACGGGCGCGGCGACCTGGGCGGTCGACGCCACCTGGGACGGCCCCCGTACGACGGCGGTCCTGGACTGGGCGGAGCCCGCGCTGGCCCTGGGCAAGGAGCTGGCGGGCCGATCGTCGTCCGCGGTGCTGCGCGGCGCCGAGTGGCGCCGGGCCGTCATCGGGACCGGGATCGCGCTGCCCGACGCCGATCTGGTGACGGTGTCGTACGTGCTCGGCGAGCTGACGGAGCCGGCCCGGCGGGCCGTCGTCGCGGAGGCGGCCCGCGCCGGGCAGGCCGTCGTCCTGGTCGAGCCGGGCACGCCCGAGGGGTACCTGCGCGTCCGGGAGGCCCGCGAGCAGTTGATCGAGGCCGGGCTGAACGTGGCGGCGCCCTGCCCGCACGACGGGACCTGCCCGATCGAGGTCGGGCAGGACTGGTGCCACTTCTCGGCGCGGGTCAGCCGCTCCTCCCTGCACCGTCAGGTCAAGGGCGGCTCCCTCGCGTACGAGGACGAGAAGTTCAGCTACGTCGCCGCGACCCGCTTCCCGGTGACGCCGGTCCCCTCCCGGATCACGCGGCGGCCGCAGATCCGCAAGGGGCTCGTCCAGCTGGAGCTGTGCGGCCCCCTGGAGCAGGGCCTGACCCGGGCCACCGTGACGAAGCGCCACGGCGGCCTCTACAAGGCGGCGCGGAACGCCGACTGGGGCGACGCGTGGCCGCCGGCCGGGACCGGGGACCCGCAGGACCCGCAGGACGCGTAGGCCCCGCGGGGCCCGCGGGCCCCGTACGTCCGCGCATCCCCCGGGGGGCGGTCAGTCCCCGGGGGGCGCGGGCCTCAGTTCCTGCGTGCAGCACTTCACGCTGCCGCCGCCCTTGAGCAGTTCGCCCAGGTCCATCGGGACGGGCTCGAAGCCGCGCTCGCGCAACGGTGCGAGCAGTCCGGCCGCCGCCTGCGGGAGCAGGACGTGCAGGCCGTCCGAGACGGAGTTCAGCCCGAAGGCCTCCGCGTCCGGGGTGTCCACGAGCAGGGCGTCGGGGAAGAGCCGGCGCAGTACCGCCCGGCTCCCGGGCGAGAAGGCCTGCGGGTGGTACATGATCTCGTCCCCGTCGAGCACGCACAGGGCCGTGTCCAGGTGGTAGAAGCGCGGGTCCACCAGGTCGAGACCGATGACGGGGCGGCCGAAGAACTCCTGGGCCTCGTCGTGCGAGAGGGGGCTGGAGCGGAAGCCCCGGCCGGCGAGGATGTAGGTGGCGGTGACGGCGAAGTCGCCCTCGCCCTCGTTGACGTGGGCCGGTTCGTGGACGTCCTGGAAGCCGTGCGAGCGGAACCAGTCGAGGTGGATCTCCGCCTCGGCGGTGCGTTCCGGGTGGGCGAACCTGGCCCCCAGGACCCGGCCGTCGACGACGAGGGCCCCGTTGGCCGCGTAGACCATGTCGGGCAGGTCGGGGTGCGGCACGAGGGTCTCGACGGTGTGCCCGAGGGCCCGGTAGCGGTCCCGGAGGTCTTCCCACTGGGCCTGGGCCAGGGGCAGGTCCACCGGTTTCGTGGGGTCCATCCACGGGTTGATGGAGTACGTGACCTTGAAGTGTGCCGGTGGGCACATCAGGTAGCGCCGGGGTGTGGCGTCTCTGCGCAAAGAAGGCTCCTCACGACTGCGAACTCACGAGGCGTGCGTTGTGTGGAAAGAATCGTCTCTCCTCAAGGGGAACCGCGCAGTGAACTGACCGGGTGGTTTAGCGAATCGCCAAAAGACGAGACGTCTCGCATTGGTACGTTGGTCGGCATGAGCAAGACTCCCGACGCCACCCGCCGCAGCGACCGCTCGCGGCGCGCCATCCTCGACGCCGCCCTCGCGCTGGTCGGGGAGGTCGGCTACAACAAGCTGACCATCGAGGCCATCGCCGCCCGTGCGGGCGTCGGCAAGCAGACCATCTACCGCTGGTGGCCCTCGAAGGCCGCCGTCCTGCTGGACGCCTCGCTCACCCTGGCCGGGGACGCGGAGACGGACGGGCAGTGGAGCGGCTTCCCCGACACCGGGGACCTCGCCGCCGACCTGAAGTCCGTACTGCGGGCCACCGTGGACGAGTTCAACGACGAGAAGTACGCGGCGCCCGCGCGCGCCCTGACCGCCGCCGGGGCCACCGACCCGGAGCTGGGTGCCCGGTTCACCGAGCAGCTGCTGGAGCCGCAGCTCGCCCTGTACGAGGCGCGGCTGCGGTCGGCGCGGGACGCCGGGCGGATCGCCGCCGACACCGACCTGCGGCTGACGGTGGAGATGCTGCTCGGGCCGTTCACGTACCGCTGGCTGATGCGGACGGCTCCGCTGACCCACGCCTACGCCGACGCCCTCGTGGACGCCGTGCTGCGGTCGGCCGGCGCACCGGGCGCAGGGGCGGAGCCGGCGCCCGGCGGCGTGGGATAGGTCACGGCCCCGGGGCACCCCGACCCGGCGCGGGCGGGCCGGGGCCCGGTCGGCCGAGAACGTTCGGCCGGATCGGACCGGGCCGCGGGGTCCCGGATCCAGGGGTGCGGTCACCCGGGCCGCAGGATGGTGGGACCATGGGGAAAGTCCGCCGGGGCAACGGTGAGGTGAGGGGATAGATGGGGTCTGAGTCCGGCCGCGTCAAACGCGGCGAGCAGAGCAGGATTTCCCAGTGGCTGCGCCGCCGCTCGAAACCGGCTCCCGAAGACCCCGGCAGGGAACGCGAGGCGCTGCTCCTGGCCGTGGCCGCCGCGGGCCTCCCGATCTCCCCGGCCGCCCATCCCGCCGGATACCGATGTTCGTGCGACCGCGTCGGCTGTCCGACCCCCGCACGACATCCCGTCTCCTTCGCCTGGCAGACGCAGTCGACCACCGACCGGGCGCAGATCGAACGGTGGGCGCGCAACCAGCCCCAGGCCAACTTCATCACCGCGACGGGCATCGTCCACGACGTGCTGGACGTGCCCCTGGAAGCGGGCCGCGGCGCGCTGGAGCGCCTGCTCGCCGCCGGGATCGAGGTCGGTCCCGTGGCCGAATCGGGCGGCACGGGCGAACAGGCCCGCATGCTCTTCTTCACGGCGACCCGCGGTACGCCGGAGGACGAGGACGAATGGTGGCCCTGCGAACTGGACTGCCACCCCGAGACGATGGACGAGCACCCGGGCCTGCGCTGGCACTGCCGGGGCAGCTACGTCCTGCTCCCCCCGTCGACGCTGCCCGGCGACCTCGCGGTGAGCTGGCTGCGCGACGTGAGCCACCCGCTCCCGGACCCCCTGACCCTGCTGGAGACCCTGACCGACGCCTGCGCCCAGTACGCGGGCGAGGCCGGACACACCCCGGCCGCCGTGGCCTGGCCCCTGGGCCGCTAGGGCCTCGGTGGGCGCCGTCGGCGGGCGGTGCGGGGGCGTCCCCGGACCGCCCGGCCCTCGCGGCGGGCGCGGGTCTCAGTGGATCTGCGTCACGACCACGTCCAGCGACCAGGCCTTACCCGCCTTCGCGGGGGCTTCGGCCTCCACCATGTAGCCGAGGTCGCGCAGGGCGGTGACCAGCTCGGCCGGGTCTGCGGGGGCGGCCCCGGCCAGCAGCAGGTCCCGTACCAGGCGGCCCTTGGTCGCCTTGTTGAAGTGGCTGACCACCGATCGCTTCTCCACCCCGTCCACGATCTGCGCGTGCAGCACGCGGACGCCGGCCGTGCGACCGGCCGCCTCGCCCTTCGGCTTCCACGCGCTCGTGTACGCCGAGGACCGCAGGTCGAGGACCAGCCCGTCGCCCGCCGCCTCCGGCAGCGCCGCGGCCATCGGGGTGCGCCAGTACGCTCCCAGCGCGCCCAGCCCCGGCAGCTTGACGCCCATCGAGCAGCGGTACGAGGGGATCCGGTCGGTCACCCGGACCGCTCCCCACAGCCCGGAGAAGACCAGCAGCGAGCGTTCCGCGGCGGCCTTGGCGGCGGCGGGCAGGTCCGCGAGGCCGAGGGCGTCGTAGAGGACGCCGGTGTAGATCTCCCCGGCAGGGAGGGCGGGCGCGGACAGCAGCCCGGCGTTCTTCGCGACCTCGCCCCGCAGGCCCTCGCTGAGCCCGAGGACCTCACGGGCCTTCAGCTCGTCCGCCGAGCACAGCTCGACCAGCTCCTCCAGCACGGCCGCGCGCGCACCGGCCAGCCCCGGCAAGGACAGGGAGTGCGGGTCGAGCGGTGCGCCGGAGCCGCCGGCGGCCTTTCCCTCGGAGGGCGGCAGCAGCACGAGCACGGTGGTTCTCCTTCAGTACGACGCGGCGCAGGGGGTGCGGCCCCCGAGCCAGGGTAGACGGCGCACCGCACGCCCCGGACCCGGCCGCCCTGCGGCCCCGCCGGCGCCCGACCGCCCGGGCGGGGGCGGCAGATCCTCCCCAACCGGGCAAAAAGGCCTAGGCTCGGGTCCATGCCACGCCGCCTCATGCACATCACCGGCGCAGACGGGGCTGCCCTGCGGGCCGCGCTGCGCGCACTGCGCACGCGCCTGGGCGTGCCCGAGGAGTTCCCGCCGGCGGTCCTCGCCGAGGCCGAGCGGGCCGCCGCCGACCCCCGGCTGCCGACCCTCGACGCCACCGACATCCCCCTGTTCACCATCGACCCGCGCGGCTCCGTCGACCTCGACCAGGCCATGCACCTCGCGCGGCGGACCGGCGGCGGATACCGCGTCCACTACGCCATCGCCGACGTCGCCGCCTTCGTCACCCCCGGCGGCGCCCTCGACGCGGAGGCCCACCGCCGGGTCACCACCCTCTACTTCCCCGACGGGCGGGTCCCCCTCCACCCGCCGGTGATCTCCGAGGACGCGGGCAGCCTCCTCCCCGACCGGACCCGACCGGCCCTGCTGTGGCGGCTCGACCTGGACGCCGAGGGCCGCGTCGAGGCCACCGAGGTCCGCCGGGCCCTGGTCCGCAGCCGCGCCCGCCTCGACTACGACGGCGTGCAGAAGGACCTCGACACCGGCACCGCCGACGCCTCCCTGGTGCTGCTGAGGGACATCGGCAAGCTCCGCGAGACGCTGGAGACCGAACGCGGCGGCATCTCCCTGAACGTCCCCGAACAGGAGATCACCGAGCGCGGGGGCACGTACGGGCTGGTCTACCGGGCCCCGCTGCCCGCCGAGGGCTGGAACGCGCAGATCTCCCTGATGACCGGCATGGCCGCGGCCGAGCTCATGCTCGCCGCCGGTACGGGCATCCTGCGCACCCTGCCCGCCGCCCCGGACGGCGCGGTCGGCCGACTGCGGCGCGCCGCCCAGGCCCTGCGGATCGAGTGGCCGCACCACGTCCCGTACGCACGCCTCGTACGCTCCCTCGATCCGCGACTGCCGGCCCACGCCGCCTTCCTCCAGGAGTGCACGGCCCTGCTCCGCGGCGCCGGGTACACCGTGTTCACCGGCGGCGAGACCCCCGACCCGGCCGTGCACGCGGCCGTCGCCGCGCCCTACGCGCACTGCACCGCCCCGCTGCGCCGGCTCGCCGACCGGTACGCGGGCGAGCTGTGCGTGGCGGCCTCGGCCGCGGCCGAGCCTCCGGCATGGGCCACCGACGCACTGGCCGCGCTGCCCCGGGAGATGGCAGAGGGCACCCGGACGGCCAACGCGGTGGAACGCGCGTGCGTGGACCTCGTCGAGGCGGCCGTCCTCAAGGACCACGTCGGGGAGACCTTCGAGGCGACGGTCATCGACGTCAAGGAGCACGAACCGCGGGTGGGCACCGTCCACCTGGAGGACCCCGCGGTCGTCGGCCGCGTCGAATCCGTCACCGACGACCTCCCGCTCGGCGCCCGCATCCGGGTCCGCCTGACGGAGGCCGACCCGGGCACCGCGAAGGTCCTGTTCGCTCCCGCCTGACCGGCCCGGCCGCAGGCCCCGGGGGGTGGGGGTCGCTGCGGCTCTGGCTCCCCGGGCCGCCGGCTGTCATCATCTGCGCACCGCGCGGCAGGTCGGGCCGCGCGACGGCCCGGGAAGGGGGCGCGGTTGCGTTCCGTCGACGTGCCCCCGCGAGCGCCCGCCGGCGCGGCCCCCGGCGGGAGCAGGCGGCGGCCCGCCGCCGTCCTGCGTCCGTACGTCCTCAACTACACCGGCTTCCGGACCCGGTTCGCCGCGCCCCGGCGCCGGCTCGAACTGCCCACCGGTTGCGTCACCCTCGTCTTCACGTTCAGCGAGGGCCTGTGGGTCACCCGCACCGGCGAGCTGTCCACGGCCCGGCTGCGCCCCGCCACCACCGCCCGCGCCCTGGTCAGCGGGCCGCGCACCGTTCCCGCCCTCGGCGTCCACGCGGGCGCGGTGCACGGCCTGGAGGTCAACATGAGCCCCCTGGGGGCCTATCGGCTCTTCGGGATCCCGATGGTCCACTTCGGGGAGGAGCGCGTCGACCTCGCCGAGGTCCTCGGCCCCGCCGGCCGACACCTGACCGAGCGGCTCCGGGAGCTCGACGGCTGGGCCGCGCGGTTCGACCTCCTCGACGCCGTTCTCGCCGCCCGCCTCGACGGGGGCCCCGCCGTCACCCCCGAAGTGCGCGGCGCCCTGGCCCGACTGTGGGCCGACGGCGGCTCCCTGACCCGGGCCACCGAGGAGACCGGCTGGAGCGCCCGCCACCTGCGGGCCCGGTTCCGCGAACAGGTCGGCCTGCCGCCCAAGGCGGTGGCCCGGCTGTTCCGCCTCCAGCACGCGCTGCGGCAGCTCGCGGCCGGAGCCGCGCCCGCCCGGGTCGCGGCCGCCTGCGGCTACCACGACCAGGCCCACTTCGGGCGGGACGTGAAGGCCATGACCGGCCTGCCGCCCGCCCGGTTCGCGGTGCTGAGGGGCGGCCTGCCACCGGGCTCGTCCCTGGACCGGATGCCGGGCCGGATCACGAGCGTCCTGCTCCCCGGGGAACCGTTCGCCGGAACGCCGCTCGCGCAGTGCCGTTCCTGAGCAGTGCCGTTCCTGAGCAGTGCCGTTTTTGACAAGACGGGGCCGGTCGGGCCTGCCACCCTCGGCCTACGGCTCCTCCCCGGAGGGTCGCCGCGCAGTGCGGCAGCCCGTCACGGGGGTGCGGGTTGCCGCAAGGCGGTGACCAGCGCGCGCGGGTCGTCGGCGTGGAAGCGGATCGTCCGGGCCCGCGCGCGGGCGCCGAGCGGGCGGCGGAACTCCAGCGGGCGGTTCAGCTCCAGGGTCACGGTGGTCTGGCTCCCCACGATCAGATCGAGCACCCCGCCGTCGCCCCCCTCGCGGTCGTCGCCGGACAGCTTGACCAGCCGGCCCTCCGGGTAGCGGCGGTCGACCCGGACCGAGGTCACCGCGTCCGCCGGGACGGTGAGGTCGAACAGGGCTCCGTACCGGATCCGCAGCGACCCGTCGGGGCGCACCACGTGCGGTCGGGTCACGCAGGCGGCGTGCATGGCCAACACCAGCAGGACCCCGTACACGTCGAGCACCAGCACCACCCGGTGCACGGCCGGCCAGGGGATGAGGAACGCCAGGGCGACGGTCTCGACCACCGACACGAAGACCAGGCCGTACATCATCGCCGTCTGCGGTCCGGTGTAGCCGGCGGTGACGTCGCCGGGGCGGACCCCGTGCTCGCGGCGCAGCGCCCACCGGCCAAGCGAGGTGGCCGCGCGCAGCTCGTGCAGCAGCAGGCGGCGTACGGCGACCGGCACCACGGCCCGCACCGCCTCCGCCCGCGCCCCGGCCGGGCCGGCGCCGCGGGCCCGGGCGGCCGCGTACAGGGAGCGCAGGACCCAGGCCTCCAGCAGCAGCGCCCCGAGGACGAGCACCTCGGCGGCGGCCACGACCCGACCGGGCGGCCGGACCCCGGAGGCGACGCAGAGGACGAGGAGCAGCTCGCCCGGTAGGACGGCGGCGACCGCGACGCGGGCCGCGCGGACGGCGCTCATCGCCGGCCACCTCCGCCCGTGCGCCGGGTGAAGGCGTCCATGACCAGGCGGACGACCTGCGCCTGGGCGGGGGCGTAGTCCGCGAGCAGCGCCTCCTTGAACCCGTCCGCGAGCACTCCGTCGGTGGGGATGGCGGCGAACACGTCTTCGGGGACGACCGCGACCAGCGCCTTCGCGAGCGGCCCGATCCGCGGGTCGTCGGCGGCGGCCCCTTCGAGTTCGTCGAGCCGTTCGTAGAGTTCGAGGATCTTCGGGTCGGCGGCGACCTGCCCGAGGGCGGCGTACACGGCCTCTCCCCCGGCGCCCACGTTGTCCAGGAGCGTCAGGTGCTCGCGGTCCTTGGCGGCAGCGGCCGAGTCCGTCGGCGGCGCCTGGGCCAGCAGCGCGGCGAGGGCGGGGGAAACCGGTTCGCCCTCGCCGGGGTCGGCGGCCAGCAGCACTCCGAGCCGGCGTCGGCGTTCGGCCAGTTCGGCCTCCTGCCGGGCGAGGTCGGCGTCGAGCTCGCGCAGGACGTCGGCCAGTTCGCGCCCGGCGTCGTCCGCGAGCACGTCGCGCACCTCGTCCAGGCTCAGGCCGAGCTCCGTGAGCCTTCGTACGCGGGCCAGCAGTACGGCGTCGCGCACGGTGTAGGCCCGGTATCCGTTGGGGCGCCGCTCCGGTTCCGGGAGCAGCCCGACATGGTGGTAGTGCCGGATCGCCCGGGTGGTGACCCCGACGAGCACGGCGATCTCTCCGATCCGCATGCCCCCCAGTAGAAACCCTGACGTTGCGGCAAGGTCAAGCCGCCACGGACAGCCGGTAACATGGTCGGCACGACAGACGAGTCGGCCGGGCGGCCGCGTCGGGGTCCCCGGATCCCGCCGAGGAACGTCCGGGCTCCACAGGGCAGGGTGGTGGCTAACGGCCACCCGGGGTGACCCGCGGGACAGTGCCACAGAAAACAGACCGCCGGGGACTTCGGTCCTCGGTAAGGGTGAAACGGTGGTGTAAGAGACCACCAGCGCCTGAGGTGACTCAGGCGGCTAGGTAAACCCCACCCGGAGCAAGGTCAAGAGGATCCGTCCCCGGACGGGTCTGCGCGGACGATCGAGGGCTGCCCGCCCGATGTTCGCGGGTAGACCGCACGAGACCGGTGGCAACGCCGGTCCTAGATGGATGGCCGTCTCCCCGGCGACCGCGAGGTCTCCGGGCGACAGAACCCGGCGTACAGGCCGACTCGTCTGCCGTACCCCTCACCTCGCGCCCGTGGGCGCACGTGCGAGAACCCCCGCCGGGACGGCGGGGGTTCTCTGCTTTAGCGGCAGCTCAGCGCAGGTGGCCGGTGTCGTTCAGGAGCCGGACCGAGGCGTTGCCGTCGGCGTAGTAGGCGACCGCCGACAGGGAGGCCGCGGAGAGTTCCATCCTGAACAGGGACTCCGGCGGGGCGCCCAGGGCGAGGCGGACCAGCGTCTTGATCGGGGTCACGTGCGTGACCAGCAGGACCGTGCGGCCCGCGTGGGCGGTCGTGAGGCGGTCGCGGGCGGCGGAGACCCGGCGGGTGACGGCCGCGAAGCTTTCGCCGCCGCCCGTGGGGGCCGCCTTCGCGGAGTCCAGCCAGGCCTGGAGGTCGTCCGGGAACCGCTCCCGCACCTCGGCGAAGGTCAGCCCCTCCCAGGCGCCGAAGTCGGTCTCGCGGAGCCCCTCCTCGACGGTGACGGGGAGCCCGAGGCGGTCCGCGACGGCCTGGGCGGTCTCCCGGCAGCGGCGCAGCGGTGAGCTGACGACGGCCTGTACGGTGCCCCGCGCGGCCAGCGCCGCGGCGACGGCCTCGGCCTGCCGGCGGCCGGCCGGGGACAGCTCGGGGTCGGTGCCGCCGCTGCCGGAGAACCGCTTCTGCGGGGTGAGGGCCGTCTCGCCGTGCCGGAGCAGCACGAACGTGGCCGGCGCACCCATGTCGGGACCCCAGCCGGTGCCCGTACCCGTGCTCGTACCGGTCCGCGGGGTCGCGGGGCCGGCCTGCGCCGTACCACCGCCGGCCGCGGCGCCGTCCGGGCCCGTGCCGTCGTCGAACAGCGTGGCGGACTCCCGCGTCCCGGCGGCGACGGAGCGCGCGGCGGCGGTGTCGGTCGCGCGGGCCCCGGTGGCGCCGCCGGAGGCCAGGGCGGCGCGGACGGCCGCGGCGCCCTTCGCCGCGTCGCCGGGCGGCCCGGAGGGGGCCGCGGGGGCGGCGAAGACGGCCGTGGAGGCCGAGGGCTCCCACTGCTTGCCGCGCTTGCCCGCGTCCATCGCCTCGTTGGCGAGCCGGTCCGCGTGCTTGTTGCGCTCGCGCGGGATCCACTCGTAGGTGACCTGCGCGCGCGGCAGGACCTTCGCGGCCTCGGCGGCGAGCGGCTTCATGTCCGGGTGCTTGATCTTCCAGCGGCCGGACATCTGCTCGACGACCAGCTTGGAGTCCATCCGGACCCGGACCGTCGCGTCGGGCGCCAACTCGCGCGCCGCCTTGAGACCGGCGATGAGGCCCTTGTACTCGGCGACGTTGTTGGTCGCGACGCCGATGAACTCGCCGCGCTCGGCGAGCGTCTCACCGGTCGCCGGGTCCAGGACGACCGCGCCGTAGCCGGCGGGCCCCGGGTTCCCCCGGGATCCGCCGTCCGCCTCGACGACGAAGTGCGGCATCAGATGCCCGAGTCCGCCGCACGGACGAGGATGCGGCCGCAGTTCTCGTGCCGGACGACCTGGTCGCGGGCCGCGGCCTTGATCTCGTTGATCTCCGCCATGTCCAGCTCCAGCCGGCACCCCTCGCAGCGGCGCTGGTACAGGCGCGCGGCGCCGACGCCGCCCTGCTTGACGCGGATCTTCTCGTACAGGGCCATCAGGGCGGCCGGCATGGAGCCGACGATGACCTCGCGGTCCTTGGAGATCCGGGCGGCCTCGTCGTCGAGCTCACCGGTGGCGGCGTCGCGGCGCGCGGTGGCGTCGGTCAGCTTGGTCTCCAGGGCGGAGACGCGCTCGGTCAGGCCGGTGACGCGCTCCTGCGCGGCCTCCAGGCGCTCCATGACCTCCAGGACGACGTCCTCCAGGTCGCCCTGCCGCTTGGCGAGGGAGACGACCTCGCTCTGCAGGTTGGCCAGGTCGCGGGCCGAGATGCCGACGCCGGTGTCGAGGCGCTGCTGGTCGCGGGCGGCCCGCTGGCGCACCTGGTCGACGTCCTGCTCGGCCTTGGTCTGCTCGCGGGCGGCGTCGCCGGCCTGGGTGCGGGCGGCGACGAGCAGGTCCCGCTGCTGGCTGAGGTCCTTGGTCAGGGAGTCGACCTCGGCGTGCTCGGGCAGCGACTTGCGCTTGTGGGCGAGCTGAGACAGCCGGACGTCCAGGGCCTGGATGTCGAGAAGTCGGATCTGGTCGGCGGGCTCGGCGTTCAGTTGGGGGCTCCTGAGTGAGAAGGGGGCGTGACGGACGGCGCGTGCGCCGTCCAGGGGTCGGTGACCGTACGCGAGACGTGGGTCCGCAGACCCCATCCGTGGCGCTCGGAGATCGCGTCGAGCTGGGCGGCGGCCTGCTCGCACCAGGGCCACTCGGTGGCCCAGTGGGCGGCGTCGACGAGGGCGAGCGGGCTCTGCTCGCGGGCCTCGGACACCGGGTGGTGACGCAGGTCGGCGGTGAGGAAGGCGTCCACGCCGGCGGCGCGGACCTGCGCGAAGAGGCTGTCGCCGGAGCCGCCGCTGACGGCGACGGTGCGGATGACGGCGTCCGGGTCGCCCGCGGTGCGGATGCCCTGCGCGGTGTGCGGCAGCCGGGCGGCGGCGCGGGCGGCGAACGCGCGCAGGGTCTCGGGGTGGTCCAGTTCGCAGATCCGGCCGAGACCGCGACGGCCCGTCGGGTCGGTGGGATCGGGCACGAGGGGGCCGGTGATCCGCAGGTCGAGGGCTCCGGCCAGGGCGTCGGACACGCCGGGGTCGGCGGTGTCGGCGTTGGTGTGGGCGACGTGCAGCGCGATGTCGTTCTTGATCAGCGTGTGCACGACGCGGCCCTTGAAGGTGCCCGCCTCGACGGTCGTGGTCCCGCGCAGGTAGAGGGGGTGGTGGGTGACGATCAGGTCGGCGCCCAGCTTCACCGCCTCGTCGGCGATCTCCTGGACCGGGTCCACGGCGAACAGCACGCGGGACACCTCGGCGTCGGGTTCGCCGCACACGGTTCCGACCGCGTCCCACTGCTCGGCCCGCGAGGGGGGCCAGAGAGCGTCCAGCGCGGCGATGACTTCAGAGAGACGGGGCACAGGCCAAGGCTACCGCCCCTTTTTCGGGCCCCCCTTCGTCTCCGGGCCGCTCAGGACCCGGCCGGGGGTGCGCACGGCGGCGGAACGCCGCTCGGTGCCCGGGGTTGCCGGCGGGCACCGGGACCGGTGCGGGCGCGGGTTCGGCACCCGCCGCCGACCCCCGGCACCGCGCCCGTACCCCAAACGCCCCGATATGCAACAGCACAATCGCGCCGACCTCTGCGGGCGAACCGCCCCGTGGCCACCCGTACGTGTGAAGCCTGCTGCGACCTGTGGTTCGGCAGGGGGGACGAAACTAGCTTCCTCAGCGGAGGTGACGGCCCGGATGACTGTCTGCGCCATCGAGATCACGAGGACCGACCCGTTCACGATCACCGCCGACGGCGCGTACGCCGCTCGGCTGGCCGGTGAGGAGGAGGCGCGCTACCCGGAACGCTGGACGCTGGCCGGGCCGGAGGCGTACGCGGTGCCGTTGCCGCTCGCCCAGCCGGAGGAGGCCGACAGCGAGGTGCTGCCGCTGGCCGACGGGCGGGTGCTGATCCACCGCCGGGTCGCCGACCGGCACGTCTTCGCCCTGCTGTACCCGACGGGCACCGAGGCGGAGCCCCGCACCGGGGAGCTCGTCGTCGGCGCGATCCTGGCCCAGGAGGGGCTACGGGTCACCCTGCTGCCCCCGTCGCCCGACGGGGTCCGCGCCTACGCCCTCGCCGTGGGGCCCGAGGACAGCACCGTCTGGCAGGTGGCCGGAAATCCCTCCGGCCCGCAGCGGGTCGCCCAGGTCCCGGGGCTCTGCTCGGGCGGCGTCTGGCTGGACCGGGCGGGTCGGCTGCTGGCGCTGGACCGCGAACTGGACGGCCGGACCAAGACCGTCGCCGTGGACCTGGCCGGCGCGGTCAGCCCGCTGCTCCAGATCTCCGAGGACAGTGACGACCGGCTGCTGCTGGCCGCCCCCGACAGCGGGCTGCTGGTGATCCGCTCGGACGCCCCGGGCGAGATGCGGCTCGGCTGGGGGGTGCTGGGCAGCGCCCGGCCCGTCCGCTTCCCGGAGTGCCTGCGGCTGCCGGAGGAGGCGACCCCGTTCGCGGTCCAGCCGGGCCAGGTCCTGATGCCGGAGACCTGCGGGGTCGCGCTGCGCGTCGGCGAGGCCGGCCTCGCCCTGTGGCGGCCCGCCGACCGGCACGTGTTCCGGCTCGCGGCCCCGACCGGCTGGCTGGGCGGCGCCGGCCTGTGGAGCGCGGAGGGCCGCCTGCACCTGCCGTACGCCGTCCCGGAGGTCCCCTGCGGCGTCATGAGCCTCGGCCAGCCCGTCGCCCCGCTCCCGCCCGTGCGCCTGGACCCGCTGCCGGAGCCCGCTCCCCGGCCGGTCCCGCTCCAGCAGGCCCCGCTCGGTTGAGGTTCCACCGGCCCGTGGTAGGCAGGGCCGGTGACGATCTCCGAATCCAGCGGTCCGGCCCTGCCCTTCGACGCGGTGCTGTGTGATGTCGACAATGTGATCCGCTTCTACGACTCCACACGCCTGGCCGGACTGGAACGCCGCGCGGGGCTGCCCGAGGGCACCACCTCGAAGGTCGCGTTCGCCCCGGAGCGCGACGGGCCGCTGATGCGCGGCCGGATCACCCCGGCCCAGTGGGTGGAGTCCGTCACCGAGGGCCTGACCGGCTCGCACGGCCTCCCGGCGGAGCGGGCGCACGAACTGGCCTCGGCTCTGGCGGGGGCCCCGTTCTCGGCGGACGACGCGACGGTCGACGCGCTGCGGGAGGCCCGGGCGGCGGGGCTGACGCTGGTCCTGGTCACGAACGCAACCCTGGACCTGGAGGACGACCTGGAGACGATGGGCCTGACCGGCCTCGCCGACCACGTCGTCAGCAGCGCCCGGGTGGGCGTGGCCAAGCCGGACCGGGAGATCTACGAGATCGCGCTCGCGCGGGCCGGGGCGGCACCGGCCCGGTGCCTGTTCGTGGACGACCGGCGGGAGAACATCGACGCGGCGGAGGCGCTCGGGATGACGGGCGTGCACTACCGCGGCCCCGCCGACCTGCGGGACGCGCTCGGCTTCCTGGACTGAAACCCACCGCGCCCGCGCGGGGCGGGTCCGGTCCGGGCACGGCGGGGCGGCGGCCCGGGGGTCCCCGCCCCGGGCCGCCGCCCCTCCTCGCTCCGTGGCGGTCAGTCGTGCTTGAGGCCCAGTACCTCGGTCGCCGCGAAGGTCTCGTTCGCCGGGCGGGAGTCGTAGTGCGGGGTGAGGACCTCGTCGAGCTCCTCGTAGGAGAAGGCCTCCTTGGTGGTGTCGAACTTGGCGGCCACCCGCGGGCGTTCCATCACGACCACGATCCCGCCGTGCACCACGAACAGTTGCCCGTTGGCCTTCGCCGAGGCCGGTGAGGCCAGGTAGCCGACCAGCGGGGCGACGTGCTCGGGGGCGAGGGCGTCCAACCTGCCCTCCTCCGGGACCTGGAAGCCCGCGAAGACGTCCTCGGTCATCCGGGTACGGGCGCGCGGGCAGATGGCATTGGCCGTCACCCCGTACTTGGCCAATGCCAGGGCGGTGGAGGTGGTCAGGCCGACGATGCCACCCTTGGCCGCCGCGTAGTTCGGTTGACCGGCCGAGCCGCCGAGGAAGGCCTCGGAGGAGGTGTTGACGATCCGGCCGTACACCGGGCCGCCCGCCGCCTTGGACCGCTCCCGCCAGTGCGCGGACGCGAAGTGCGTGGTGTTGAAGTGGCCCTTGAGGTGCACCCGGATCACCGAGTCCCACTCCTCCTCCGACATGGAGAAGACCATCCGGTCGCGCAGGATGCCCGCGTTGTTGACCAGCACGTCGAGCTTGCCGAAGCGGGACACCGCCAGCGCGACGAGCTCCCGCGCCTGCTCGAAGTCGGCCACGTCACCGAGGTGCGCCACCGCCTGTCCGCCCGCGGCCCGGATCTCCTCGGCCACCTCCTCCGCCGGGGCGGCGGAGGCCTCCCCGGAGCCGTCCCGGCCGCTCTGCCCGAAGTCGTTGACGACCACGCCCGCACCGAGCCGGGCGAGTTCGATCGCCTCGGCCCGGCCGAGGCCGCGTCCGGCGCCCGTGACGATGGCGGAGAGTCCCTCAAGTGGCAGTGACATCCGTACGGTTCCTCTCGATACGGGTCAGGGGTCGATACGGGTCAGGGGTCGACGCGGGTCGGGGTCGACGCGGTCAGAGTTCGATGCAGGTGCGCAGGGCCGTGCCGGTGCGCATCTGGTCGAGCGCGTCGTTGATCTCGGCGAGCTTCACCCGGTGGGTGATCAGGCCGGCGAGGTCCACCCGGCCGGCCCGCCACAGGGCGATGGTCCGCTCGTAGGAGCGCAGGACGTCCCCGCCGCCGTACATCGACGGGAGGATCTTCTTCTCGTCGAAGAACAGCGAGAACATGTCGATTTGGTAGGTGTCGTCGAGGGCGCCCGCGCCGACGATGACGACGCTGCCGCCGCGCCGGGTCATCTTGTAGGCGGTCTGCGCGGTGGCGGACTTGCCGACGACCTCGAAGACGTAGTCGAAGCCCTCCCCGGAGGTGATCCGGTTCTTGGCGTCGTCGAAGGCGTCCGGGGCGATGGCCTCCGTGGCACCGAAGCGCAGGGCCGCCTCGCGCCGGGACTCCACCGGGTCGACGGCGATGATCTGGGCGGCGCCCTGGAGCTTGGCACCCTGGATGACGGAGATGCCGACGCCGCCGCACCCGATGACGGCGACGGACGAACCGGCCTCCACCTTGGCGGTGTTGATGGCCGCGCCGAGTCCGGTGGTGACGCCGCAGCCGATGAGGGCGGCGATGTCGAAGGGCACGTCGTCGGGGATCGGCACGGCGCACCTGGCGTCGACGACGAGCTCCTCGGCGAAGGTGCCGGTCGCCGCGAAGCCGAAGATGTCCCCGCCGGCCCGGCGGAAGTTGGGGGTACCGGCGTTGACGAGGCTCGCCAGACACAGGTGTCCCTGACCGCGCTTGCACGAGGGACAGTCCCCGCACGGCGGCAGCCAGCAGACCAGGACCCGGTCGCCCTGCTTGAGGTGGGTGACCCCGTCGCCGACGTCGGCGATCACGCCGGAGCCCTCGTGGCCCGGTATGAAGGGTGCGGGCTGCGGCAGGACGCCACTCATCGCGGAGAGGTCGGAGTGGCACAGGCCGGTGGCCCTGATGCGGATCTTCACCTTGCCGGGACCGAGGCCCACGGCCTCCATGTCCTCGACGACCTCCAGCTTGTCCTGGCCGATCTCGCTCTGGAGTGCTGCGCGCACGGTGCGGCTCCTTCTGTCGGTCCGACTGCGTTGCTGCGGTGCTGCGGTGCTGCTCTGCTGCGTCGTGCTGAGCTGATGCCTCGCCTCGTCGCCGGGTGGCCGCGGCGCAGCCCTACGCGTGTTCGACGACGGTGTCGGCGAGGACCGGCGCGTCGTCCCGTTCGACGGCGCTCACCGCGATCAGGACGCGGCCGGGCTCCTGCCACATACGGATGCGCAGCGTCTCGCCGGGGAAGACGATCCCGGCGAAGCGGGTCCGGTAGGCGCGGACCCGGGACACGTCGCCGCCGAGCGCGGTGTCGACGACCGCCTTGAGGGTCATCCCGTACGAGCACAGGCCGTGCAGGATCGGCTGGTCGAAGCCCGCGAGCTTGGCGAACTCGGGGTCGGCGTGCAGCGGGTTCCAGTCGCCGGAGAGCCGGTAGAGCAACGCCTGGTCCTCCCGGATGCGACGTTCCTCGACGCGATCGGGCGTCCGCTCGGGCAGGTCCGACCGTACGGAGGGCCCGCGCTCGCCGCCGAAGCCGCCCTCGCCGCGCACGAAGAGCTGCGCGTCGCTGGTCCACAGCGGCCCGTCGGCGTCCGCGACCTCGGAGCGCAGCACGATCACGGCCGCCTTGCCCTTGTCGTAGAGGGCGGCGACCTTGGAGGTGGAGGTGGCCCGCCCCTTGACGGGGATCGGCCGGTGCAGCTCGATGGAGTGGCCGCCGTGCAGGACGGAGGCGAGGTTCACGTCGATGCCGGGCGCGGCGAGACCGCCGAGCATGGCCATGCCGGCGCCGGCGACGGTGGCGAAGCTGGGGAGCACGTGGAGCTTGGACTCCAGGGTGTAGCGCAGCTCGTCCGGGTCGGTGGCCGGCAGGCCCGCGCCGAGTCCGAGGTGGTAGAGCTGGATGTCCTTGTGGTCCCAGCCGATGTCCCCCTGGCGGGGTTCGGCGGCGAGTGCCCTGGCGGCATCGATCGGCATGAGGCTGCTGCTCCCTGTCGTTGGAAACCGGGGGTCGTCGGAAACCGGGGTCGTCGGAAACCGGGGGTCGTCGGAAACCGAGGCCTTGGAAGACCTCGGTGCGGCCGTCCGCACCGTCGGCCGCACCGAGGTCGTATGCGGGACCGACCCCGGGCCGCGTTCTAGAACGCGTTCTAGGGCTGGTGAGGGAATGTATAACGCACGTCCCAGCAGTTGGGAAGACTCCTGACTTCACGTCAGACGCACTTTCCGCCAAGCGTGTTGCCGTTCGGCGCGGGGGCCTGGACTTACCCTTCCGGGGTGGACGAAATGCCCTCCGCGCACCGCCCCGCCCGATCCCTGCGCGTGCTGCTGCACCCGCCGAACCCGGCGCTGGCCGTGCACCTCGGCCTCCAGCCGGACATCGAGGTCGTCCGGGACCTGACCGCCCGCCCGGCGGTGGCCCTGGTCGAGGACCCCGCTTCGGTCGCCGAGTTGCTGGCGGACGATCCGGAATGCCGGGTGCTGGTCCTGACGGGCTCGGCGCGGCCGGGCCTGTTGGACTCCGTCCTCGCGGCGGGCGCGGCCGGCCTGGTCCTGCGCGACGGCCCCGTCGAGGACCTCGCGGACGCCCTGCGTCGCGCCTCCCGGGGCGAGACCGTGATCGACCCGGCGCTGGACCGGCCGTGACATGGGCGCGCGCACGTCACGCCGCGCTCGGACCGGTTGCCGGGGGGTGCCTCACACCGCCGCCGGGTGGAAGGGGAACAGGGCGTCCTGGCCGTCGGGCCGTACGACGCCGTAGGTGCTCTCCGGCACCTCGTTCCACGCGCCCGGCAGGTCACCGAGGGGCTCGGAGACGATGAGCCGGGTCTCGTCGGAGACGTCCCGCAGGAACGCCTTGTCGGGGTGCAGGCGGCGCAGCGTCTCGACCCGGCTGCTGTAGAACAGCGACCGGGAGCTGTGTCCGCTGGAGTAGCGGAAGCCCCAGACGCGTACGCCGTCGGTGATGGCGAGCGTCATCTGGAGGGGGAACTCCACACCGTGGTCGCGGCCCGCCCGCTCCACCACGCCCGCCATCCGCGCGACGGCGGCGGGCGGGTCCTGCTCCAGCCCGAAGGTGAGGGCCAGGTAGAACATCACCTCGGAGTCCGTCGTCCCCTCGATCTCGGCGAACAGGGCCGGGTCGACGAGCATGCAGAGTTCGCGGCGCATGAGGTGGAAGCCGGAGACGGCGCCGTTGTGCATGAACATCCAGCGGCCGTGCCGGAAGGGGTGCGAGTTCGTCTGCTGCACGGCCGTGCCGGTCGAGGCCCGGATGTGCGCGAAGAACAACGGGGACCGGACGTGGTCCGCGATCTCCCTCAGGTTCCGGTTGTTCCACGCCGGCCCGATGTCGCGCAGGACGGCAGGCGTGTCACTGTCCTGCGTTTCCGTGTACCACCCGACGCCGAAACCGTCGCCGTTCGTCGTCTCCACACCCAGCTTCGAGTGCAGGCTCTGATCGATCAGCGAGTGGGCTGGTTTGTACAGGATGGTGTCGAGCAACATGGGGGTTCCCGAGTACGCGAGCCATCGGCACATGCGCCATCACCTGTAGTCCCTTGGAGGGCAACCCCCGAGGCGGGCCGACCCCGACCCGCCCGTCCCTCACCCGGTGCGGGCGACGGCGCGGGGCGAGGTCCGGCCCTCCCATTCTCGGCTCCCTCCCCGGGGCCCGCCACGCGGGACGCCGCACCACGGGGCTGCCGCGGGCCCGCCGGGGGCCTACCTCCGCAGCATGGTCACCACCGCGGCCCCGCCCAGCCCGATGTTGTGGGCGAGGCCCACCCCCGCGCCGGGAACCTGTCGCGGACCGGCCTCGCCGCGCAGTTGCCACACCAGCTCCGCCGCCTGCGCGAGCCCCGTCGCCCCCAGCGGGTGGCCCTTGGAGATCAGGCCGCCCGACGGATTGACCACCCAACGTCCGCCATAGGTGGTGGCGCCGCTCTCGACGAGCTTGCCGGAGGCCCCGTCGGCGCACATGCCGAGGGCCTCGTACGTCAGGAGTTCGTTGACGGAGAAGCAGTCGTGGAGCTCCACCACGTCGACGTCCTCGATGCCGAGGCCGGAGCTCTCGTACACCTGGCGGGCCGCGGCGGCCGTCATCGGTTTGCCGACGACGTCGATGCACGAGCCGCCGAAGCTCGCCGCGGTGTCCGTGGTCATCGCCTGCCCGACGATCTCCACGGCCTTGTCGTGCAGTCCGTGCCGGACGAGGAAGCGTTCGGAGACCACCAGCGCGGCCGCCGCGCCGTCCGAGGTGGGCGAGCACTGGAGTTTGGTCAGCGGCGCGTGGATCTCCTTCGCCGCCAGGATCTCCGCGACCGTGTACACGTCCTGGAACTGCGCGTTCGGGTTGCTCGCGGAGTGCCGGTGGTTCTTCGCGCCGACCGCCGCGAACTGCTCGGGCGTGGTCCCGTACCGGTCCATGTGTTCGCGGGCCGCGTTCCCGAAGATCTGGGCGGTGGGCGGGGACATCTCGAAGCCGTGCGCGGCCGCCATGATCCCGTAGTGCCGGGCGACCGGGGAGGTCTTGAAGTCGCCCCCGTCGGCGCCGCCGCCGAGGGCCCCGCGCTTCATCTTCTCGAAGCCGAGCGCGAGGACGCAGTCGCTGATCCCGCCCTCCACGAACTGCCGCGCCATCATCAGCGCCGTCGATCCCGTCGCGCAGTTGTTGTTGACGTTGTAGACCGGAATCCCGCTCAACCCCAGCTCGTACGCCGCCCGTTGACCCGCGGTGGAGGCCTGGAAGCAGTAGCCGACCGGCACCTGCTCGACGAGCCCGTAGTCCACGCCCGCGTCCGTCAGCGCGGCGGTCCCGGCCTCCTTGACCATGTCCCAGTACTGCCAGTCCCGGGATTCCGGCTTCTCGAACTTCGTCATGCCGACGCCCACGATGTACGACTTCATGTCCGTGCAGTCCCTTCAGTCCCTGGGGAGGCCGAGAATCCGCTCGGCGACGACGTTGAGCTGGACCTGGGTGGTGCCGCCGGCGATGGTCAGGCAGCGGGACATGAGCATCCCGTGCACCGCCCGCTCCCCCGCCCCCTCCCGTACCGCGCCCGCCGGACCCAGCAGTTCGAGCGCGAGCTCGGCGGTCCGCTGCTGGTGCGGGGTCTGGAGGAGTTTGCGTACGGACGCGCCCGCGCCCGGCTCCAGCCCGGACACCTGCTGGAGGGTGGTCCGCAGCCCGATGCAGGCGAGCGCGTGCGCCTCGGCGGCCAGCGCGCCGATCCGCGCCCGGTGGGCGCCGTCGAGGTCGACGGAGGCGACGATCAGCGCTTCGAGACCGGTGTCGAAGGTCATCTGGTCGGCCATGTGCACGCGTTCGTTGCCCAGGGTGTTGCGGGCGACCTTCCAGCCGCCGTCGACGGAGCCGACCAGGGCGTCCGCGGGGAGTTCCGCGTCGTCGAACCAGACCTCGTTGAAGAGGGCCTCGCCGGTGATCTCCTTGAGCGGGCGGACGTCGATGCCGCGGGTGTTCTTCATGTCGACGACGAAGTAGCCGAGGCCCTTGTGCTTCGGCGCGTCCGGATCGGTGCGGGCCAGCAGGATCCCGAAATCGGCGGTGTGGGCGGAACTCGTCCACACCTTCTGCCCGTTGATCCGCCAGGTGCCCGCCG
This sequence comes from Streptomyces sp. NPDC001568, assembly GCF_042893755.1. Lineage (NCBI taxonomy): Bacteria > Bacillati > Actinomycetota > Actinomycetes > Kitasatosporales > Streptomycetaceae > Streptomyces > Streptomyces sp. NPDC001568. The sequence goes on along the minus strand of NZ_JBIAVF010000007.1, from coordinate 355,445 downwards.
GGGTGCGTTCCGCGCGGGTCCGCAGCGAGGCCAGGTCGGAGCCGGCGCCCGGTTCGGAGAAGAGCTGGCACCAGGTCGTGTCGCCGCGCAGGGTGGGCAGGACGTACGCCTCCCGCTGCGCGTCCGTGCCGTAGGCGAGCAGCGAGGGCACGACCCAGGTGGCGATGGACAGGTCGGCGAGGCGGACCCCGGCCTCCTCCAGTTCCTGTTGGACGACGAGCTGCTGGACGGGCCCGGCGCCGAGCCCGTACGGCGGCGGGAGGTAGGGGGCCGCGTAGCCGGTGGGGGCGAGCACCCGGCGGGCGGCGGCCGGGTCGAGGCCGCGGGCCGCCGCGATGGCGGTCCGGGCGGCCGCCCGGTGGGTCTCGGCCTCGGCGGGGAGCTCCAGGCGCAGTGCGCGACGGGCGCCGGCGGCGGCGTACCGCACGGCGCTCAGCCGGTGTCCGTCGCCGGGGCCGAGGAGTTGGCGGGCCACGAGCGCCCGGCGCAGGTACACGTGGGCGTCGTGGTCCCAGGTGAAACCGATGCCGCCGAGGATCTGGATGCAGTCCTTGGCGCAGGAGTAGGCGGCGTCGAGGGCGGTGCCCGCGGCGAGGGCGGCGACGAGCGAGCGGGCCGCGGGGTCCCCGTCGGGTTCGTCCGCGCAGTTCACCGCGTCCCAGGCGAGGGCGCGGGCCTGTTCGAGGCGGACCAGCATGTCGGCGCACAGGTGCTTGACGCCCTGGAACCGTCCGATGGGCCGGCCGAACTGCTCGCGGACCTTGGCGTACTCGGCGGCCGTGTGCACCGCCCAGGCGGCGGTGCCGCAGGCGTCGGCGGCGAACAGGGCGCGGGCCAGGTCGGTGACGAGGCCGGTGTCCAGCTCCAGCAGCCGGTCGGCCGGGACGGTGACCGCCCGCGCCCGTACCTCGGCGGTGGGCCGGGTCGGGTCGGCGCTCTCGTGGGTGCGGATGTCGAGCGCGGCGGCGTCCACCGCGAACCAGCGCGTGCCGGCGGCGACTTCGCCGGCCCCGCCGGCCCCGCCGGCCCCGCCGGCCCCGGCCGGTTCGGCGGCGAGGAGGACGAGCTCGGCCTCCCCCGCGCCGAGCACGGGCGGCGCGACCCCGTCCAGCCGGTACCCGCCGCCGTCGACGGCGAGGGCGGTGAGGCCGCCGGGTCCGAGGGCGACCGCCCCCACGCGGCCGCCGAGCGGTTCGGCCCCGGCCCGGTCCAGGAGTACGGAGGCCAGCGCACTCGGCAGGAACGCCCCGGGCAGCGCCGCCCGGGCCGTCTCCTCCACCACGACGGCCAGGTCCAGCAGCGTCCCGCCCTCCAGGTGGGGCGCCAGCAGTCCGGCCGCCGCGATGCCGTCCCAGTAGGCGGGCCGCACCCCGGTCCGCGGCGGGGCGTCGAGCAGCTTGCGCACCTCCTCGGGCGGCACGGCCCGTGCGACCCAGCCGCGTACGGCCCCGGCCAGCTCCCGTTGTTCCCCAGTGATTCCGATGCCCATGCGCGGCAGACTAGAACACGTTCCATTCTGACGGAAGGTCAGAACAAGAACGCGTTCCCCCGCCCGGGGATCCGACCGACGCCCCCGAAGGCGCCACGACCCCGACGTCGCGACGGCTCGTGGCGCAGGCCGCGAAGTCCGACCCAAGTGAGCCGCCCCCAACCGGTGTTGGCTCCCTCCTCCGCGCGACCCCACCGGCGGTGAGCGGTCGCGTACCGTCCGCCGGCGCTCGGGGATAATGCCTGCGGGCAAGTGGATCAAGGGGTACGGGGGCCGGGGACGTGGGCACAACCATCGAGGAGCGCTACGAACTCGCCGAGTTGCTCGGCAAGGGCGGCTTCGGCGAGGTCTGGCGGGCCAAGGACAGTCGGGTGGGCCGCTGGGTCGCCGTGAAGATCGGTTTCCCGGAGACGCCCGAGGACACGCGCCGCTTCGAGCGGGAGGCCAGCCTCGCCGGGAACCTCGCCCACCCCAACATCGCCACCATCCACGACTTCGGGCGCACCCGACACGGTGGGCGTGACGCCGTGTTCCTGGTCATGGAACTCCTGCGGGGCCGCAGCCTCGCCCAGGTCCTGGACGCCGGTGTGCCCCCGCTCGCGGACGCCCTGGAGTGGGTCACGCGGATCGCGGACGCGCTCGGGGCCGCGCACGACGCCGGGATCGTCCACCGGGACGTCAAGCCGGGCAACGTGATGGTCACCGACACCGGGGTCACGAAGGTCCTCGACTTCGGGATCGCCAAGTCCCACGGCTCGCCCACCACGGACCTGACGGCCACCGGCATGATCATCGGCTCGTTCCCGTACATGGCCCCGGAACGCTGGACGGGCGGTTCGACCGGCGTCCCCGTCGACGGACGCGCCGACCTCTACGCCCTCGGCTGCGTACTGACGCAACTGCTCACCGGCAGGCTGCCCTTCCCCGGCGGGGCGGTGCACGAACTGCTCGCCCAGCACCTCATGACCGAACCGACCCTGCCCTGTTCCGTACGGGAGGGGCTGCCGCCCGCACTGGACGTCCTCGTGCGCGACCTCCTCGCCAAGGCTCCGGACGACCGGCCGGAAAGCGCCCGGGAAGTGGTCCGCAGGCTGGAGGAGATCGCCGGGCCGGTGGCGCCGGTGCGGGACGCCGCCCCGCGGGCCGTCGCCGACGCCTTCGCGCCGTTCCCGCCCCCGCCGTCGTACTCGCCGACCGTGCACACGGCCGCCGGCGACCCGGTCCGGGCCATGCTGGAACGGCGACTGGCGCAACTGTTGGCGGACGCTCCGACGGACATCGCCGCCCGGCTGGGCGTGCTGGTCACCGACCTGTCGGAGGAGATCGGCGCGCACGACGCCCTGACCGTGCGCGCCGCGTACCACCGGGCCATGTCCGTACGCGGGCACTCCGCCACCGATCTGGAGCGGATCCTGCCGAGGATGGTCCGGGTCCTCGGGCTGGAGCATCCGGACACCATCGAGGCGCGCGCCACGCACGTCGGCGAGGCCGCCGCCCACGGGCCCGGCGACGGTCGCCGGCACGAGGCGGAACTGCGCGAGGTCATCGAGCAGGCCGATCGGGTCCTGGGCACCGGCCACCCGGTCACGGTGACCGCCCGCTACCACCTGACCGGAGCCCTCCAGCGGGGCGAGGGAGGCCGCGGCGGCGCGGAGACCGCGGCGCAGGCGCACGCCGAGCGGGCCTGGCTCACTCCGCTTCTGCCCGACCTGGACCGCCGCCTGCCCGCCGACAGCCCGGTACTGCTGGACGTGAGGCGACGCCTGGCGCACGACGCCTGGCTGGTCGGCGACTTCGACACGGCCGCCCGGCTCTACCTGTGGCTGTACCCCGACCCGGAGGCGCTCGCGACGCACGGCGACGCGGTGATGGCGCACCGGGTGATCCGCAGCATCGGCGAGGCGGGGAACCCCGACCGCGCACTGGATCTCCTCAAACCGCTGCTGCACCGCCTCCAGCTGACGGCCGGCAACACCCACTGGCTGACGCAGGAGGCCACGGAGACCCGTACCGAACTGCGGCGGGCGTTGCGGGAGGACCGGAGGTCGGAGCTGGGAGCCGGCCTGGCCCGCCTCTTCGGGCGCTGACCCGGCGGCCGGCCGCGCGCACCCCGGCCGTAGCGTCCTACCAGCGGGTAGGGCAGCATGGGCCGCCACTGATCCGCAGCTCAGGAGGAACGACATGGCCACCCCCAAGCCGGAGACCCTCGCCGCCTTCGAGGCCGCCAAGGGTTTCATGCCCGTACGGGAGGGCCTCGCCCTGTACGAGGCCGCCACCGCGGCGGCGGCGCTCGGGCTGCCGTTGCTGGAGGTCGGGACGTACTGCGGCCGCTCCACCCTCCTGCTCGCGGACGCCGCCCGCGAGGCCGGCGTACCGGCCATCACCGTCGACCACCACCGGGGCAGCGAGGAGCAGCAGCCGGGCTGGGAGTACCACGACCCGACGGTGGTGGACCCCGAGGTCGGGCTGATGGACACCCTGCCCACCTTCCGCCGGACCCTGCACCGGGCCGGGCTGGAGGACCACGTGATCGCGATCGTCGGCCGCTCCCCGCAGGTCGCCGCCGCCTGGGGCGGCGAGCTCGGCCTCGTCTTCATCGACGGCGGCCACACCGACGAGCACGCGACGGGCGACTACGAGGGCTGGGCGCCGCACGTCGCGGAGGGCGGCACGCTCGTCATCCACGACGTGTTCCCGGACCCGGCCGACGGCGGGCAGGCCCCCTACCGGATCTACCTGCGGGCGCTGGCGTCGGGTGCCTTCGAGGAGATCTCCGTCACGGACTCGCTGCGCGTCCTGCGCCGTACCGGAGCGGGGATCGGGCCGGCCCGCACGTCACCCGGCGTTTAACCGATAAGCGCACCGCGCCCTCGAATGGCGCATGGTCCCTTCGTGCGACGGTCGGGCGTTCTAGCATCGCGAGGTGCGCTACGACAACAGCCCCCCGTCCCCCGAGTCCGGCTCGTCGATCAGCCCGGACCGGCCCTGGTACACCCGTCGTTCCACCCTCGCGGTCGCGGCGGCGGTGCTCGCGCCGACCTGCCTGGCCGGCTGGGTGCTGACCCAGACCCTGGCCGGACCGGCCTCCGGCGACCCGCGGGCCCGGGTGGCGCCGCAGCCCGCCTCGCACACCGCCCCGGGGGGCGCGGACGGCAAGGCCGGCGCCTCCCCGAGCGCCCCGAGCGCCCCGGCCGCGCCCGCCTCCCCCGCCGCGTCGGGCTCGCCCCTGCCGTCGGGCTCTCCCCTCGCCTCCGGCTCGCCGGGCGCGCCCGCCGCCGCCCCCGACCCGCTCGCGGGCCGGACGGTGGTCATCGACCCCGGACACAACACCGGCAACTTCAAGCACTCCCGCGAGATCAACCGCCAGGTCGACATCGGCACGAACCGCAAGGAGTGCGACACGACCGGCACCACCACCAACTCCGGCTACATGGAAGCCGAGTTCACGATGGACGTGTCGCGCCGGCTGCGGACGGTCCTGGAGGCGCGCGGGGTGAAGGTGCTCTTCACCCACGAGGCCGGCCCGGAGCGCCCGTGGGGCCCCTGCATCGACGAGCGGGCCCGCATCGGCAACGAGGCCAAGGCCGACGCGGTCGTCTCGGTCCACGCGGACGGGGTCTCCGAGGGCAGCCGCGGCTACCACGTCATCCTCCCGGCCAAGGTCCGGGGCGGCTCCGCGGACACCTCGAAGATCGTCGGACCGTCGCGCACGCTCGGCGAGCGCATCGCCGGCAACTTCGCCCGGGCCACCGGCTCCGGGCCCGCCAACTACCTCGGATCCGGTACCGGTTTGGTGGTCCGGGACGATCTGGGCGGACTGAACCTCTCGACCAGGCCCAAGGTGTTCATCGAATGCGGCAACATGCGTGACGCCAAGGACGCCGCACTGCTGACGAGTCCGGAGTGGCGGCAGAAGGCGGCGCAGGGCATCGCCGACGGCATCGTCGGGTTCCTCGGCGGGTAGTCCCACCGGGCGGCCCGCCGCCCCGGTCAGCCCGGTCACGGAAAACCTCCGTACCATGGTGCCGCCCGCCCCGCTCCAGCCCTGATCTGCGACCGCGGCACCACGAGACGACCGAGACCGAGAAGGACACCTGAGAAGTGAACATCCGCTCCCTCACTCGAGGAGACGGCGTGGTGATCGGAGCAGCGGCGCTGCTGTTCATCGCCTCGTTCCTCGACTTCTACTCCGCCACCGGCCTGGACCTCCCGAGCGCGTGGGACACCGACGTCTACCGGCTGGTCCTGCCCTCCATCTTCCTCACCGGCTTCATCGCGGCCGGCCTGCTCGTTTTCTCCCGCCTCCAGCCCGAGGGCCGCAAGCTCGCGGGCCTGCCGCTGTCGGCGTGGGGCACCGTGCTGGCCGTCTCCGCGGCCTGGGCCTCGCTGTGGTCCCTGATCACCAGCCCGGCCGGGGCCGACCTCGGCGCCGGCAGCATCATCGCCTTCCTCGCGACCCTGGTCCTGGCCGGTGTCGCGATCGCCGGATCCAAGCTCCCCGCCCTCGCCGGCAAGCTCGTACCGGAGCCGCGGCCCGCCGCCGTCCCGCCGTACGGCGGCCAGCAGCAGCAGCCGGGCGCCGGCTACGGCTACCCGGGCGGGCAGCAGCCCCAGCCGTACGGCTCCACCCCGCAGCCCGCCCCGCCCTACGGCGGCACCCCGAACCCGGCGCCCGGCCCGCAGGACCACGCGGGCCACGCGGGGCACCAGCCCACCCCGGCGCCCGCCCCGACCCCGGCGGCGGACTTCACGCCGTTCTGGTTCGCGGTACCGGTGGCCCGTCCCCTCTTCGGTGAGGACGGCTCCCCCACCCCGATCGCCGAGCTCGCGCCCGGCACCTGGTACCTGGCCGTCGACCAGCGCGGCCCCGCCACGCTGATCGCGCAGACCCAGGACGGACGCCGCGGCGTCCTGAACGACACCTCGGGCATCCAGCGCGGCTGAGCCACGCCTCCCGGCCCGCCGGGACAGCGCTCACGGCCCCCCACCCTTCCGGGCGGGGGGCCGTTGCCCTACAGTCACCTGACGCATCGTCAGACACTGGTGAGGGGACCTCCATGCGGCTCGGACTCGCACTCGGGTACTGGGGCCGCGGGCCCTCACCCGCCCACCTCGACCTCGCCGTCGAAGCCGAACGGCTCGGCTACCACTCCGTCTGGACCGCCGAGGCCTGGGGTTCCGACGCCTTCACCCCGCTCACCTGGATCGCCGCACACACCTCCCGGATCCGGTTGGGCACCGCGATCGCGCAGATGGCCGCCCGCAGCCCCACCGCCACCGCCATGCACGCCCTCACCCTGGACCACCTCTCCGGCGGCCGGATGATGCTCGGCCTCGGGCTGTCCGGACCCCAGGTCGTGGAGGGCTGGTACGGGCGCCCGTTCCCGTCGAGCCCGCTCACCGCCACCCGCGAGTACGTCGACGTCATCCGCCAGGTGCTGCGCCGCGAGGCGCCCGTCGTCGTCGACGGCCGCTTCCACAGCCACCCCTACCGCGGCGCGGACGGCACCGGCCTCGGCAAGCCCCTCAAGCCGATCACCCACCCGCTGCGCGCGGACCTCCCGCTGCTGCTGGGCGCCGAGGGCCCCAAGAACATCGCCCAGACCACCCGGATCGCCGACGGCTGGCTGCCGCTCTACTGGTCGCCCACCCGCACCGACGTCTACCAGGCCTCCCTCGGCGACCTCCCCGAGAACTTCATGATCGCCCCGATGGCCCGGGCCAAGGTCTGCGAGGACGTCGCCGAAGGCCTGCTGCCGGTCAAGGCCATGCTCGGCTTCTACATCGGCGGCATGGGGCACGCGGCCCGCAACTTCCACGCCGACCTGATGGCCCGGATGGGCTACGAGGAGGAGGCCCGGCGCATCCAGGAGCTGTTCCTCGCCGGCCGCAAGGAGGAGGCCGTCCTCGCCGTCCCGGACGCCTTCGCGGACGAGATCTCGCTCGTCGGCCCCCGCGAACGGATCGCGGAACGGCTGGAACTGTGGCGCAAGGGCCCCGTCACCGACCTGCTCGTCACCGCCCCGGACCCCCACACCCTGCGCGTCCTGGCGGAACTGAACGACTGAACGGGCTCTTCGGCCCCCACCGGCCGATCGGGAGCCCCGCTACTCGGGGACGGCCTCCAGCAGTTCCCGTACGTCCAGGGGCATGACGGCGATCTCGATCTCCCCGCCGCCCTGGAGGACACAGGCCACGATCCGCGAGCCGGGGTTGATGGAGATGCCCTCGCGCACGGTCGGCACCCGTACGCCGGTCGAACGGGCCCCCGCCAGCGGTACGGCCTCGCCGCGCCGGGGTTCCCAGCGCGGCACCTCGCCCCCGTCCGCGTACACCCGGCCCATCCGCCAGCGGCCCTCGCCGGCCGGGTGGCGGGCCATGCACGGGATGCCCGCCGGCTTGGCGGCAGCCCGGCGCGTGCGGTGCTTGCGGCGGACGAGCCAGCCGGCTCCGGCGGCCACGACGGCCAACACCACGAATTCGATCACACGGACCATTGAAACAGCCCGGGAACGCGGGCGGGCCGGACGCCGGCCCACCGGCCCCGTCCGGCCCGCCCGCGCGCGAGGCGCGGCCCTGCCTAACCGCCGAGCTGCGACAGGCTCGGCACCTGGTCCTTCACCGGGGCGCCGGCGCTCTGGCCCGCGTTCTTCACCCCGTTGATGACGTCCTGGAAGGAGCTGATGTCCGCGTCACCGGCCTGACCCTTGCGGAGCTTGGTGCCGAGGCCCTTGAGGGACTCGATGCCCGCCGTCAGCGGGCCCATCGCCTTCGACAGCAGCGGGTCGCCCTTGGCGTTGTCGGCCGCCGCCTTCAGCCGGTTGTAGGCGAAGGCACCGGCGAGACCGGCCTTGATCAGCGCGAAGGTACGGCCCGAGGCGCCCTTCTTGAACTTGCCGGCCTGGTACGGCTTGATGATCCACTGGTACGTCGCCCCGGCCGCGAGGCCGGCGTTGGCGACGAAGCGCGTCTTGGCGAACTTCTGCTTCTCGGCGGGCGTGGTCGGCGTCGGCGTCGCCGCGGCCAGCTCATCGGCTTCGGCAGCCGCCGGCTCCGCCGCCGCGAGGACGGCCAGCTCGGCCGCCGCCGCGGACGACAGCTCCGGCTGCCGCGCGCTGTCGCCGCTGCTGCCGCCGCAGGCGGTCGCAGCGCCCAACAGCGCGCAGGACAGGATCACCGCGGTGAGGGTGCGGCGGAATCGGACGGTACTGGATACGAGTACGGACACGGTTTCCTCCGGGGACGGGGGTGTCCCCCGCAGCCTCGCCCCGGCCGTGCGGCTGCGCCAGTTGGGCGACCCGTTCGGGTTTGGACCGCGATCCTGGGGCAACACGCTTGTCATGTCCCCACACACCCGAGCACATACGCGCGGAGCCGCCCGCGGCGCGGGCCCCGCCCGAGCCATCGCCCTCGTCGCGGACGTGGCCGCATTCCTCATCGTCCTGTGGATCGTGCTGTGGCTCCTGGACGCCAACCAGGGCAACAGCCTGGTCGCCCTCGTGCGCGACATCGCCGACTGGCTGACGAGCTGGTCCCGAGACCTGTTCACCATCGACGGTGAAACGGCGCGGGTCATCGTCGGCTACGGCCTGGCCGCCGTCGTCTACGTCCTCGTCGGCCACGCCATCGCCGGATGGATGGCCCGCCGCTGACCCCCGACCGGGGAGGTCCGCGTGACCGACCCCGCCCGGAGGGCCCATGGGGCCAACCCCGCCGACCCCGTCCTCCGGGCACCCGTGCCCGCCCCGCAGCCCGGCGGGGCGGGCACGAACGTTCCTGCTCGGCCGGGGGCCCGGCTCAGCCGGCGTTCCCGTTCAGCCGCGGCAGCAGTCCGGCTCCAGGCCCACCGGGAGCGTGAGCCCGCCGAAGACCTCGCCGGTCGCGCCGTCACCGCCGAGCGCGGCGACGGCCAGCAGCAGCGACCCCGCCGTCCAGGTCGTCTGCTCCACCGGCCACACGGCCCGGTCCTGGAACACGTAGCCCGTCCAGTACATGCCGTTGTCGGCGCGCAGGTGTCCGATCGAGCGCAGGATCTCCAGCGCCCGGTCCGACTCCCCCATCGCCCACAGGGACAGCGCCAGTTCGCAGGACTCCCCGCCGGTCACCCACGGGTTCGGCAGGACGCAGCGGACCCCGAGGTCCGGGACGACGAACTCGTCCCAGCGCGCCTCGATCCGCGCCTTCGCCTGCGGGCCGGACAGCGCGCCGCCCAGCACCGGGTAGTACCAGTCCATCGAGTAGTGCGACTTGTCGAGGAACCGCTCCGGGTGCCTGCGGATCGCGTGCCCCAACGCACCCGTCGCCAGCTCCCAGTCGGGCTGCGGGTCCCCCCGGTGATCGGCGATCGCCAGCGCGCAGCGCAGGGCCTGGTGGATGGAGGAGGAACCCGTCAGCAGGGCGTCCGTCACCGCGACGCCGTCCGCCTCCCGCTTCCAGCCGATCTCACCGCCGGGCTGCTGGAGGGCCAGGACGAACTCCACCGCCGCGTAGACCGCCGGCCACATCCGGTCCAGGAACCGGTCGTCCCCGGTGGCCAGGTAGTGGTGCCAGACGCCGACGGCTATGTACGCGACGAAGTTGGACTCCCGGCTCGCGTCCTGCGGCTCCGCGGTGTCCACCCCCTCGGGCCGGTCGGCGTAGGCCGCGTACCAGGAACCGTCCTGGTTCTGGTGCCGGGCCAGCCAGTCGTACGCCAGCTCCGCGGCCTCGTGCTCGCCCGCCGTATCGAGGGCCATCGCGGCCTCCGTGTGGTCCCACGGGTCCAGGTGGTGGCCCCGGAACCACGGGATGGCCCCGTCCGGACGCTGCGCTGCGAGGATCCCCTCCACCGTCAGGGCGGCCTCCTCGGCCGTCAGTACGCCGTCCAGGACCAGGTGCTCGGGTGCGGTGCGCCGGGGCGCGGTCACTGCGTGGCGCCGACGGGCAGGTGCGGCTTCGTCGCGTACGCCACGAAGCTCTTGCCGATCACCGGGTTCAGCGCCTGCTCGGCGAGTCGGGTCGCGAGGGGCTTCTTCATGATGTCCCAGACCAGGAGCTTGTGGTACGCCTTGACCGGCAGCGCCTTCTCGTTGTCCACGCCGAAGGCGCACTTGAGCCACCAGTACGGGGAGTGCAGGCCGTGCGCGTGGTGGGTGCCGTACGGCTTGAGGCCGGCCGCCTCCATCTTGCCGAGCAGCTCGTCCGCCTTGTAGATGCGGATGTGACCGCCCTCGACCTCGTGGTAGGCGTCGGACAGCGCCCAACAGATCTTCTCCGGGCCGTAGCGCGGCACGGTGATCGCGATGCGGCCGCCCGGCTTCAGGACGCGGACCATCTCGGCGAGGACGCCCTTGTCGTCGGGGATGTGCTCCATCACCTCGGAGATGATCACGACGTCGAAGGAGTCGTCGGGGAACGGCAGCGCCAGCGCGTCGCCCTCCATCGCGGTGGCGGTGGCGCCCGCGGGGGCCTCACCGGCCTCCTTCATGGCGGCGAACCACTTGGCCACCTCGCGGATCTCCTCGCCGTTGCGGTCGACGGCGACCACCTGGGCGCCTCTCCGGTAGCACTCGAAGGCATGCCGGCCTGCGCCGCAGCCCAGATCGAGTACACGGTCGCCTGCGGCGAGCGGGAACCGGGAGAAATCGACGGTCAGCACGGGGTCCTGCCTTCGCTGTCGCGGGGGTGGAAGGGGTGGAAGGGGTGGAAAGGACTGCTCATGGAGCTGCGGTGGCGGTCCGAGCTCAGCGCGGCCCGTGGGTACGGGTGGTGGCCGCCCCGGTCGGGTCGACGGCGGACCGGCCGACGGCAGCCTGTGTGATGGTCGCCTGTGCGATCGCGGCGCGGTAGTGCGCGACGGTGCCCTCGGCGGCCTTGGCCCAGGTGAACCGGGACAGAACCCGTTCCCGCCCGGCCGCCCCGAGTCGCTCGCGGAGCGCGGCGTCGCCCAACATCCGGCCCAGCGCGGCGGCCAACGCCCCCGCGTCGCCGGGCGGCACGGCCAGACAGGTCTCCCCGTCGGCGCCGGTCACCTCGGGGATGGCACCGCCGGTCGTGGCGACCAGCGGGGTGCCGGTGGCCATGGCCTCGGCCGCCGGCAGCGAGAAGCCCTCGTACAGGGAGGGCACGCAGGCGACCTGGGCGCCGCGCACGAGGTCGACGAGCTCGGCGTCGGTGATGCCCTTGACGAAGCGGACCGCGTCCCGGAGCCCGTACGTCTCGATCGCGCGGGCGACGGGTCCGCTCTCGGCACGCTTGCCGACGACGACGAGGTGCGCGTCGGGCCGCTCGGTACGGAGCTTGGCGAGGGCCTCGACGAGGTGGACGAGCCCCTTGAGGGGGACGTCGGCGCTGGAGGTCGTCACGATCCGACCGGGCACCTCGGCCACGGAGGGGTCGGGCGACCACAGGTCGGTGTCGGCGCCGATGTGGACGACGTGGATGCGGTCGTCGCGGACGCCGAGGTGCTCGGCGATCTCCTGCTGGGAGGAGCCCGAGACGGTCAGCACGGACGGCAGCCTGCGGGCGACACGGCCCTGCATGCGGGTGAAGGCGTACCAACGCCGCACGGACAGGCGCTGCTTGCGGCTCCTGGCGGCGTCGATCTCCAACCGCCGGTCGACGGTGATGGGGTGGTGGACCGTCGTCACGAGGGGGGCGCCGAGGTCGCCGAGCAGCCCGTAGCCGAGGGTCTGGTTGTCGTGGATGACGTCGAACTCGCCCGCGCGCTCGCGCAGATGGCGCCGGGCGCGCAGCGAGAACGTCAGCGGCTCGGGGAAGCCGCCCGTCCACATCGTGGCGACTTCGAGGGCGTCGATCCAGTCCCGGTACTCGTCGCGCTTCGGCGTACGGAACGGGTCGGGGCTGCGGTACAGGTCCAGGCTCGGCAGCTCGGTGAGCGTGGCGCCCGTGTCGAGCACCGGGTAGGGCTGCGAACCGATGACCTCGACGGAGTGTCCGAGGCGGACGAGCTCACGCGAGAGGTGCCGGACGTAGACGCCCTGACCGCCGCAGAACGGGTTCCCCTTGTAGGTGAGGAGCGCGATGCGGAGCGGGCGGTCGCCGTCGGTGGCGGAACCCGCGAAAGGGCTCGTCACGATGGCCTCAGCGGTCACTCTCGGCCCCCTTCTGCCTGCGACTTTCGCCGGAGCGTAACCGCTCGGATAATGTAGAACAAGTTTCAGACTTGATCCGTTGAAGACCATTGAATCTACCGGCCGGAAACCACACCGTAAGAGGCGGAGCAGGTGATTCGCGCCACGACTCGGGCGCCTGACATGCTGATCCCGGATCATGCCCCGATGATGACCGGATCAGCCCTGCGCAGCACCACCAGCGACGCCACGGAACAGCCCACGGAACGCCATGGAGCGGGACACATGACAGCGGAAGCGAAGGCCGTCACCACGCCGGCGTCCCCTCCCCTGACGGAGCGCCAGGAGGCCCGCCGTCGTCGCATCCTGCACGCGAGCGCGCAGCTGGCCAGCCGCGGCGGCTTCGACGCCGTGCAGATGCGGGAGGTCGCCGAGCTGTCCAGCGTCGCCCTCGGCACGCTGTACCGGTACTTCCCCTCCAAGGTGCACCTGCTCGTCGCGACGATGCAGGACCAGCTCCAACACATGCACACGACGCTGCGCAAGCGCCCGCCGGCGGGCGACGACCCCGCGGCCCGGGTCGCGGAGACCCTGATGCGCGCGTTCCGCGCGCTGCAACGCGAACCGCACCTCGCGGACGCCATGGTCCGCGCCCTGACCTTCGCGGACCGCAGCGTGAGCCCGGAGGTCGACACCGTCTCCCGCCTGACGACGGCCATCATCCTCGACGCGATGGGCTTGGACGCCACCCCGACGGCGGAACAGCTCTCGGCGGTCCGCGTCATCGAACACACCTGGCACTCGGCCCTCATCACCTGGCTGTCGGGCCGCGCGTCGATCGCCCAGGTGAAGATCGACATCGAAACGGTCTGCCGCCTCATCGACTTGACGGGGGCGGGAGCGGGGGCGGGGGCCGGGGTGGCGGGGGCTGCGGGAAGTTAGTCCGGATCCGGTGGGTGGGGTCCGGGGTGCGGGGTCGGTTCCTGCTGGGCGGGGTCGGGGGTGGGCGGGGTGCCCGTGATCCGGATCAGGGAGGGTTTGGGGGGTTCCCGCCGGTCTCATCGTCTCTCCGCGTCGGGCCGGTCCCTCAAGGGCGCTCCCTTCGGTCGCGTCGCTTCGCGATGGCCTACGGCCACCCTTGACCGACCGACCCGCCACGAAAATCCGAAGACCGACGGGAACCCCCCAAAAGAACGGTCACGGGGGACGGATGAGCAGGAGCGGGTCCCTCAGTGACGAGACGAGGGGCCGGGCGTCGGCCGATTGGGCACGTGGGGACGTCACAGTCCTGCGGCAGGACCACGAGCGCGGCCCAGGGCCACTACCTGCCCGTCAGGACGACCAGATCAACCTGGAGTGCATGGAGGCGGGGATGCGCGCAATCCCGGTTGATGTGGTCGTCCTGACGGGCGGGTAGGGGGTCTTGGGTCGTCTGTCGGGCGTGGAGAGGGGCTGTGACGTGCCCGCATGCCCTGCCGGCCGACGCCCGTCTCCTCGTCTCGTCACTGACGGGCCCGCTCCTGCCTACTCGTCCCCCATGCCGTTCCTCGGGGGCTTCCCGACAGTCTTTGGCATTTCGTTTCGGGCCGGTCGGTCAAGGGTGGCCGAAGGCCATCGCGAAGCGACGCGACCGCAGGGAGCGCCCTTGAGGGACCGGACCGAAACGGAAGGACAGTGGACTGGCGGGAAGCCCCCGGACCACACCCGACCCCGACCCAGGGCGCACCGACCACCCCCGACCCCGGCCGACCGCCATGATCACGCCCCCACCCCCTCACTCCTCCGGCGGGAACACCGGTTCGCCCGTTGTGGCCAGGGTGATCAGGATGGCTTCCACCGGGCAGCCTTCGGCTGCCGTGAGGGTGGGTTCGTTCGCGTCCGTTTGGGGGGTGCGGGGGTGCGACTGGCGGGCCGAGTCGAGGGAGAAGCCGTCCGGGGCGTGGTTGACGCACATGCCGGAGCCGATGCAGACGCCCCGGTCGACCTCGACCTGCCAGCGGTCCCCCATCAGGCTCCCGCCTCGGCGGCGCCGGGGGCGTAGCCGGCCGGGAGGTGGATCATCTTGTGCTCCAGGTACTCGCTCAGGCCCTCCGGGCCGAACTCGCGGCCCACGCCGCTGTTCTTGTAGCCGCCGAAGGGGCCGAGCATGTCGAGGCTGAAGGTGTTCACGTTGAAGGTGCCGGTGCGGATGCGGCGGCCGAAGTCGATGCCGTGTTCGGTGTCGGCCGTCCAGACGCTGCCGCTCAGGCCGAATTCGGAGTCGTTGGCGATCCGCGCGGCCTCCGCTTCGTCGCCGTAGGGGATGAGGCAGACGACCGGGCCGAAGATCTCCTCGCGGGCGATCCGCATCGAGTTGTCGACGTCGCCGAAGAGGGTGGGCTCCACGTACCAGCCTCGTTCCAGGCCCGCGGGACGACCACCGCCGGTGAGGATCTTCGCGCCCTCCTCCTGGCCGATGCGGATGTAGTCCAGCGAGCGCTGCTGCTGGCGCCGGGCGACGAGGGGGCCGAGTTGGGTCGCGGGGTCCAGCGGGTCGCCGACGACGAGGGCGCCGGCCGCCGCCGCGAGGGCGCCGGCGATCTCGTCGTAGCGGGCGCGCGGTGCCAGGACGCGGGTCTGGGCGACGCAGGCCTGGCCGTTGTTCATCCAGGCCGCCGGGACGATCCCGGCGATGGTGGTGTCCAGGTCGGCGTCGGGCAGGATCACGGCGGCGGACTTGCCGCCGAGTTCCAGGGTGACCCGGGTCAGGTTGCGCGCGGCGACCTCCATCACGCGGCGGCCGGCGGCGACGGAGCCGGTGAAGGCGACCTTGTCGATGCCGGGGTGGCCGACGAGGTACTCGCTGACCTCGCGGTCGGCGGGCAGGATCGACAGGACGCCCTCGGGCAGCCCGGCCTCCCGTGCGATGTCGGCCAGGATGTAGGAGTCGAGCGGCGCCTCCGGGGAGGGCTTGAGGATCACCGTCGAGCCGGTGAGCAGCGCGGGCGCGAGTTTGGCGGCGGCCACGAACTGGGGGACGTTCCAGGGGATGACGGCGGCGACGACCCCGACGGGTTCGCGGCGCACGAGGATGGGGCCGAGTACGCCCTGGCGGTGTTCCTCGTACGGGAAGTCGCGGGCGACGGTGATCGCGGCGTCGTAGACCATCATCGGGCCGAGGGCCTGGGCGAGGATGCTCCAGGAGTACGGGGAGCCGTTCTGGGAGCTGATGGAGCGGGCGATCTCCTCGTGGCGGACGGCGATGGCGTCCTTGATGCGGGTGACGACGGCGATCCGTTCGTCCAGGGTCATGCGGGGCCAGGGGCCTTCGTCGAACGCCTTGCGGGCGACGGTGACGGCGCGGTCCACGTCGGCGCGGGAGGCGTGGGGGACGCTGCCGATGACCTGCTCGGTGTGGGGGGAGACGACGCGCAGGGTGTCGGTGCCCAGCGGGTCGGTCCATTGCCCGCCGATGAACAGTTGTCCGTGTTCCACGAGCTCGGTCATGGCTGAGGCCTCCTGGGGCTTGGCGTTCCCGAACTGATACCAGTTCTAGTTAGAGGAGTCCACGGCCCGGACGGAACCGCCGCGGTGGCTTGGGCGGAACCGTCGGGCCGAACCCGCCGCGAAGATCCAAGGGGCGGTTACGACTAGTCAGGGAGCCCCGATGATGGTCGACTTGGGCTACTACTGGAACAAGTTCTTGTCAGCGGACAGGGGAGCCTCATGCCAGAGGACATGCCGGAGGACACGGCACACGTGACACCGCAGGTCACCGACCACGGCGGGGGTGTCCGGGGCATCAAGGTCCCGATCCCCGACAATCCGCTCGGGCACACCCTCGTCCACGTCCTCGACACCGATCGCGGTCCCGTCCTCATCGACACCGGCTGGGACGACCCCGCTTCCTGGGACGCCCTCGGCGCCGGGCTCGGCGCGCTCGGGCTGGCCGTCTCCGACGTCCACGGCGTGGTCATCACCCACCACCACCCCGATCACCACGGCCTGTCCGGACAGGTACGGGAGGCCTCGGGGGCCTGGATCGCGATGCACGCCGCCGACACCGAGGTCGTCGTGCGCACCCGCTCCGCCGAACCCGGCGTCTGGTACGACTACATGAGCGAGAAGCTGGCCGCCGCCGGCGCTCCCGAGGAGCACGTCGCCCCGCTGCGCGCCGCCCGCGCGAGCGGCCGGCTGCGGACGCTGCCCGGGCTGCGGGCCGCCGTGCCCGACCGGGAGATCGTCCCGGGCGAGCTGCTGCCCCTGGCCGGACGCCGACTGCGGGCCATCTGGACCCCCGGCCACACCCCCGGCCACGTCTGCCTCCATCTGGAGGAGGAGCACCCGGCGAACCTCCCCGGCAACGGCCGCCTGTTCTCCGGCGACCACCTGCTGCCCGGCATCTCGCCGCACATCGGCCTCTACGAGGACCCCTCCGACGAGCGGGTCACCGACCCCCTCGGCGACTACCTCGACTCCCTCGAACGCATCGGCCGGCTGGACCCCGCCGAGGTGCTGCCCGCGCACCAGCACGCCTTCACCGACGCCCCGGGCCGCGTCCGGGAGCTCCTCGACCACCACGAGGACCGGCTGACCGGCCTGTGGCGGCTGCTCGCCGAACCCCTGACCCCGTGGGCGCTGGCGGAGCGGATGGAGTGGAACCGTCCCTGGGAGCAGATCCCGTACGGCTCCCGCACCATCGCCGTCTCGGAAGCGGAGGCGCACCTGCGGCGGCTGGTCAAGCAGGGTCGGGCGGAAGCGGTACCGGGCACGGACCCGGTGACGTACCGGGCCGTGTGAGCGACCGGGCCCGGGCCCGGCCCCCGTGTGCGCCCGGCCCCGCCCCCGCGTCCCGGCGGGGCGGTGCCCCCGGGGCCGCCGGTTACGGGCCGGTACAGTGAAGGCGTCGTCCACATCTCCGTACGGGGGGAAGCCGGTGCGAATCCGGCGCTGACCCGCAACCGTGACCCGCCCGCGCGGGAAGCCGGATTGCCCCGTGGCGGAGGTGCGCGGCTCGTGCCGTCGGATCCTCCGACGGCCGGCACCGTCGAGGTAAACGGAGCCGGAGCCCGGTACCCGCGTGTGCCTGTCTCCGTTCCCCAGCACGAGAGGCACCCGCCCCCCATGAACGTCCGCCGCAGCGCCGCCGCGCTCGCCGCCTCCGCCGTGCTCTGCGTGGGTGCCGCTCCCGCAGCCCTCGCCGACACCGCGCCTCCGTCCCCGTCGGCGCCCCCGGTCATCCCGTCGGGCCTGTTCGGCAAGGCCGATCCGACGTACGACGGCGTGTGGCGGCAGTCCGTCGCGCTGCTCGCCCAGCGGACGGCCGGCGCCGAGCCGTCCCCCGAGGCCGTGCGGTGGCTCGTCGCCCAGCAGTGCGCGGACGGCGGCTTCGCCTCCTTCCGCGCCGACGCCGCCAAGGCCTGCGACGCGACGACCATGCTCGACACCAACGCCACCGCCGTGGCCGTGCAGGCCCTGAAGACGCTGGGCGGCCAGGACGCCACGGTGAAGAAGGCCGTGGACTGGCTGAAGACCGTCCAGAACGAGGACGGCGGCTGGAGCTACGTGCCCGGCTCCCCCAGCGAGGGCAGCTCCACCTCGCTCGTGATCAGTTCGCTGGCCGTCGCCGGTGAGAAGCCGGCCGACGTCAAGTCCAAGGCGGGCAAGTCCGCCTACGACGGTCTGCTCTCCTTCCAGCTGGGCTGCGCCACCGAGCCGGCGGCCGACCGGGGCGCCTTCGGGTACCAGCCGGCCGACGGCAAGCTCGCCGCGAACGCCGACGCCACGGCCGCCGCCGCGCTGGCCGCACTCGGCAAGGGCATCGTCGTCGAGCCGGCCGCCACGGACACCCCCGCCACCGCCCTGGCCTGCCCGGCCGGTGCGACGGATCCGGCGGGCGCCGCCCAGGGCGCGGCCGGCTACCTCGCCGAGGCGCTGAAGAAGGACGGCCGGCTGACGGCCGTCACCCCGGGCGCCGACCAGCCGACCGCCGACACCGGCAACACCGCCGACGCGGTGATCGCCCTGGCCGCGGCCGGGCACCGGCAATCGGCGGCGGGCGCGCTGGAGTGGCTCAAGGGCAACTCCGCCGAGTGGTCCAAGGGCAACCCGGCCGCGCTCGGCACCCTGATCCTCGCCGCGCACGCCACGGGCACCGACCCGAAGGCCTTCGGCGGCACCGACCTGGTGTCGGCGCTGAACGCCACGGGCCCCGCGCCGCAGGCGTCGAAGACGGACGCGACGAAGGTCGAGTCCAAGGACGACGAGGGCTCCGGCAACCAGAACATCTGGTGGATCGTCGGTGCGGGCGCCGCGGCCGGCATGGGCATCGGCATCCTGCTGAGCGGCCGCCGCAAGAAGAACCAGCTGTGAGCCGCCGCCGTCCGTCGGCCCTCGCCGGCGCGGTCCTGGGTGTCCTCGGCCTGGTCCTCACCCTGTTCGCCGCCTCCCCGGCCGTGGCGGCGAGCTACCGCTACTGGTCGTTCTGGGACGGCGCGGACGCCCGGTGGGCCTACGCCACCCAGGGCCCGTCGACGGCCCGCCCGGCGGACGGCGCCGTGATCGGCTTCCGCTTCTCCGTGAGCAAGGACGCCGCCGCCGAGGCGGCGCAGCCCCGCGCCGCCGCGGACTTCGCGGCCGTCTGCGCGGACACCGCCCCGGCCGCCGGGAAGAAGCGGGTGGCACTGGTCATCGACTTCGGCGTGCCCGAGGACGCCCCCGCCGGTGAGCGCCTCCCGCAGGACGCCCCGCGCGCCGTCTGCGCCCAGGTGGCCCCCGCCGCCACGGCCGCGGAGGCGTTGGCGGAGGTCGCGAAGCCGCTGCGCTACAACGGCTCGGCGATGCTGTGCGGGATCTCCGGTTTCCCCCGGACCGGGTGCGGCGAGCCCATCGCCGACTCCGGGTCCGGCGCCGGCGCCCCGACGGCTTCCGGTACTCCGGCCGCGCAGAGCCCGCCGCCGGCGGCCGGCGGCGCTCAGGACTCCGGCCCCTCCGTGGGGCTGGTCGCGGGCATCGCGGCGATCGCCGCCCTGGCCGCGGCCGGCGTCTGGCAGTCCCGCCGCCGCAGGCGATGACGGGCCGCGCGGACGCGCCCGCCCCCCACGGCCCCGCGGCCGACCGCACGGCCCCGGCCGGGCCCGGTGCCGGGTCGCGGGTGGGCGGGGTGCACGGGTCCTCGTACGAGAAGGGCCTGCCGTGGCGGGCTCCCGAGGCCGGGCGGGGCAACGCCCTGCACGCGGGGGCCTGGTGGCTGTGGGCCCTCGGGCTCGCCACCGCCGCCTCCCGGACCACCAATCCGCTGCTGCTCGGGATGATCGTCGGCGTCGCCGGGTACGTGGTCGCCGCGCGCCGCACCGACGCGCCCTGGGCCCGTTCCTACGGGGCGTTCGTCAAGCTCGGCCTGTTCGTCATCGGCCTGCGCCTCGTCTTCTCCATGCTGCTCGGCTCCCCCATCCCGGGCGCGCACCTCCTGTTCACCCTGCCCGAGGTGCCGTTGCCCGCCTGGGCGCAGGGCATCCGCTTCGGCGGACGGGTCACCGCCGAACAGCTGGTGTTCGCCTTCTACGACGGCGCGAAGCTGGCGACGCTGCTGATCTGCGTCGGCGCCGCGAACGCCCTCGCCAATCCGGCGCGGCTGCTGAAGTCGCTGCCCGCCGCCCTGTACGAGGCCGGCGTGGCCGTGGTCGTCGCGATGACGTTCGCGCCGAACATGGTCGCCGACGTGGTCCGGCTGCGGACCGCCCGCCGGTTGCGCGGGCGCCCCACGGGTGGGGTGCGGGCCGTCCTGCAGATCGGTCTGCCGGTGCTGGAGGGCGCGCTGGAGCGGTCGGTGGCCGTAGCCGCCTCGATGGACGCGCGCGGCTACGGCCGCACGGCCCAGGTGCCGCCCGCCGTCCGGCACACCACCAACGTCCTCACCCTGGGCGGCCTGCTCGGCCTGTGCGCGGGCACGTACGGACTGCTCGCGGCCGAGGGCGCCGCGTACGGGCTGCCCGTGCTCGGCATCGGCCTGGCCCTGGCCCTGGCCGGGCTGCGGCTGGGCGGACGGCGCAGCATCCGTACCCGCTACCGGCCGGACCGGTGGGGGCCGCGGGCCTGGCTCGTCGCGGGTTCGGGGGCGGCGGTCGCGGCCCTGCTGATCCACGCGGGCTCGGTCGATCCGGAGGGCCTGCGGCCGGGGGTGGTGCCGCTGGTGTGGCCGGCGCTCCCGCTGTGGCCCGCCGCGGCGGTCCTCATCGGCCTGCTTCCCGCCTTCGTGGCACCCGTACCGTCCAAGGAGTCCTCCCGGTGATCCGCTTCGAGCAGGTGTCGGTGACGTACGAGGGCGCCGGGCGGCCGTGCCTGCGGGACGCCGACTTCGTCGTCCCGGAGGGCGAGCTGACCCTGTTGGTCGGCCCGTCGGGCGTCGGCAAGTCGACCCTGCTGGGAGCGGTGTCGGGGTTGGTCCCGCACTTCACGGGCGGCCGGCTGAGCGGACGCGTCACGGTCGCCGGCCGCGACACGCGGACCCACAAGCCGCGCGAGCTCGCGGACGTGGTCGGCACCGTCGGCCAGGACCCCCTCGCGCACTTCGTGACGGACGTGGTGGAGGACGAGCTGGCGTACGGCATGGAGTCGCTGGGGCTGCCGGCCGCGGTGATGCGGCGCCGGGTGGAGGAGACGCTGGACCTGCTGGGGCTGAACGAACTCCGCGACCGTCCCATCGCCACCCTCTCCGGCGGTCAGCAGCAGCGGGTCGCGATCGGCTCGGTCCTGACGCCGCACCCGCGGGTGCTGGTCCTGGACGAGCCGACGTCGGCGTTGGACCCGGCCGCGGCGGAGGAGGTCCTGGCCGTCCTGCAGCGCCTGGTCCACGACCTGGGGACGACCGTGCTGATGGCGGAGCACCGCCTGGAGCGGGTCGTCCAGTACGCAGACCGCGTGCTGCTGCTCCCGTCGCCGGGCGCGGCTCCCGTGCTCGGCACCCCGGCGGAGATCATGGCCGTCTCCCCCGTCCACCCGCCGGTGGTCTCGCTGGGCCGCCTCGCCGGCTGGTCCCCGCTCCCCCTGTCGGTCCGCGACGCCCGCCGCCTGGCCGCCCCGCTCCGGGCGCGGCTGGACGGTACGAGTCCTGCGGCCGGCGCCGCCCCCGTCGTGGCGGGGCCGGGCCTGGGGGGTGGGGGTGGTGGCGCGGGTGGCGCGGGGGCTGCCCCGGCTTCCGGTGTCGGACGGTTCCTGGGGCGGCTGCTGCGGCGGTCCCCGGGGTCTGCCTCGGGTTCGGGGTCAGGTCCGGGTTCGGGTCCGGGTTCGGGTCCGGGTTCGGGTCCGGCCACCGCTGCGGATCGTGCGGGCGGGGCCGTGGGCGCGCCGGCCGCGGTCGTCGACGGGCTCGGAGTCCGGCGCGGCCGGGTCGAGGTGCTGCGCGACGTCACCCTGACCGTCGCACCCGGCGAGACCGTCGCCCTCATGGGCCGCAACGGCGCCGGCAAGTCGACCCTGCTCGCAGCCCTCGTCGGCACGCTCCCCCCGTCCTCCGGCTCCGTCACGGTCTGTGGCCTCGCCCCGCACCGCACCCCGCCGGGCGAGATGGTGCGCCGGGTGGGCCTCGTACCGCAGGAGCCCCGCGACCTCCTCTACGCCGACACCGTCGGCGCCGAATGCGCCGCCGCCGACGCCGACGCCGGGGCCGCGCCGGGCACCTGCCGCGACCTGGTGAGCGCCCTGCTGCCCGACGTTCCCGACGACACCCACCCGCGGGACCTGTCCGAGGGGCAGCGGCTGACCCTCGCGCTGGCCCTGGTCCTCACCGGCCGCCCCGCCCTCCTCCTGCTCGACGAGCCGACCCGTGGCCTGGACTACGCGGCCAAGGCCCGGCTGGTCGGGCTGCTGCGGGAACTGGCCGGCGGTGGCCACGCCATCGTGCTGGCCACCCACGACGTCGAACTCGCCGCCGATCTGGCGCACCGGGTCGTGATCCTGGCGGGTGGCGAGGTCGTCGCGGACGGGCCGACCGCCGAGGTCGTCGTGTCCTCGCCGGCCTTCGCCCCGCAGGTCGCGAAGGTCCTGGCCCCGGGCCACTGGCTCACCGTCGACCAGGTCGCGGCCGCCCTGGACACGATCGACTCCGACGCGGCCCCGCGGGACGGGGAGCGGACGACGTGACCCGCCCCGTGCCGACCCGCCCCACGCCGACGCGGTCCACGCCGACGCGGTCCACCGAGGGCCGTCCGGCCTCGAACCGTCCCGTCCGCGTCGGTCCCCGGGCCGCCGCGGCCCTCGTCCTCGTCACGCTCATCGGGATCGCCGCCTTCGGCTGGCCCCTGCTCGCGGACCGCCGGTCCGGGCTGGCCCACTCCCAGGACGCCCCCTGGCTCTTCGCCGCCCTGCTGCCCCTCCTCGTGGCCGTGGTGGTCGCGACCATCGCCGACCAGGGCATGGACGCCAAGGCCGTCGCGATGCTCGGCGTACTGGCCGCCGTCGGGGCGGCGCTCAGACCGCTGGGCGCGGGCACGGCCGGGCTGGAGCCCATGTTCTTCCTGATGGTGCTCAGCGGCCGGGTCCTCGGCCCCGGCTTCGGCTTCGTCCTGGGCTCCGTCACCATGTTCGCGTCCGCCCTGCTCACGGGTGGGGTGGGGCCGTGGATGCCGTTCCAGATGCTGGCCCTGGGCTGGTTCTCGCTGGGCGCCGGGCTCCTGCCGGGTCCCGTACGGATCCGGGGGCGGGCCGAGCTGGCGATGCTCGCGGCGTACGGGTTCCTCGGCTCGTTCGCGTACGGCACGATCATGAACCTGCAGGGCTGGGTGATCCTTCAGGGCATGGGCCAGGGCATCTCCTTCCACCCCGGGGACCCCGTCGGGGAGAACCTCGCGCGCTTCGTGGCGTACTGCCTGGCGACGTCGGTGGGCTGGGACCTGGGCCGGGCCGCCCTGACGGTCGTCCTCACCCTCACCCTGGGCGCCACGCTGCTGAAGGCTCTGCGGCGGGCCACACGAAAAGCGGCCTTCGACCCACCGATTTCCTTCGATTCCCACCCGATTCAGACACCGAACCACCCCCCTCGAAGGGGTACGGATCGCCACGCAGAGTGAGATCCGGGGTCCCGCGAGGTGAGCCGCCCCATAGGGCCCACGTCACACACGAACCGGGATAGTAGCCGCGGAACCCCCCGAACCACCCCCCGGATAGGGCCTTCCACCTGCGTCGATGCCGTGGGCGCCGGGAGGGGGTCGCCGGGCCCGACCTGCGAGGTCCGCTAGTAGGCAGGCTCGTTGCCAGGGTGCTCGGGCATCTGTAGAACTGGATGAGTCGCCGAGCGGCACGGGTGCTTCACCCGCCGCGGACGAGCCCCTCCGCACCACCCGAGTGGCTGACGCACGTCCTCGACGTGCGGGCGACCGTCCTGTCCCCTTCGAAAGGTGCATCCGTGTCCCACACCGTCATCCGCTGCATCGCCGCCTCCAAGAAGGCCCTCGCGGGCACCGTCGTCGCCCTCGGCGTCGCCGGCTCCATGCTCGCCACGGTCCCCGCCCAGGCGGCCCCGATGAGCGCCAAGGCCGTTGCCCAGCAGATGATCAAGGACCCGGCGCAGTTCGCGGCGTTCAACAACATCGTTTCGCGTGAGAGCGGCTGGAACCACACCGCGACGAACTCCTCCTCGGGCGCCTACGGCCTCGTCCAGGCCCTCCCGGCCTCGAAGATGTCCTCCGCCGGCAGCGACTGGAAGACCAACCCCGCCACCCAGATCAAGTGGGGCCTGGACTACATGAACTCCCGCTACGGCAGCCCCGTCGGCGCCTGGAACTTCTGGCAGACCCACCACTGGTACTAAGCCCACCGGCGGTCACACCCCCACACGCACAGACGCATGCACGCTCGGCTGGAACTCCAGCTGGGCGTTTTTGCGTATCCGGACCCGGTTCGCCGCCCTCCGCGGCCGTGATCCGCTCGGGCGCGTCAGCCCTCCCAGCGCATGAGGTTCTGGAACAGCTCGCCCTGCTCGATCGCGTCGTCCAACGCGTTGTGCGTATGGGGGCGCGTGGACAGCAGGTGACTCGGCATCGACCGCTTCGTCGCGTCGCGCAGCGGCACATCGGCCTTCGCCGCGTACAGCGTCTTGAGGTCCATGCAGCGGGAGTGCCCGAACGGTGAGCCGGCGTCGGCGAACCGCACGAAGTACCAGTACATCCACATCCAGTCGTAGCCCAGCGGGTAGGCGACGAACACGGGAGTGGCGGACAGTTCCTCGGACACCGCCGCGAGCCAGGCGGCCGCGGCGTTCATGGCTTCGGCCGGATCCCGACCCTCCCGCACCAGCTTGTCCCGGTCCAGGCCGCTGACGGCCATGGCTTCCGGGTCGAAGGCGTCAGCGATGGGCTTCAGCTCGGCGTAGAAGGTCCGCTCGGCCGGATCGACCGCCAGGAACCCGTCCGCGTCCCGAACCCCCGCGACCGCCAGCCCGAAACTCGACATCGAGAACGGCCCGGGCACGGGCCCGTCCGCCTCCACGTCGGCCGACACGTAGAACTCTGCTTTCGCCATCGCCTTCTCCTCCACGAACCGTCGTTACGAGGGATTCCGGACGGTCGCGGTGAGCCCCGCCCGGGCCGCCGCGTCCAGCACCGTCCGCCGCAGCTCCTCCACTTCCGCGGCGGGCAACGGGTCGCCCTCGTACCGCAGCGACAGCTTCCAGTCGTCGTCCGCGTAGCGCCACAGGGAGAGCTCCACCTTCCCCGCCTCCTTCGGGCGCAGTTCGCGCCTGCCGAACTCCTCGTCCCAGTCGTCGTCGATACGACCGCGCGGGGTCAGCCCCACTTGGTCCCGGAAGGCTGCGAGCTCCCCCTTCCCGAAGGTTCCCTTCAGCCGGATGCTCAGCTGCTTATTCATACGGGTCGCCTCCCGGGCGGTTGATGATCCAGTCGGTTTCGCGGAAATGCGTGGAGATGCCAGTGCCGACGCCGCTCCGGTCCGGGGGCCCGTCCGCGGAGAACAGGGCAGGCGCGACCTCCCGGCCCGTCGCGCCCTCCCAGCGAGCCGCCCACGCGCCCATGGCCGGGAACGCGGCCTCCATGGATTCCTTGTCCACGAAGTTGTACTTCGGGTGGATGACGTCGGCCTTCCGGTCGTCCGGGTCGGCGGCCTCCCACGCCTCCGTGGCCTTCCCGACCATGCTGTCCGAGGACAGCTGGACGTCGTAGTCGCTCGGCGGCTCGGCCTGTCCATCATTGCCTTCCGCGCCGATCAGATGCTTGGCGTCGAAGGGTATCCGGGCGGGGCGTTCGCCTTCCGGCCGGTCACCCATCCACTCGGTCAACCTGTTCTGCGCCTCGGGCTGGTCGGCGAGGTCCCGCTCCGTGGGGAAGTCCTTGTGCGAGCCCGAGAAGAACTGCGCCGACGAACCCTGGAGCCGGATGTCCACCCCGGCGGGATCGATCCCGTCCGCCACCAGGGCTTCGTTCAAGCTGGACTTGAACTCCTTGAACTGTTCCGGCGACATGCCCAGGGGCGCCTCGAACCGCTGCCAGGCCTCCACCTGCTTCTCGTCCAGGCCCAGGAACTTCAGGTCCTCGTCACGGATCTCGTACCCGGTGTCGTCCACCGGCCGGCCACGCATCCGGTCGCCCGAGTCGAGATGTTCCACCGGAACGCGTCCGTCCTGGTCGATCAGCCCGTTGGCCTGCGCCTCCTGCTTCCTGGCGTCCACGGTGGCGGCGGCGTCCGTGACGTCGTCGCCGGCCGTGCCGTCCGTGCCGTCCGTGCCGGGTTCGACCTCGTCGGTGGCCTCGCCCTCGACGACGGCTGCCCCGTCGGGGTCCACCGGGTCGTCGGAGTCCGCTTCCGGCGTCCCCGCGTCCGCTTCCGGCTTCCCCGTAGCCGCGTCCGCGTCCGCGGAGTCGTCCGCCACCCGGTCATCTGCGGTGGCGGTGGCTTCGGTGGTCGGTGCGACGGCGTCCGCGGTGTCGTCGACACGGGCGGCGTCATCGCCGCCGTGAGCGGCATCGACGGTCGACGGCTCCCGCTCCGACTCCACCACATCCGCGGGGGCTTCGGGGTGTTCCGCGTCGGCGGCGGCCTCCACCGCCGAGTCGTCGGCGGCATCCCCGTCGACCTCGTCGTCGCCGTCTTCGCCGTCTTCGTTCTCGCCCGCGCCGTCGTCGGCGGTTTCGGAGTCCTCCGTGGCGTCGGCGTCCCCGTCATCCCCGACGGCTTCCGACTCCTCGTCCGGGTCCTCCGCCTCGTCCGACTCCTGCGCGCCCTCCGGCTCCTCCGGGACCTCGGGTTCCTCCACGCCCTCGGCGTCGTCCAGGTCCTCGGGCTCCTCGGGCTCCTCCGGCTCTTCCGGCTCCTCCGCCTCCTCGCGCCTCTCGGAGCCCTCG
Organism: Streptomyces sp. NPDC001568; assembly: GCF_042893755.1. Taxonomy (NCBI): domain Bacteria; kingdom Bacillati; phylum Actinomycetota; class Actinomycetes; order Kitasatosporales; family Streptomycetaceae; genus Streptomyces; species Streptomyces sp. NPDC001568. The sequence goes on along the minus strand of NZ_JBIAVF010000007.1, from coordinate 328,554 downwards.
GAACTCTCCGAGTTCTCCGGTTCCTCGGAGCCCTCCGGGTGCTCCGGGTCCTCCGGGTCCTCCGGCTCCTCCGGCTCGGCGTCGTCGTTCGTCGGCGGGGCGTCGGAGGCGTCGGTGGTTTCCGCCGTCGCTTCCGGTGCCTCCGGCGCCTCCTGGGGTTCGCCGACCGGCTCCGGCTCCGGGAGGTCCGGCGGCGGGGCCGGCTGTGGGGCGTCCGAAGGCGCGGTGTCGAGCTCGCTCATATCGTGTCCCCCGTGGACGGTTCGGGCATCGCCGGCTTGCGCGGCCTGCGTTCGAAGCATGTGAGTACCGCGGCGAAGCGCTTCGACCAGTCCTCCGACGGGTCCGCACAGCCGACCGCGCGTTCCAGGACGGACGGCGCCCCGCGCCCGTGGTAGTACTGCCGGGTCTTGGTCCCCTTACGGGCCTTCCAGCGCGGCTCGGCGACCGGGCACGGGTCGTGGCCGTCGAGCTGGGCCCGCATCATCGCGGCGACGTGCCCGGCCAGGGCCCCCGGCGAGCCGGGGGCTCCGACGCGGCTGTGCACGGCCCGGTCGACGGCCTGACCGATGGCGCACTCCACCAAGCGCCGGTCCCCGGTCCGGTACGGGTCCAGCGAACGCCGCATCGCCTCGCCCGGCAGCGGCGTCACCCAACCCAACAGGTGTGCGGCGACTGCCATTTCGGCCCAGAGCGTGATGCGCAGTTCGGCCTCGTCGGTCAGCCGCTCCGCGGTGCGCAGCTGTCGGAGCGTGCACGGGGCGGTCGAGCAGCCCTCGCCGCACGCGCCGCTGCGCGGTGCCACCATCGGGGCGGGGGACGCCGGTCGGATGGCCGCCGCGTCCTCGCGCGCCGTGCCGTCCTCCATGCGGACCAGCAGGGGGTAGTCCATGCCGTCGGTGAACACCGCGGCCTCACCGGGCTTGAGGGTGACCAGGTACTCCGACTGCGCCTCGGTGATGTTCATCGTCGCGCCGACGGCCTCGCGGTCGTCCTGGGCGGGGAGCCGGTGGACGACCTTGGCCGCCGTGTTCTTGATGACGTCGGGCACGAGTTTGGCGGGGATCTGGTCGGCGATCACCAGGCCTTCCCCGTACGCGCGGATCTCGGCGAGCAGCCCCGCGAACATCTCCACGGCGTGCGCGCTCGCCCCGCCCTCCTCCGAGCGCCGCAGCAGCCGGTGCGCCTCCTCGAAGACGGTCAGGTGTCGCAGGGGGAAGGAGATCCGGCGGGTCGTGCGCTGTTCCATCCGCAGGTACTCGACGAGCCGGATGAGGATGGTCCCCATCAGGAACGCCTTGTCCTTGTCGTCGCCGACGTCCTCGATCTCGAAGACGACGTTGCGGCTGAGCAGTTCGCCGAAGTCGATGGGGTGGCCGCCCTCCAGGAACCGGCCCGTGGTGCCCAGGCGCAGGCTGGCGAGGCGGATCTTGATGAAGCCCTGGACGTTGTCGGTGATCTCCTTGCCGTAGCCGATCTCCGCGACGATCTTGAGGGCCGTGTGTTCCAGGTCCTCCAGCGTCGGGTAGCGCGGCTCGGTCCCGGCGTGCCGCGGTTCGCCGAGGGTGAGGTCCCAGCCGAGGTCCTCGTAGCAGCGGGTGAGTGCGGCGCTCAGTACCTGGGGGAAGGGCTCCTGCGGGTCGAAGGAGGCCAGGAAGAGGGCGCGGACCATGTCGAGGTGCGTTTGCAGGGGGAAGCGTTCACCGTTCGCGAAGACGGACGGCTCCAGCGGGTTCAGGCCCGCGGGGAGGGCGTCGCGGTCACCGGGCTTGATGACGATGACCTCGTGCTCGTCACCCAGCCGGGCCGACATGAACCGGTACTCCGCCTTGGCCGGTTCGACGACCAGCCAGGGCAGGCCCTCCCGGGTGGCCGCTTCGAGCAGGCCGCGTACGGTCTGGGACTTGCCGCCGCCGGTCGCCCCGCAGACGAAGGTGTGCCGGTTGAGCGTGGAGCGGGGCAGGTCCAGGGCGCCGACGGGGCCGCGGTTGCGGTCCAGGATCGTGCCGAGCCGGATCGGGCCGGCTCCCGGCGGGGCGGGACGCGCCGCGGCGTGTTCCGGGGTGACGTCGAAGTCGGGGCGCAGGGCGAACCGTACGCCGGGCACCTCGTGGGCCGGGGGCCGGGCCAGGGCGGCCAGCAGTTCCGAACTCCCGTGGAACGGGGTGCTGCCGGATTCCGGCAGGTGGCGGCCGCCGGGGCCGGCCGTCAACACGGTGGGGAGGTCGCCCACCTGCCCGGTCGGCTTGAGCGCGTACGGGAGCCCTTCGAGGTCGGCGGACGCGCAGACGAGGGCGGCCACCCGTTGGGCGTCCTCGGGCATCCGGCCGCCCGCCAGGAGGCGGATGCGCCACAGCCCGGTGGCCGCGGCCTTCGCCAGCTCCTTGTGTCGGCGCTCCAACCGGGCCGCCTCCAGGCCGTATTCGGGAGAGCCGTCGGCCTTGGACTGGGCGCGGCGCCGGCGGTCCGCGGTGTCGCCGGTCAGTTCCTCCAGGTCGCCCGGGAGGACCGGGTCGGCCAACACCAGCCAGGCGAAGGCGTCCTGCCACACGCCGAGCAGGCAGTCCTCCAGGGTGGGGCTCAGTCGGGGCGCCCCTTGGTCCCGGGGTTCGTCGTCGATGAGGAGTCCGTCGGCGACTCCGGCGACGGCGGTCCAGTGGGGGAAGTGCGCCAGCGTGCCGGCGATGGCGCCCGGGGGCTGCCGTCGTGCGCGGGCTCCGGCGGGCAGGCGCAGCAGGGCGGTGCCGGGGTCGGCGGCGTCGTCACCGCCGGCGAGGGAGGCGCCGCCGAGGAAGACGTCGAGGGGGTGGGCCGCGGAGGGCCGCGACCAGCCGAGGAGGACGCCGCCCCGGCCCGGGTCGTACGGGTCGCGGGCGTGGAAGGCGGAGACCAGGGCCGCGTAGCGGTGTCCGCGCAGGTCGTCGTCGGGTCCGGACGGGTGGGAGGCGTCGGGCCGTCGGCGCGGCACTTCGGCCAGGGCGTACGTGGGCATGCTCAGCAGGCGGTGCCATGCCTCGCCGTCCCCGGCCCGGGCCAGGTCGTGGTCGCGCGGCATCGTCGACACAGTCGCCCCCCAGTCGATCGGTCTCGTCGACAGCATCCTAGAGTCGATCAAGGGGCGCTTCCCACACCTTTGCGCGAAGGTCGTCCAGTACGCGGAAGTGAACTGGACGCCGCGTCACGGGTGATGCAGCATGTCTCGCCTACAGGCCGATGAATGACTCTCCGCTTCGGCGGATTCGGGGGCGAGTCGAATCACTGGGGTGTCCCGTGGATCGTCTGCCGGGTCGGCATCTGTCCAACTGTTTCGATATCAGCGCCATTTGCGCGCCTTGCACCAACAGGGCGGACTTCCGTGAACCAACCCGTCGATCCTCGACAGCCGCAAAACCCTTCGGGTGGCGGCGAATCCGACACGCCGAACCCTCCTCAGGGGCCTCCGCCCCACCCATACGGGCAGCACCAGCCCGCACCTCAGGGGATGCCTCCCCACCCGCAGCAGGGTCAGCCGTACCCGCCGGCTCCTCCGGCGCAGGCTCCGGGCCGGCCCGCCGCGCCTGCGGCGTACCCGGCCGCACCGCCGAGCCCGTCGCAGCCGCCTTCCTACCCCGCCCACCCGGCGGGCCCGCCGCCGGCTCCCCCGGCGCAGCTGCCGGGTTACCCCGCCGCGCCCCCAGCGCAGGCCGTGGGCCGGCCGGCCGCCCCGCCGCAGCAACCTCAGCAGCCGTACGCGCCGTACGGTCAGCCGTCCGCACCCGGTGGCTTCGGGGCGCTGCCCACCCCGGGCTTCCAGAGCACCGAGCATCCTCCGGCGCCCGCGCCCGCGCCCGCGCCGGGGCAGGTGCCGGGTCAATACCCCGCCCCGAGCACGCCTCCCCCGCCCGTGGCGCCCACGCTCGCGCACCCGCAGCCGGGGCTGCCGCCGATAGCCGGCGGGGCCCCCGCCCACGCACCCGCGTACGACCCGACCGCTCCGCCGCCCACGCGGCGCGGCGCGGACTCGTCGTCCATCACCACGCTCCTGCTCAACCTGCCCCTGTTCGGCGGTAGCTTCCTGATCATCTGGCTCATCTCCCGGATGATGCCGCCGGGTCTGGGCCTCCTCTTCATCGGCGCGTGGCTCGCGTCCGGTGCGCTGATGTTCCACCGCCCGACCGAACGTGCGCTGGCCCGGATCCTGTTCAAGGTCCGCGAACCCACGGCGGCCGAGCTGGCCAGGCTCCAGCCGCTCTGGGAGGGCGTCACCCGGCAGGCCGGGGTGGACGGTTCGGGCTACGACCTGTGGGTCGAGGACAGCGACCAGGTCAACGCCTTCGCCGCCGCGGGCCACATCGTCAGCGTGACGCGCAAGTCGCTGAACGGCCTGCCGCCGGATCAGCTCGCCGCGGTACTCGCCCACGAGTTGGGACACCATGTCGGCGGTCACGCCTGGTCCGGGCTGCTCGGCGTCTGGTACGCGTTCCCGGCCCGGATCGTGATGTACGTCGTGAAGTTCGTGGTGACGTTCGTCTTCCTGGTCGCCGCGCAGATCGCCTGCCTCGGTGCGCTGCTCTTCGCCCTGATCGTCGGAGCCGTGGCCATCGCGCTGGCCGCAGCCTTCCCGCCCGCGCTGGCCCTGTTCGCGGTCCCGTTCCTCCTCGCCTGGGCGGGGCGGCTCGGTGAGCTGCGGGCCGACCGGTTCGCCGCGGAGATCGGCTACGGGCCCCTGTTGCTGGCCACGTTGACCGGATGGCACGACCAGGGTCACGACGACGATCACCGCGGGCAGCGCCTGACGGCCCGGCTGATGGCCACGCACCCGCCGCTGGTCCAGCGCATCCGTGCCCTGGAACCGTTCGTGGCCGGCCCCGCCGGACCCACCGCGCCCCCCGCACCCACCGGAGGTCCGGTCGCATGACGTCCCCGCAGACCGATACCGGTACCAAGCCCCCTGCCGGGCCGCCCGGAGCCGAGCCCGGGGCGTCCCTGCCCGAGCACTTCCTGCGGCTCTTCGCCGCCGGGCAGCGGCTGGGCTGGACCTACCGCGACCCCGAGTCGTTGCGGACGCCCTTCCCCGAGCCGGAGCCGCAGCGCCATCCCGTGCCCGTGGCGTACCAGAACCGGGCGCACGCCGCCCGGCTGGCCCACGAGGCGCGCAAGGGCTCCGTCACCAAGGCCGGCGGCGGGATCGTGCTGCTGTTCCTGCTGCTGACCGCCGCGGCCGGCGCGGCCATGGCCGTACTGGCGGTCGCGGCCGTGGCGGTGTGCCTGGTCCTGGTCGTCCACTCCGGACGGACGGCGGCGACGTCCACCGCGCAACTGGAGGCCAAGCACGCCGAACTGGAGCAGCACTTCCAGTACGCCTGGCACGACTGGCAGCAGCGCGGAACGCAGCACGCCGCGGCGCAGGACGCGTGGGTGCGCGGCCACGACGCGTGGGGCGCGCTCCCGGCGGGTCCGAACGCGCGGCGCCTGGACCTCTTCGGTGGCAGCCAGCGCAGCCGGGAGGGATTCCTCACGGTCTTCGGCGCCTCGACGCTCCAGCAGCAGCCGCTGATCGTCCTCGACCTGACGCAGGCCCTCATCTGCGAGGAGTTGGCCTCGCTCGCCGAGCTCGCCGACGTGCCCGTCGACGTGCAGTTGCTGCCGAGCCGGATGGCCGAGAGCGGGATCGTGAGCGGTCTGACGCCGCTGGAGCTGGTCGACAGCCTGGTCGAGGCTGTGTACGCCGACGGTTCCGAGCCCAACAGGGCCGGTCGGGCCCTCGACACCAGGATCCTCCAGCAGCTCTGCGGGGCGCTCGGTGACGACGTCACTCCGGCTCGCCTCGGTGCGGGTCTGCGGGCGCTGATGGGCGAGATCGACGACACCGAGGCCCTCACGCGGGCGGAGCGCAACCGCATCGCGGACGAGTTGGTGGGCGACAAGAACAAGGACCAGATGCGGGACAGCCTGCTGCGGCTCGCGTCCCTCCTGCACCCCTTGGAACGCCTCGGCGCGGAGCGTGCCGGGCGCGGTCCGGGTTACCTCACCTGCATCGCGCTGGACTTCGTCACGGGATCGGCCAGTACCGAGATGCTGGCCGACCTGGCGGTGCAGAGCGTGACCCGACGCCTGGCCTCCTTCCCGGAGACGGCGCCGTCGGTGGTCGTCGCGCTCGGCGAACAGGGCATCCAGCGGCGCTACCTGGAGCAGCTGGCCGGGGTCTGCGAGCGGCGCGGCGCGCAGCTGACGGTCCTGCACCCGCACTTGCGCGAGAGCTCGAAGGACGTCATCGGCGGTGGCACCGTCGGGTTCATGAAGCTGGGGAACCATCAGGAGGCGGGGATCGCGGCGGACTTCCTGGGTCGCCAGTACTCGTTCGTCCTGCATTCGCTGACGGACACGGACGGTACGACGGTCAGCACCTCCCTCGCCAAGACCGTCGGGTCCTCGGTGAGCAAGGGCATCACGCACAGCGAGTCGGTGTCCCGGGGCTCGAACTGGGGCAGCAGCAGCAACTACGACAGCGGGCCGAACCCGTTCTCGTCGGGCGGTTCGAGCAGTTCCGGCGGCAGTTGGAGCGAGACGACCGGTACGTCGACGAGCACGACGCACACGACGAACGACTCGACCTCGCACACGACCAGCGAGGGCACCAGCACCAGTCACGCCCGCGGCGAGCAGCGGGTGTACGAGTACGCGGTCGAGCCGACGCAGCTCCAGGCGCTCGCCGACTTCAGCCTGCTGCTGGTCGACCGGAGGCCGGACGGTTCCGTGGCGGTCCGGGCGGCGGACTGCAACCCGAACATCATCCTGCTGGACCGGGTGAGCACCCGGCCGCTGCCGTGACCCGGTGGTGGGGGCGGGGCCTCGGGGCCCCGCCCCCACCCGACGGCCTCAGAGCCGCTGGATGATCGTGCCCGTGGCCAGCGCCCCGCCCGCGCACATCGTGATCAACGCGAACTCCTTGTCGCGCCGCTCCAGTTCGTGCAGCGCGGTGGTGATCAGGCGGGCGCCGGTCGCGCCGACGGGGTGGCCGAGCGCGATGCCGCCCCCGTTGACGTTGACCTTCTCCAGGTCCTGGTCGAAGACCCGGGCCCAGCTGAGGACCACGGAGGCGAAGGCCTCGTTGATCTCGACGAGGTCGATGTCCTTGAGCGACATGCCGGCCTTGCCCAGTACGGCCCGTGTGGCGTCGATCGGCCCGTCGAGGTGGAAGTGCGGGTCGGATCCGACCAGTGCCTGGGCGACGATCCGGGCCCGCGGGCGCAGTTTGAGCGCCCGGGCCATCTTGCGGGAGGCCCACATCACGGCGGCGGCCCCGTCGGAGATCTGCGAGGAGTTCCCGGCGGTGTGCACGGCCGTCGGCATGACCGGCTTGAGGCGGGCGAGGGCCTCCATGCTGGTGTCGCGGAGCCCCTCGTCGCGGTCGACCAGGCGCCACATGCCCTGTCCGGCCGCCTGTTCCGCCTCGGTGGTCGGTACCTGGACGGCGAAGGTCTCGCGCTTGAAGCGTTCCTCGGCCCAGGCGGCGGCGGCCCGTTGTTGGGAGAGCAGCCCCAGGGTGTCGACGTCCTCGCGGGTCAGGCCCCGGTGGCGGGCGATGCGTTCGGCGGCCTCGAACTGGTTGGGGAGGTCGACGTTCCACTCGTCGGGGAAGGGCTTGCCCGGGCCGTGCTTGGAGCCGGATCCCAGCGGGACGCGGCTCATGGCCTCGACGCCGCAGGCGATGCCGACGTCGATGACCCCGCCGGCGATCATGTTGGCGACCATGTGGTTGGCCTGTTGGGAGCTGCCGCACTGACAGTCCACCGTGGTCGCGGCGGTCTCGTACGGGAGCCCCATGGCGAGCCACGCGTTGCGGGCCGGATTCATCGACTGCTCGCCGGCGTGGGTGACGGTGCCGCCGACGACCTGCTCGACGCAGTCGGGCTGGATGGTCGTGCGGGCGAGCAGCTCGCGGTAGGTCTCGCCGAGGAGGTAGGCGGGATGGAGGTTGGCCAGCGCGCCCCCGCGTTTCCCGATGGGGGTGCGTACGGCTTCGACGATGACGGGTTCCGCGGCCATGAGCTCGTCCTCTCCTGCACAGCGCCAGCGCGGCGGGCCGTCCCGGCGCCCCGCCCGAACTAGTACGCGTTCTAGTTCTCCCCCGCAGTCTTATGACCCGGACCCCCGGCACGCAAGGGTCTTGCACGCGGCTTACACGGATTCCACACGCAACAGGTGGCGCTCCGACCCTTGCCTCTTCTAGAACTCGTTACTACGTTCAAGCCAGCTTGCAGCTTCTGATGCTCCGTCAGACTTTGGAGTCGCCCCGATGCCCTGTCCCGCGCTGCCCGAAGGCTTCGACGCCACCGACCCCGACCTCCTCCAAAGCCGCGTCCCGCTGCCGGAGTTCGCCCAGCTGCGGCAGACGGCCCCGGTGTGGTGGTGCCCGCAGCGGCGGGGCATCACCGGCTTCGACGACGAGGGCTACTGGGTCGTGACCCGGCACGCGGACGTCAAGTACGTCTCCACGCACCCGGAAATCTTCTCCTCCACCACCAATACGGCGATCATCCGCTTCAACGAGCACGTCCCGCGTGATGCCATTGATGCCCAGCGACTGATCATGCTGAACATGGATCCGCCGGAACACACGCGCGTGCGCCAGATCGTGCAGCGCGGCTTCACCCCGCGCGCCATCCGCGGCCTGGAACAGGCCCTGCGCGACCGGGCCCGGAAGATCGCCGAGGAGGCGCTGGCCGCGTCCGCCGACGGCAGCTTCGACTTCGTCACGCAGGTGGCCTGCGAACTTCCCCTCCAGGCCATCGCCGAGCTGATCGGCGTGCCGCAGGAGGACCGGGCCCGGATCTTCGACTGGTCGAACAAGATGATCGCCTACGACGACCCCGAGTACGCGATCACCGAAGAGGTCGGCGCGAACGCAGCGATGGAACTCATCGGCTACGCCATGAACCTGGCCGCCGAGCGCAAGGAGTGCCCCGCCAAGGACATCGTCACGCAGCTGGTCGCCGCCGAGGGGCAGGGCAACCTCGGCTCCGACGAGTTCGGCTTCTTCGTCCTGCTGCTGGCGGTCGCGGGCAACGAGACCACCCGCAACGCCATCAGCCACGGCATGCACGCCTTCCTCACCCACCCCGACCAGTGGGAGCTGTACAAGGAGACCCGGCCCGCCACGGCGGCCGAGGAGATCGTCCGCTGGGCCACCCCCGTCGTGTCCTTCCAGCGCACCGCCTCCCAGGACACCGAACTGGGCGGCCAGAAGATCAAGGCGGGCGACCGGGTGGGCATGTTCTACTCCTCCGCCAACCACGACCCCGAGGTGTTCACCGATCCCGGCCGCTTCGACATCACCCGCGACCCGAACCCGCACCTCGGGTTCGGCGGCGGTGGCCCGCACTTCTGCCTCGGCAAGTCCCTGGCCATCATGGAGATCGACCTGATCTTCAACGCCCTCGCCGACGTCCTGCCCGACCTGCGGCTGACCGGCGAGGACCCGCGCCGGCTGCGGGCGGCCTGGCTCAACGGCATCAAGGAGCTCCGGGTCAGCCGCGGTTGAGCACGCGCGGCCGCACCGGTTCCGGAGCGGCAGGGGCCGATCCACCCACGCCCCGGCCCCTGCCGCCCACCGGGGTCACGGCGCCCGCCGCGCCCCCGTGACCCGCCCGAGTGGCGCGATCGCGTCCGGGGCCCGATCCTGACAGGACGCGACGATCCGCCGAAGGGGCGCCGGGGCCCGACGCCCCCGGCGCCCCTTCGGCCGTCGCGGTCAGGAGGGCCTCAGGACCGCGCAGGTCGTCGTCCCGTGCGCGTACAGCTTGCCGTCGCGCGTGCCCGTGACCCGGGCCTCGGCGGTGGCGGTCGTCCGGCCGACGTGCAGGGCGGTGCCCTCGCAGCGCAGCGTGGGGGTGTCCGCGAACACCGGGCGGATCATGTGCACGCCCAACTGCACCGTCGTGTAGGCGGTGCCCGCCGGCAGCCGGGTCATCACGGCCGAGCCGAGCGCCGAGTCGAGCAGCGTGGCGAGGAACCCGCCGTGCACCGTCCCCATGGGGTTCAGGAGGTGGTCCCCCGGGTCCCCCTCGAAGACGGTGTACCCGTCGCCCACCTCGGTGAGCCGGAACCCCAGGGTGCTCATGATCGAAGCGGCCGGCAGGTCACCCTTGGCGGCGGCCCGCAGGACGTCGAGTCCGCTCATGGCCAGGAGCTCCGGGGTCGGTTCGGGCCTGGGCTGCCAGGTGTGGGTGCGGGTGCGGGGCGCATCGGCCGCGCCGGTGGTCTCGTACGTGGTCATGGCACCGACCCTAGGCAGCGGCGGCCTCGTGCGCGAGTGTCGGATCCGACCGTCTGCGGTCCGATTCCGACATGCCCCGGGTGCGGGATCCGGGCCGTTTAGGGTGGGCGGATGAAAGTCGCCGTACTGGCCCTCGACGGGGTGTTCGACTCCGGGATCTCCGCCCTGCTGGACGTCCTGCACACCGCCAACGCCCTGCGCGACCAGCTCGACGGGGCCCCGCCGCCCTTCGACATCCGGACCGTCGGGGTCCGTCGCCGGGTGCGCACCGGGTTGGGGCACCGCATCGACACCGAGCCCGCCGCGACCGCCCACGACGCCGGTCTGCTGGTCCTGCCCGCGCTGATGGAACGCCGACCGGCGGCCTTGGTGGAGGCCGTCGCCTCCGACGCGCACCGGCCGGTACGGCGCCTGCTGGCCGGGGCCCGCGAGCGGGGCACACCGCTCGCCTCCTCGTGCACCGGCACGTTCCTGCTGGCCGAGTCCGGGGTGCTGGACGGCCTTCGGGCGACCACCAGTTGGTGGCTCGCCCCGGTGTTCAGGGACCGCTACCGCCGGGTCGCCCTGGAGGAGACCCGGATGGTGACGACCTCCGACGGGGTCACCACGGCGGGCGCCGCCTTCAGCCACCTCGACCTCGCGCTGGCCGTCGTCGGCATGCGCAGTCCGGCCCTCGCCGATCTCGTCCGGCACTACCTCGTGGTCGACGACCGGGCCTCGCAGGCCGCGTACGTCATCCCCGGCGCGATGGCCCGCCACGATCCGCTGGTCGCCGCCTTCGAACAGTGGGTACGGGCCCGCATCGCCGAACCCCTGTCCGTCGCCGAAGCGGCCCGCGACCTCGGCGTCAGCGAGCGGACCCTCCAGCGCACCATGGCCCGGACCCTCGGCTGCACCCCCGTCCGGCTGGTCCAGGACCTGCGGCTGGAACGGGCCGAACACCTGATGCGCACCACCGGCCTGCCGCTCGCGGCGGTCGCCCGGCGCGTGGGGTACGAGGGCCCCGGCCCCCTGCGCGCCCTGCTGCGGCGCCGGGGGACGCCGCAGCCGTAACGGGCGGGCGGCACCCGCGCGGTTAAGGTGTGCTCATGTCACAAGCGCGAGCGACGGGACCCACGGGCTTCAGGTAGCCCGCCAGGAAATGCCTGGCGGTTGCGACCGACGGAGTCCCATGTCACGCACCGCTCATCACATCCCCCCGTCACACGGCGAGGAGCTCCCGCCCGGTCGCCCGGCGGGCAGCCCCTGGCACGTCGTGGTCCTCCACGACCTCCGCTTCAGCGCCCGCAGCCTCGCGGACGCGGAGCGGGAGTCCACCAGGCCGCGTCCGGTCCGGGTCCGCCGCCGGGTGGAGGTCCACTCCTTCCCCCGGCACAACCGCGACGCCTCCGTCGCCCTGGCGTCCAACATCGAGGAGCGCCGGGCACGGCAGCTCCTGCGCGCCCGGGTCGGGGCGTTCCTCGCCCTGCTGCACCCGGCCGGACGCGCACCCGAAGCCGCCGTGCGCGGCGCGGACGCCGAGGCCGGCGTGGCCGCCCTGGCCGACGCCGTCGACGTGGACGTACCGCCGGCCCGCCACCGGCACGGCTCGCTCTGGCATGCGTAGGGGCCGGCCGGATCTACGTACGGGCGGGGGCGCGCGTCTCCTCGGCGGCCGACGCGCGCTGCGCCGGCAGGCTCACCTGCACGCCCCGCGGGCCGGACAGGACGTGGACGAGGCCGAAGCCCGCGGCGACGACGGCAGCGCCGCCCAGCGCGTCGAGCACCCAGTGGTTCGCGGTGGCGACGATCGCGCACACCGTGATCAGCGGGTGCAGCACGCCCAGCAGCTTGTACCGGCCCTTCGGCGCGAGGACCACGATGACGATCCCGCACCACAGGGACCAGCCGAAGTGCAACGAGGGCATCGCCGCGTACTGGTTGGAGATCGCGGTCATCGCCCCGTACGAGGGGTTCGCCAGGTCCTGCACCCCGTGCACGGTGTCGATGAAGCCGAGGCCGGGCATCAGGCGCGGCGGCGCGAGCGGGTAGAGCCAGAACCCGAACAGGGCCAGGACGGTGGCCAGTCCGAGCGAGGCGCGGGCCCAGCGGTAGTCGCCGGGGCGACGCCAGTACAGGACGGCGAGGATGCCGAGCGGGACCACGAAGTGGAAGGAGGTGTAGTAGAAGTTGAAGAACGCCTCCAGCCAAGGGGTGTTCACCACGGCGTGGTTCACGGCGTGCTCGATGTCGATGCCGAGGACCTGCTCGATCCCGTGGATCCGGCGGGCGTTGCCCTCGGCGAGCGGGCGGCTGGTGGGGGCGGCGGCGCGGATGTGCGAGTAGAGCGAGTAGCCGACCCGTATCAGCAGCAGTTCCAGCAGCAGGTTGGGCCGGGACATCACCCGACGCCAGAACGGCAGCAGCGGCACCCGGGACCAGCGGGCCGCGGCGGGCCGCCCGTGGACGGTGGGGACCGGCTCGCGCCAGTGGGGCGAGGACCGCGGCAGGAACGGCACGGCGCAGGCCGCGGCGAGCGCCGCGAGGAGCGGCACGTTGTCCCGTACGGGAGCCAACGCGGCCATGTTCGGCAACAGCACGGAGCTCGGCAGGGTCATGGCGAGGACGACGGCGACGGGCCACACCCGCCGGTCCGCGGCCCGCTTGCCCACCTTGCCGGCCACCGCGAGGAGCACCCAGAGCAGTTGGTGGCGCCAGCCGGCCGGGGACACGGCGACGGCCACGCAGCCGGTGACGGCGACGGCGAGGAGCAGTTGCCCGTCGCGGGCGTAACGGGCCGCGCGGCGCAGACCGAACCAGGTGACGGCCGCGGCGAGGGCGAGGTACAGGCCGATCTCGGCGGGGCCGCCGAGACCGAGGCGCAGGAGGGCTCCGTGGAGGGACTGGTTGGCGAGGCTGCCGGGGGTTCCGCCGAGGCCGGTGCCGACGACGTGCTCGACCCAGTACGTCCAGGAGTCGCGCGGTAGGGCGGCCCAGGACAGCGCGGTCGCCCCGACGAAGGTCACGGCTGCGGCCTGCGCGGCGGGCCGCCGGCCGGTGAGCCACAGCAGCGCGCCGAAGAGCAACAGGGGCGGCTGGAGGGCGGCCGCGAGGCCCAGGAGGAAACCGGCGGGGCGGTCCCCGGGCACCCGGAACACGGCGAGCAGCACCAGCAGCACGGGCAGGACGGCCGTCTGCCCGGGGGAAGCGGCCTCGCGGACGGGCAGCGACACCATCATCGCCGCGACCAGCACGGGCGCGGCCAACAGCGCGGTGCGACGCGGCACGGGGTCGGGCAGGCCGCGCGCGGCGACCAGCCCGATCCCGGCGACGAACAGCAGGGTCACGCAGGTCCAGGCCACCTCGAGGGAGGGCGCGGCCAGGCCGGTCAGCGGCTTCAGGACCAGCCCGGCGAAGGGGGTGCCGGTGAACTGGCCCTCGTCGTAGAGCGAACCGGGCAGGCTGGTGGGGAGGTGGAAGCCGCTGAGCCACTCGGCGGGAGGCACGCGCAGCACGGCGGTCGCCTGTCTGACGGCCAGCACGCCCGCGAGGCCCCACAGGAGCAGACGCGCCGCCCCCAGTCTGCCGCTACCGCTTATGACCCCGGCATGTCCGTTCGCACCGCCGCGCTCCGCCGTGTTGGCCACGCCTCGCCGTCCTCCCGCCAGTCCACCGCAACCCCGACTTCGCCCGGCTGCCGTGCCTCGTACCGCGTTTCCTCACCGGGACGACGATATCCCCCGCGCGATCCCTAGGATGGCGTCCATGAGCATCGTGAAGATCAACGCCCTGACCGTGCCCGACGAGCAGCGCGAGGTCCTGGAGAAGCGCTTCGCCTCCCGGGCGGGCACCGTGGAGAACTCGGACGGGTTCGAGTGGTTCGAGCTGCTGCGGCCGGTCGAGGGCACCGACCAGTACCTCGTGTACACGCGGTGGCGTTCGGAGGCGGATTTCCAGGCGTGGATGGAGGGCCCCATGAAGGCGGCCCACCAGGGCGGCGACTCCGCCGCCGGTGGCGAGCGTCCGAAGCCGGCGGCCTCGGGCTCGTCGGTCTGGTCCTTCGAGGTGGTCCAGCAGGCAGCCCCGAAGCAGGCCTGATCGGGGGGTGCGGCCGGCCGGGGGGAAGGCCTGACCCCGGCCCGTCGGCACCCACCACCACCGCGCGGCCGGCGCGTCGTCACGACCAGAACGCGTCCGACTCGTCCAGGTCCTCCACGCACTCGTCGATGTCCGTGATCTTCCCGCCGACGATGGTGAAGAAGAGCCCTTCGTGCAATTCGATGCCCCGGTCACCCCGGTCGCCGCGCATGAGGTGGAACGACATCACGTGCCCCCGGCCGTCCGCGAGGACCCGGTCCAGGTCGAGCCGGAGGGTGCCGTTGGTTTCCTCGCCGAGCCGACGGTAGAGGTCCAGGACCGCCTCCCGCCCCTTGTGGTGCCCCGAGAGCGGACTGTTGCCCGGCACGTGGTGGATGACGTCGGCCGTCATCAGCGAGCCCAGCGTCTCCATGTCTCCCTTGCCGAAGGCCTCGTAGCCACGACGCACCAGGGCACAGTTCGGATGCTCCGACATGACCCTCACACCCTCCATTTGCCGTATTTTCACCTTTCCTCATCATCGGCCCGTGCCTGTGGATATTCCACGCGGGCGACGCGAGGGGCGGCCCACAATGGCGCCATGGACACCAACACGATCATCACGACCACCCCCACGACGCCCACGACGCCCACGACGCCCGCGACCTCCATCACCATGACCACCCTGACCACCGCGCCCGGCACCTGGCTCGTGGTCCAGGAACCCTTCGCCACCCCGGACGCGACCACCCTGCGCCGCGCGTACTACGCCGAAGTCGCCGGCCGGTACTGGAAACGGGCCGTCACCGTCGCCGAAATAGACCAGGGCATGCTGGACTTCCCGGCGGACGACCTCGCCCCACCCTCGGGTCGCTTCCTGGTCGGACGGCTGGACGGGGTACCGCTCTCCTGTGGCGGCGTACGCCTGATCGACCCCGTCACCGCCGAACTCACCAGGGTGTACGTCGACCCGCGCGCTCGCGGCACCGGCGGCGGCGCGGCCCTGCTCGCCGCCCTGGAGGCGGCCGGTCGGTCACTGGGCGCCGAGCGGGTCCGCCTGGACACGCGTTCCGACCTCGTCGAGGCCCGAGCCCTGTACGCGCGGCACGGGTACCGGGAAATACCGGCCTACAACTCCGGGCCGTACGCCGAGCACTGGTTCGAGAAGCCCCTGATCTGACCTGACCGGCTCGGCCGGCCGGCCGGCCGAGCCGGGCGGGGCCGGGCCGGCTCATCCGTCCGGCCCGCCGGCCGACCCCGACCCCGACCCGAGCACCGGCTCTCAGTGCGCGGAGTGGTCCCGACGCGGCAACGTGTCGTAGGGCTCCTCCGCGTCGGACCCGCACAGCTCGCGGTTGATCTCCGCGACCAGCTTCACCAGGTCGGTCGGGCGGTCCGGCCCCCACCAGTCACCGAGCAGTTCGGCCAGGGATTCCTGCCGGGCGTCGGACAGCCGGCGGGCGGCCACCCGCCCCCGGTCCGTGAGGATCAGTGCGAGTCCGTCGCGGGAGGCCAGCCCGCGCTCCTCGACCTGCCGGGCCGCTTCCGTGATGGCCCGGAGCGGAACGATGGTGCGTTCCGCGAGCACCGCCGGTTCGGCGGAGCCGTACTTGTTGATCCGCAGCAGCAGCCAGCTGGCCGCGGGGAGCAGGTCGTAGCCGGCCTTCGCGGTGATCTTCTCGTAGACGTGCCGTCTCCCCTCGCGGGTGCCCAGAACGGACAGGGCTCGGGCGACCTCCTCGTGTGAGGAGCGGTGAACGGGGTTGGAGGCGAGCGTCTCCGTCACGTCCGGTGCGGTGACGGAGCCGCGGAGCTTGTCCTCCTTGAGGAACCAGGCGATCACGAAGGCGATCAGCACCACTGGCACGGCATAGAGGAACACGTCGGTGATGGAGTCGGAATAGGCGTCCAACACCCGGGTCCGCACCTCGGGCGGCAGCGTGCCGATGGCGCGCGGATCGGCCTCCAACCGGGCGGCACTCGCTCCTGCCGGCAGCGTCACGCCGGCCAGGGCGGAAGCGAGCTGATCACCGAGCCGGTTGGTGAAGATCGTCCCGAAGATGGCGACGCCGAAGGAGGCTCCGATGGAACGGAAGAAGGTGGCGCCGGAGGTGGCGACGCCGAGGTCGGCATAACTGACCGAGTTCTGCACGACCAGGACGAGCACCTGCATGACCAGACCGAGTCCCGCACCGAAGACGAAGAAGGACACGCCCATCACCAGGTCGGAGCTGTCACGGTGCAGCTGGTGCAGGAGCAGCAGACCGATGGCGGTGATGCCGGTGCCCAGGATGGGGAAGACCTTCCACCGCCCGGTGCGGCTGACGATCTGCCCGGAGCCGGTGGAGGCGATGAGCAGGCCGATCACCATCGGCAGCATGTGGACGCCGGACATGGTCGGCGAGATGCCCCGGACCACCTGGAGGAAGGTCGGCAGGTAGACCATCGCGCCGAACATCGCGAACCCGATGATGAAGCTGATCACGGAGCAGAGGGTGAAGGTGCGGATGCGGAACAGGCCGAGCGGCAGGACCGGTTCGGCCGCCCGCCGCTCCACGACCACGAAGCACACCAGGAGCACGGCGCCGAGGACGGCGAGCCCGATGATGCGCGCCGATCCCCAGCCCCACGTACCGCCGAGGGAGGCCACGAGCACCAGGCAGGTGGCGACGCACGCGATGAGGAAGGTGCCGAGGTAGTCGATCGTGTGGCGGGAGGAACGGGCCGGGATGCGCAGGGCGGCGGCGATGACGACGAGCGCCACGAGACCGATCGGGAGGTTGATGTAGAAGACCCAACGCCAGGAGAGGTGGTCCACGAACAGACCGCCCAGCAGCGGCCCGAGCACGCTGGTCGCGCCGAACACCGCGCCGAACAGGCCCTGGTACTTACCGCGCTCCCGCGGCGGGACGATGTCGCCGACGATCGCCATGGACAGCACCATCAGTCCGCCACCGCCCAGACCCTGGAGGGCGCGGAACCCGATGAGCTGCGGCATGTTCTGAGCGAGGCCACAGAGGGCCGATCCGACCAGGAAGATCACGATGGCGTACTGGAAGAGCTTCTTGCGTCCGTACTGGTCGCCGAGTTTGCCCCACAGCGGAGTGGCCGCCGTCGCCGCCAGCATGTAGGCGGTGACCACCCACGACAGGTGATCCATGCCGCCCAGTTCACTGACGATCGTGGGGAGCGCCGTGGAGACGATGGTCTGGTCGAGAGCGGAGATCAGCAGGCCCAGTAGCAGGGCCCCGATCGAGACGAGCACCTCGCGGGAGGCGTGCTCGGCGCCGGGACCGGGGTCCACGGCGGGCGTGGTCACTTCCTGAGCCATCGGCTCCTCCTCGGGCCGGAACAACATCTCCATCCTGAGCGGTCTGTCCGGTTATGGCCCGTCGGGCGGGTTGGGGGAGGCCTGAGGGGTCTGCATAATCGCAGGCATTGGCCAGGGAGGGGTACCAGTGAGCGCTGAGCGCTGTCCAGAATGCGGCGCCGTGAGCGTCGAATGCCGGTGCACGCCGGGGGTGGGATTCAACCCGCTGCGCATCCGCCCGTACGTGGCGCTGCCGGACCATGGGCGGGCGGCGGCGGACCCGGCGTCCCCGCAGCCCGTCCTGGGCGCGGTCGCCCAGCCCTCCGGCGCCCCTGACCGGCCGCCGTTCCCCTCCGACCCGCCCCCACCGGGCGCGTCCGCGGAGCAGGGCCCACCCAGCCCTGCTCCGGTACCGGGCGCGGCCACGCCGGCCCCGGCGCCGGGGCCGGCCACGCCCCCGCAGCCCGGGCACGCTCCGCCCCGACCGCCCGAACACGCCGGCCCGCCGGCGTCCCCGCACCCGGCCGCGACGCCGAACCCGACCCGGGCCTCGACCCCGGCGCCGGGCCCGGCTCAGGCACCAGCTCCCGGCCCCGGCCCGGCTGCGCCCCCGCCCCCTGCCCCGCCCGCCGCTCCTGGCCCCGAGGGGGAGGCCACGACGCTGCTGCCGCTCGTGCCACCGGCCGGCCCGTCGGAGCCTCAGCCGCACACCCCCGCGTACGGGATACCCGTACTGGCCTGGCCGGATCAGACCGTCCAGCTGCGGGCCGTTCCCCCGCACGTCGCACCCGGCGCCCGGTCCGCCCCGCCCGCGCAGGCCCTGGGCGGCGCCGACCGGGAGACCGGGAAGCGTTCCCGGCGGCTGGTGCTGCCCCTGCTGGCCGGTGTCGGCGCACTGGTCGTGGCGGGCGCGGCGGCCGTGGCCCTGGGGTTCACCGGCTCCGGGACGGACGACCGGGCCCTGACGGACCCGAAGCCGTCGGCCCCCGCGGTCAGCGTGGTCCCGGTCGATCCGACCGGCCCTTCGGAGGGGGCGTCGAGTCCGACGCCGAGCCCGTCCTCGTCGGCCTCGCGGTCCGCTTCGCCGAGCGCGTCCCGCTCCGCGTCGACGTCCGCCTCACCCAGCACGTCCCGTTCGTCGGCGCCGCCCAGCACGACCCCGTCGGCCTCCGCCAGCCGCTCCGCCAGTCCGCCCCAGTCCTCCGCGCCGCCACCCCCGGCCGCCCTGGCGCCCACACTGCGGTACGGCGACTCCGGCGCCGAGGTGGAGAAGCTGCAGCGACTCCTCGCGGAGCAGGGGCTGTACCGCGGCAGGCTGGACGGCAAGTTCGGCCGCTCGGTCCGTAACGCCGTCGAAGACCTCCAAGCGGAGTTCGGCATCCACGACGACCCCTGGGGTGTCTACGGCCCGGCGACCCGGCGAGCTTTGGAGGGATAGGTCACGTCCCTCGCGGTGGCGCGGACCGCCCCGCGTTTTGTATCGTGTGGGAACAAAGTGGTTCCGTCCTCATCCCCTGACCGGGGGACGGAACCACTTGTTCTCTTTTGCCCCGCCCCGTCTGGAGCCCCTCCCATGCCGGCCAGCACCATCGCCACCCCTGTCGTCCTGACCGCCAAGGCCCTGCTGCTGGACATGGACGGCACCCTCGTCAACTCCGACGCGGTGGTCGAACGCTGCTGGCGCGAGTGGGCGGTGTCGCACGGGCTGGACCCGCACGAGGCGCTGAAGGTGGTCCACGGCCGCCAGGGCTACGCCACGATGGCCATCCTGCTGCCGGAGCGACCGATGGAACTCAACTACGCCGAGAACACGGTGATGCTCGCCCGCGAGACCGCCGACACCGACGGCGTGGTCCCCATCGGCGGCGCCCCCGAGTTCATGGCGGCGATCGACGCCCTGCCGCACGCCCTGGTCACCTCCGCCGACGCCGCACTGGCAACGGCCCGGATGACGGCCGCCGCACTGCCGATGCCGCGGGTGCGCGTGACCGCCGAATCCGTCTCGGCCAGCAAGCCCGACCCCGAGGGCTTCCTCAAGGGAGCCGCCGAACTGGGCATGGACCCGGCCGACTGCATCGTCTTCGAGGACTCCGGCGCGGGCATCGCCGCAGGCCTCGCCGCCGGCATGCGCGTGATCGGCATCGGCCCCCGCGCCGCCGCACACGGCCCGACGGCCCACGTCGCCGACCTGACCGCGATCCGCGTGGACACCACCCCGGACGGCGCCATCCACCTCACCCTCACCCCGCCCACCGCCTGAAGCCACCAGGGCGCCCCGACCACCCCTCTCCCCGCCACATCACCACCGAAGCCGCACGGAGCCGCAACGACCTGACCGACGCGACGACCCGAACCAAGGGCAGCGCGACGACAGGCCGCCCCGCGGCAGCACGGCAGCGGCAGCCGGGCCCATGCGGCAGCACGGCAGGGCCTCAAGGCAACGGCCCGGCACACACGGCCGCACGGCAGCACGGCAGCACGGCAGCACGGCAGCACGGCAGCACGGCAGCACGGCAGCACGGCAGCACGGCAACGCCCCGGGACCCGCGGCAGCACGGCCGCGGCCGAGGTCCGATCCGGACCGTGCAGCGGGTGACGATGGCCCGCCGCCTCCGACTCGCCCCGCCCCGCCCGCCTCCCGCCCGCGCCCCCGTCGACCGGGGGAGCGAGTGCGCGCGGCGGCGGCCCGCCGCTACTGCCCCACGCGCCCGTCGACGCACTCCCGCAGGAGATCGGCGTGGCCGTTGTGGCGGGCGTACTCCTCGACCATGTGCACCAGGACCTCGCGCAGTTGCATCGGCTCCTCGCCACCACGTCCGGCACCATCGAGGTCGGGGGCCCGCGCGACCAACCGTTCGGCGAAGGCGACCTCCGCCCGCCAGGTCGCCCACGCCTGCGCGACGACCTCCGGGTCGGCGACCGCACCGGTGAATTCGCCGTCGCGGTCGTCGGCCGAGCGGTAGTGACGGCGTATCACCTCCCCCGCCATCACCTGCCGGAACCAGTACTGCTCGACCCCCGCGAGATGCCGCACCAGCCCCAGCAGCGACAGGTTCGACGGCGCCACCGACCGGCGGGCCATTCCCTCGGCGTCGAGGCCGGCGCACTTCATCTCCAAGGTGAGCCGCTGGTCGCGCAAGTAGCCGACGAGCACGTCCCGTTCCCCCTGGAAGCCGCCGTCCGAGCGGGCGTCGTCACCGGGGTGGACGAACATGTTGGACCAGCCGAAACGACGGTCGGGCACAGGTGTGATCACGCGGGCGAGCGTGCCCTCGAATCCCTGTGGCCCGCAAGGAGTTTTCCCATCGGGGCGCCGCGTCCGCCCGCCCGGCCCCCGTTGCACCGCGCTGCACGACACGGCCGAAACCTCACCATCGCCCCCCGCGGAGCCACTCCTGGCACCCCGAATGCGAGTTTGACCCCGCCTTGCCCCTCCCCCGTGTGCGGAATCTCAACTTCCCCTTGAGTAAAAGGTCTTGGACTCCTTGATGTGACGTGCGCATGTCGGCACCCTGTCACCTGGCGCCCACCCGGACGACACCCCACGGCGCCAGCATGGCCGCGTCCCGCCGGGGCAGCACGGCCACCACCCCCCGCACCCACGGAGCCCTCATGGCCCTCGCCTCCTTCCGCACGCCCTCCCTCTACGCGCGTAACGTCGGCCGCGCCGGAGTCCTCGCGTCGGCGGTCGCCCTCGCCTCGCTCACCTCGCTCGTCAACGCCCCCGGAGCCCTGGCGGCTCCCCCCACCCCCATCAGCGCGTCGGCCGCCCGCGCCCACCTG
Organism: Streptomyces sp. NPDC001568; assembly: GCF_042893755.1. Lineage (NCBI taxonomy): Bacteria > Bacillati > Actinomycetota > Actinomycetes > Kitasatosporales > Streptomycetaceae > Streptomyces > Streptomyces sp. NPDC001568. The sequence goes on along the minus strand of NZ_JBIAVF010000007.1, from coordinate 307,147 downwards.
GCCACGGTCACGCCCGCGGCGGAAGGTTCCACCAGCGGTTACAGCCGCGACCTGTTCCCGCACTGGAGCACCGTCTCCGGCAGCTGCAACACCCGCGAGACCGTCCTCAAGCGGGACGGCGTGAACGTCGTCCAGGACTCCTCCTGCGCCGCCGTCAGCGGGAGCTGGTACTCCGAGTACGACGGCGCCACCTGGACCGCCGCGTCCGACATCGACATCGACCACATGGTCCCGCTCGCCGAGGCCTGGCGCTCGGGCGCCAACTCCTGGACCACCACCAAGCGACAGCAGTTCGCCAACGACCTCACCCGCCCGCAGCTCATAGCGGTCACGGACAACGTCAACCAGGCCAAGGGCGACCTCGACCCCGGCAAGTGGCTGCCCTCGCGGACCGCCTACCGCTGTACCTACGCCCGCATGTGGGTCCAGGTGAAGCAGTACTGGGGCCTGCGCATGGACTCCACCGAGAAGACCGCTCTGACGAACGTCCTCAACGGCTGCTGACCCCTCACCCGAACCGGCCATTTCTCCCCCGCCAGGGGGAGGCCACGCCCACCCTCCACCCCGTACCGTGATCACAGGGGATGCCGACAAGGGGGATGGGGATGGCCGGACTGCGTCTGGGGCCGTTGCTGCGGTACGTGGACTGGGACACGGGGGGTTCCGCCACCATATGGGTGGAGGCGGACCGCCCGTGTACCGCCGAGGTGCGCTGCGCCGATGGGGCCGGCGGCAGCACCCGCACGTTCCAGGTTTCGGGCCACCACTACGCGCTCGTCCCCGTGACCGGCCTGACCCCGGGGACCACCACGGCCTACGAGGTCCTGCTCGACGGGGTCCTCGTCTGGCCCGTGGCCGACAGCGCCTTCCCTCCGAGCACCGTCAGCGCGCCGGCGGTGGGCGGCGGCTCCGGCCGGCCCGCGCCGGGGGTACGGGTCACCTTCGGCTCCTGCCGACAGGCCGCACCGCCCGCCGATCAACGCGGGCCGCACGGCGCCGACGCCCTCGACACGCTCGCGGCCCAGCTGGCGTCCGAGCCGGAGGCCGTCCGGCCTGACGTCCTGCTGTTGCTCGGCGATCAGGTGTACGCCGACCAACTGTCACGGGACACCCGGCGGTGGCTCGCGGCCCGCCGCGACCTGCGCGAGGCACCGGGTGCGCAGGTCGCGGACTACGAGGAGTACACCCGGCTCTACTACGAGTCCTGGCTCGACCCCGAGATCCGCTGGCTGCTGTCGACCGTTCCCAGCCTGCACATATTCGACGACCACGACGTGATCGACGATTGGAACACCAGCGCTGCCTGGCTGGCGGAGATGCGCGCGACGCCGTGGTGGCCGGAGCGGGTGCTCAGCGGGCTGATGTCGTACTGGGTGCACCAGCACCTCGGGAACCTCTCCCCCGCCGAGCTGGCTGCGGACCCGCTGTACGCGGCGGTCCGGGCCACCCCGGACGGTACGGACGTGCTGCGCACCTTCGCCGCCCGAGCCGACGCCGACCCGGCCTCGGTGCGCTGGAGCTACCGGCGGGACTTCGGCCGGACGCGGCTGCTGATGGTCGACACCCGGGCGGCCCGGGTACTGGCCGAGGACGGCCGCGCCATGCTCGACCCGGCGGAGCAGCACTGGCTCCGGGAGAACGCGCTGGCGGGGCACGGCGGGTACGACCACCTGCTGATCGGGTCCTCGTTGCCGTGGCTGATGCCTCCCCTCATCCACGACGCGGAGGTGTGGAACGCCGCCCTGTGCCGGGGCGAGCGGGGTCCCCGGTGGGCGCGGATCGGAGAGGACCTGCGGCGGCGCAGCGATCTGGAGCACTGGGCGGCGTTCCCGAGTTCGTTCGAGGCGCTGAGCGATCTCATCGAGGAGGTCGGGACGGGCCCGCGCGCCCCGGCGACGGTGTGCGTGCTCTCGGGGGACGTCCACCACGCCTACGTGGCCGAGCCCCGAATACCCAGCACCTCGCGGGTGTTCCAGCTGACCTGCTCGCCGGTGCACAACTCCATCCACACAGCGGTGAAGCTGGGCTTCCGGCTGGGCTGGTCTCGCGTGGGCCGATGGCTGGGCCGGGGCTTCTCCCGGCACGGCCGCACGGGTCGGCCGCCGCTCAGCTGGCAGCGTACGGGCGGCCCGTGGTTCGGCAACCAGCTGATGACGCTGGCGCTGGCGGGCCGGAGCGCCCGACTGCGGCTGGACCAGAGCCGCAAGGGGCGGTCGGGGGCTCGCCTGGTGGCGGTGCTGGACCGTGAACTCACCGATGCGGAGTAACACCGGCCGCTTCGCGTACGACGGGCACGGGCGGCGGCGCCCGGTGCCCGCCCGGGCCGGGGTGGCCCGGAGCCACGTCATCACGGCCGCCCCGCGGCTCCGCGGGGCGGGCTCCGGGCGTACGCTGTATGGCTGTCAAGCCGCCCCTGCCGCTCCCCGCGACGACGCGGCGCTTCGGACTGGGGAGTTCCGCTTTGCTTGAGACGCTGGGGTCGCTGACCGCGAGCCCATGGATCTATGTCGTGGTGGCGGTGTCGGTCGTGCTCGACGTGTTCCTTCCGGTGCTGCCGAGCGGCATGTTGGTGATCATGGCTGCGGCCGCCGCGGCAGCCGCGGGCGCTCCCGCCGAGGTCCCGGACATCCTGGCGCTGCTGGTCATCGCCACGACCGCCTCCGTACTGGGTGACATGGCCGCGTACCGGCTGGCAAGGCGCGGCGGAGCCCGACTGGACCGGGCCATCGCCCGCTCACGTCGGCTGACCCGCGCCCACGAACGCCTCGGCTCCGCGCTCGCCCGGGGCGGCGGCGCCCTGGTGGTGATCGCCCGCTTCGCCCCGGCCGGCCGCTCGGTGGTGTCGCTGGGCGCCGGCAAGACGCAGCGCAAGGTGATGGAGTTCCTGCCCTGGTCCGTACTGGCGGGCATGAGCTGGGCCGGCTACAGCGTGGCCTTGGGCTACTACGGCACCCAGTGGCTGGGAACGACCTGGCTCGGTGGCGCGGTCTCCCTGATCGCCCTGTTCGCAGTCGGCTCCCTGGCGGCCTACCTCATCCGCCGCCCCCCGGAGTCCCCCGCCCCGGCAACATAGAACGCCGGTCCCACTCCGGCCGAGCCGCCGCTGCGCCTCCTGTACGCCGCCCCGAACCGCGGCGTCCGCAGGGGCGTCCCGCCACCCCTCCGAGCCCCCGACGCCGAAAGACGGGTCCACCGCGCCACCCCGAGGCCACGGCCCGGGCACCGGTCCCCGAACCACCACGGGCAGCCCGACCACCGCGCGTACCGCGCCCGCCCCGGGAGTAGCCCGAGTGGGGCACTCGGTCACCCGTTCACCCGGCAGCGATCGCCGCGTCCGGGCGGGGCTTCTAGCGTCCAGAGCACGGCGTGCAACCGAATCCGCGTCACATCCGTGCCCTGGCCGCGCCGTTTCGAGGAGCCCGAGGAGTTTTCTCCATGACCCGCACGCGCAACCGGCACCGCCTGGCAGGGGTCGCGGCCGCGGCACTCGCCGTCGCGGCCGTCACCCCGGCCACACTCGCCGCCGCCGCACCCTTCGCCACCGTCTCCCCCGGGACCGTCGCTCCCGGCGCCCGCGTCAGCCTCAACATCGAGGGCTGCGGCACCAAGACCGGCCGGGCCACCTCCCGCGCCTTCGGCGACGTGACGCTGACCCCGGGCAACCTGGAGGCGACCAACCTCTTCGGTGCCGCCACCGTCTACCGCGACGCCGTCGCCGGCTCCCACCCCGTCACCTTCGAGTGCGGCGGCACGGGCGGCCAGCGCGTCACCGTCGCCCTCCAGGTCGCCTCGGGCGCCGCCCGCGGCGGCGTGGGCGGCAGCATCGGTTCGATCAGCAGCGGCCAGATCGCCATCGGCGGGGCGCTCGCCGCGGGCGCACTCGGCGCCGGCGTGTGGGTGCTGCGCCGCCGCTCGACGTCCGTCGGCTGAACCGACGCGGGGCACACCGGCGGCTCCGCCGATCGGCCGGTCAGCCGGTCGATCGGCCCACCACCCGACCGAAGGGCCACCACCGGCCCCGAACCGACCCCGTCACCACCCGACGCACGCCGACCCAGGGCCGGGGCACCCCCGGCCCGAGGTGCGATTCCGGCCTTGCGGCCGACGCGGGGAACCCGCCCGGCCAAGGCCGGACAGCGCCAGGCGGACAGCGCCGGGCGGTCAGACCGTGGCGGTCACGCCTCGGCGGCGGCCCGCCCCCGTACGTGCACCCCGTCGAGCAGCACTCTCGTCGCCTCCGCGACGGCGTCCACGGCGGCGTCGAAAACCTCCCGGTTGTGCGCGGCGGGCGCCCGGAACCCGGACACCTTCCGTACGTACTGGAGCGCGGCCGCGCGAATCTCCTCCTCGGTGGCCTTCTCGGGGATGGCGGGCGGGCGCAGGGTCTTAATGGAGCGGCACATACCTCCATCATGGCGCTACCGCGGCAGCTCGGCCCCGGACAATTTCATGATCAATCCGGCCTGGAGTCGCGCCCTCAGCCCCGGATCGGCGACCTCCTCCAGCAATCCGATCGCCTGCTGCGTGCTCTCGGCGGCCCGCCGGTCCTCACGGAGGGAGGCCGTTTGCGCGGCCATGTGCCGCAGGGCGATGTCGGCCCGCCGGTGGAACAGCTGCCCGATCAGGGTGACGACCACGCCGACCGAGCTCGTGACCACTCCTACGTACGCGTCCCCCGAGCTCTCCGCCTTCCAGACCGCCAGTCCGACACCGAAGAGCAGCACGGCCGCCCCGATCGCCGAGAACAACTGGCTGGTCGCGAAGCTGCTGCGGGCCTGGGTCAGTCCGTAGGCGTAGTACTCGACGAGGATCGGCGTGAAGTCGTCGCGTCGGTCGCCCAGTTCGGCATGACCCCGCCGGCTCGCCCCGGCGTCCAGGAACCGTGGATCACCCGCCCTCGACCCACCCGCCCGCGACTCACCCGCGCTCGGCCCACCGGCCCCCGCTACGACTTCCAGGGACGCGAGCAGCCGCGCCCGCTCCTCGTCCCGCCTCCGCTCGAACCGGTCGGCGCCCAACCACCCGAACACCACCGGCCCGGCGACCACCAGCACCCCCGCCCCGATCGCCCAGAGCCACTCCCCCACACCGGTCACGTCCCTCACCCCCATCCGGGGATCCCCGTCACCGGGCGCGGGAAACCCACCCGCCCCTGATGCGGGCCGCCCGCCCCGAACCTAGACTGGCGATCGCCCGAATTGTCGGTAATGAGGGAGACGCTCCATGGCCAAGCGAGGAAACAAGCGCCGCGCCCGCAAGAAGAAGAAGGCCAACCACGGCAAGCGCCCCAACGCCTGACCCCGAGCCCCCCGCCGTGACCGACGGGGGGCCTCCTCATCCACCGTCACGTCCTGCGCGCAGGCCGGCCTTCGCACCCGTGCGCGGCCCGTGCACCCGTACCCCCCTTGCGCTCCCCGCCCGGCGCCCACACCTTGGGAAGGACGTGGCTCGGCGTTCCGCCAACGCAGGGGGAGGGCGACGCATGCAGGCTTCGGTGTCACTCTGGGCCAGGAGAACGTTCGGCGGCGCGGCGGACCGGCTGGCCGAAACCATCCCGACCTGCCTCGTGGAAGCCCACGCGCGGGCCCGTCTCGCCCACGAACAGGTGGGTACACGCATGCAGGAAGCGTACGGTCACGGCCTCCACGCGGCGCAGTACGAGACCCTCGCCGCCGGCCTGGCACCCCTCGACGGAGCGACTCCCGTACGGCTGCAAGGCCGGACGCTGATGGCCATCGGCGGCAACGCGATCCTGCCCATCCGCTACGCGAAGAGGGACCTCCCGGTCACCGAGGCCCAGCTCCGCAAGGCGTACGGCCTCCGGGCCGACCTGATCCGACGCCACGGCCCGAAGCCGACCCAACTGACGCTCGACCTCGGCATCGAAGGACTCGACGAGGAGAACCTGCACCCGGACGTGGCACTCCTCCCCCCGGACCTGCGCCTGACCGTCGTGGCGTACGCCTGCTCGATGGAGCAGGGCGTGATGAGGGTCGAATGGGGCTCGGCCGGTCTGCTGCACGGAAACCGCCACCTCTTCTGGCACCACCACGAGCCGCTCCTCCCCCGAGCGAACCCCCGCGCCGCGTAGACCGACGCCCGCATCCGGTACGCGACGCCGGCACCCTGCTCCCGAATCCCGCTCCCCCTCTTCCACTAGCCCGCCGGGAGCCATCACCAAGGGCCCCCGCGCCCACCTCAAGCCCCCCGCCTAGGCGCCGGGCGCCCGGTACCGGACCCTTTCGACCGTGCGCAGGGCGTCCAACGTCTCGTCGACGGTGAGCAGAACCGTCGTCTCGAACGAGCTGAGCGCCCCGCCACCACTGATCGCCAGGGCGACGGCCGCCATGGACACGTTGTCCGGTGCCTCCCAGAGGTTGTAGCCGTCGTGCGTGCCGAAGGCGTACCAGAAGCCGTGGAGCTTCCCGCCGACGGACTCGATGTACGACCGAGCGGCCTCCGACCGGTCCTCGGGATGGCCGGTCAGCCGCGCCCAGGTCTCCGGCGTGTAGCTGAACCGCGACAGATAGAGCGGCACGAGATCTCCCTTCCATTCCGTCAAGGAATGCCCCCGCGCACCAGGCACCCACCGAAGGCGCCCGCATCTCCCCCGAACGGCCGGAAACCCGCCCACGCGGCCGAAAACCCCCGCGCCTCAATCGGCGGCGTGCTCTCCACCGGACGGCCGGACTTTGCCCGAACCCGCTTCGGAACTGTCGACCCACCATGATTGGTTGGGGGCTTCCACTGGTGGGCGCAGACGGTTTCGAACCACCGACATCTGCTTTGTGAGCTCGCCCAGGACGGGCGCAGCGACGGCCGTGTCCGGCCCGCAAAGCATCTACGCGACCGGCTAGAGCTACTGGCATGCGCCACCATTGATGTCAGTTGCGGATGTCAGCCGCTAGTCGACTGCCGCCCCACTTCTTCTTCCGGAGCTCGCGCATCTGGCCTCAGCCGCCTTTCCCTACGTCGCTCCACCTCACACTTCGACCATTTGCCCTGATGGTCCTGGCATCGAGAGCTGTTCATGATCGCAGGCCTCGCACGGAGAAGATTCTTGGTCGTCGGCGCCCCACACCTGGGCTGAGTCAGCGTGCCACCACCTCCTAATTTCAGCGACGATCTGCCCCCGGAACGGTCCCGCCGACCGCAGCGACCTGCCAGGCGCAGCAGCACGGACGGGAGCACTACGGTCACACGGACCCGGAGGTACCTTGCGTAGGGAGTCTTAGGTCCTCAAGGGGCCAGATGATGTCTACGCCGCATCCCTCGTTCCGTATGTGGCCGGCACCCGTTCCGCACTCAGCCCGGGGGCACGCCGACTCAGGGCATCCGACCGTTGCCCTCAGAGGGCACTTACCCAGAAAACTAGCGTTTTCAGCCGAACCACATCCTGGAGCGCTATCATCCGTATTGCAGTGACGAGAGCCTTGAACAAGCCAGGATGGATTCGTGAGTCAGGTGGATTACGACGATGAGCATGAGCCGTTGGAGCGCCGAAGCATGCGTTTCACGAGTCTCCAGGTGGCAAACTGGCGAAATTTCACCAGCTTCTCCGTAGGCCTACGTCAGCGAATGTTCCTTGTAGGACCCAACGCAGCCGGAAAATCAAACTTTCTCGACTGCTTCCGGTTTCTGTCCGAGATCGTTTCGGTGGGCGGCGGCTTTGAAGCCGCTGTAGCCAAACGCGGCGGAGTGAGCATGATTCGCTCCTTTGCAGCTCGACGCTATCCATCCATTTCACTCAAAGTAACACTAGGGAATGACGTCATTCCGAACGAGTGGAGCTATGAGCTTAAATTCAAGCAGGACAATAATAGACGTCCCGTTATTGAATCAGAGGTGGTTCAATACAGGGGTAAGGACATCCTTCGCAGGCCAGACTCCGGGGATCGTAGCGATGCAGAGCGCCTCCGCCAAACACACCTAGAGCAGGTGAACGTCAACCGGAAATTTCGGGTCGTCTCTGAGTTCTTCGCGAGTTTGAGCTACATGCACATCGTTCCCCAACTCGTACGAGAGCCCGACAGATCAGTCGGCAAGAAGAACGATCCGTTTGGGGGCGATTTCCTGGAACAGATCGCCCGCACCCCGAAAGCCACGCGAGACGCTCGTCTTCGCAAGATCGTCGACGCACTAAAGGTGGCAGTGCCGCAACTGCAGAAACTGGAGCTGGAGTCAGACATCCGCGGCGTCCCCCACCTGAAGGGCAAGTATCAACATTGGCGCCCCAACGGTGCATGGCAGACGGAGGACCACTTCTCCGACGGGACCCTTCGGCTGCTCGGGCTCCTCTGGGCAGTAGCAGACTCCAGAGGCCCCCTGCTCCTGGAGGAGCCTGAACTTTCACTCCATCCAGAGGTCGTCCGAAATATCCCGCAAATGTTCGCCAGGGTTCAGAGGAAAACTTCGAGACAGATCCTGGTGAGCAGCCATTCGCCGGAAATCCTAAACGACTCGGGAATTGGCTCAGATGAGGTCCTAATTCTGGTACCCGAGTCCGAAGGGACGGCAGTTTCACTCCTGTCTGACGATGGACAGGTTAATCTGATGCGCGACTCCGGCGTCCCCCTTGGGGATATCCTAAAGGAGTTCACAGCCCCGGAAGAGGCTGGGCAACTTAGCTTCTTCGTGGGGTGATCAGTGAGCAAGGTGACCATCGCTGTAGAGGGCATCTCAGACGAGGGAGCCGTCCGCGCCATCCTCCGCGAGTTTGGCCTGTCCGTTGGGATGACCCAAGGAAAGAGCGGCAAATCATCACTTCTTAAAAAACTCCCGGCCTATAATCAGGCGGCCAAGTTCATGCCTTGGTTTGTGTTGGTGGACATGGACTCAGTGGACGCCTGTGTCGTCGCCAAGGTACGCGAGTGGCTCCCCTCACCTGCAGAGCTAATGACTTTCAGGGTGGCGATTGCAGAGCTTGAATCGTGGCTACTCGCCGACCGTGAAGCCATAGCAGATTTTCTTGGTGTCGCAGTAAGTAAGATCCCTCGCAACCCAGACACACTGCGCGATCCGAAGCAAGAGATCATAAACCTGGCAAGGAAGTCACGAAGAAGAGATGTCAGGGAAGGGATCGTCCCCCGGCAGGGAAGTGGTGCATCCGTTGGGCCAACTTATGCGTCTGACATTCGGGACTTCGGTATGCGACTTTGGCGACCTCGAATTGCAGCTGAATCGTCGCCGAGCTTGGCCCGTTGCTTGGAGAGCGTTGAACAGCTGGCCAATAGAATAGCGAATGCATAAGGTGGTCGACCCCTTGCCATCCCGTCTTCCGTCAACCACACGGAGCGATAATGGGGCAGGCCTCTGGGGCCCAGGTCGTTGGTTCGTCCAGCAGGGCGCTCCACCTGGGCCCCAGAATCCTGGTCTGCTATGGCTTGCCTGGGTCTACGGCAGACTGGATGGCACCTCCCCGCCACAACCCGGCCCGCAGCCGCACGGTGGCCCGGTCATCCCGGAGCCTGAGCACCCCCGCCGGAGGCATGTCTTTGAGCGGCTGATGGCGGACTCGTCGGTGATGCTGCCGTCCATGACGGAGTACAACCAGGGCTACCGCTTCGTCCCGCGTCACGCCGTGAGGAGTTGGCGGCCGTCATGTCTGCGGACTTGGGGGCCGAGTACGAGGTTCACGTGCTCCTTTACCTGGTGCCGCTTCTGGGCTCGAAGCGAGTGGAGTTCCTAGGCGTGGGGGACGTCCGGCGGGTCCTGGTCCAGCTCCAGAAGACGACCAGCGCCGCGACCGCGAAGGAGTCCCACCGCGTCCTGCGGACCGCTCTCGCCGCGGCTGTCCGTGAAGAGCTGGTCACCCGGAACGTCGCAACGCTGGTCGAGCCGCCGAAGGTTGAAGCCCGGGACCTCTCCCCCTGGAGCCTCCAGGAGACGTTGGACTTCCTTGCCGCCGGCCGCAAGGACCCGCTGTTCGCCGCCTTCGTGCTGGCGATCGCACTCGGTTTCCGGCGTGGTGAGATCGTCGGTCTGCGATGGGAGAACGTGGACCTGGACAAGCGCGAGATCCGGGTCCGGACCCAGCGGCAACGCGTCGGGGGCGAAGCCTACGAGGACGACCCCAAGGGCAAGCGGCGCCGGCAGACTCTCCCCCTGCCCGGAATCTGCGTCGCTCCCCTGCGCTGGCAACGGATGAAGCAGGCGGAGATGCGGGCCAAGGCCGGCGACGCCTGGCAGGAGACCGGATACGTGTTCACCACCCGAACCGGACGGCCCATCGAGCCGCGGAACGTCTATCGGTCCTTCACCCGCGTGGCCAAGGACGCCGGTCTTCGGGTGATTCGGCTGCACGACGCGCGGCATGGGACGGCCACCTTGTTGACCGCCGCCGGCGTGCCGCCCCGGGTCGTGATGGAGATCCTCGGGCACTCGCAGATCGCCGTCACCATGAACGTGTACGCGCACGTCGTCCAGGACACTCAGCGCGAGGCCATCGGGCACATGGACCGGCTGTTGAGGCAGCGCCCCGGCCGTCCCTGACCGCTCCCGTTGATGTCAGATGTGGATGCAAAAGGCCCCCCGCCATGATCGGCGAGGGGCCTTTTTGCTGGTGGGCGCGGACGGTTTCGAACCGCCGACATCTGCTTTGTAAGAGCAGCGCTCTACCCCTGAGCTACGCACCCGTGGATGAGTGGACAGCCTACATGGACGGCGCACCCCCCACGCAAACCCGTTCCGGTGGGGGAGAATGGACCGGGGCATGGCGGACGGGGCACGGGAGAGGGATTGTGACGACGGCATCCCGGCGGTGGTTCGGCGGGCGGGACGAGAGTCGACGGGCGGACGCGCAGGCGGCGAAGGATGCCGCGGCGGCCGCGTTCTACGAGCTGGACACGGCGCAGCGGGATCTGCGGATCTCCATCGAGACCATCGCCGCGGCGGACGGGTCGCCGGCGGCCCGGCAGGCGACCGACGGGTTCGCCGCGCTGGGTGTGCGCATCGACCAGGTGAGCCAGGTGTACATCGAGGCGGTGGACGCGCACGACCTGGACCGGGTCGATCTGGAGGGGTCCGTCGCCGCGCAGGCGCGGGAGCAGCTGACGCGGGCCCGGGACGAGCTGGTGCGGGTCCAAAAGGAACTGGAGCGGTTCGCGCAGGGGCTGCAACCGCTGCTGGACAAGGCGGAGACGCAGCTGGCCCGGGTGGCGCCGGCGCGCGAGCGGGCCAGGGCGGCGCTGCTCGCGGCGAGTGACGCGCTGGACGCGGTGCGCGCCAAGGGCATGCGGGCCGATGACCTGGCGGCGCGACTGGCGGCGCTGGGCCCGGAGCTGACGAAGCTGAACCAGGGGGCGGCGCAGCACGGGGTGCAGGAGACCGTGCAGCGGGCCGACCGGATCCTGCGGGACGCGGAGGGGGTACGTGCCGAGGCCGAGCGGCTCCCGGAGCGCGCGGCGGAGATCGACCGGCGGCTGGTCAGCCTGCGGACGCGGGCCCAGGCGCTGCGGAACCGGGCGGACCGGGTGGATCCGGTGCTCAGCGAGCTGAGGCGGCGGTTCAGCGCGGCGTGCTGGCAGGACCTCCAGCAGGTCCCTGACGAGGCGGTACGGGACGTCGCGCGGGCCGAGGACCGGCTGGCGGAGGCCGCCCGGGCGCGGGACGAGCAGCGGTGGGCGGACGTAGGGGCGGCCATCGAGGCGGTTCGGGGTTCCCTGGACGCCACGGACGAGGCGGTGTCGGCGGCGCAGGACCGGCTGGACCGGCTGGAGGCGGTGGCGCGGGACCCGCAGGCGGAGGTGCAGCGGACGCGGTTCGCGATCCGGGACGCGCAGCGCCTGGCGATGGCGGGCCGCAGCGTGCCCGATCCCCGGCACGCCCGGCCGCTGGACGAGTCGGTGGCGCGGGTCGAGCGGGCCCTCGCGGGCCTGGAGGGGCGGCACCCGGACTACTGGGCGTTCCTCCAGGAGATGGAGGACGTACGGGCCTCCGTGAACCGGGTCGTGAACGAGATCCGGGCGGAACGCGGACACGCCTGATCGGAAACGTGACCCGAGCGCAGCGGCAGGGGAGGCGAGCCCAGCGGCAGGAACGCACGGCCGGGGCCGATCCGAACGGGCAACACGGACGCGGACGCCGCAACGGTCAACCCGGCAGGCCCGGCAGGCCCGGCAGCCAACGCGAACGGACACGGACGTCGGAACGTACGCCCCCGGTCGGTCCGACCCCGCCCCTCCCGGTTGTCCCCCACCCCCGGTCGGCGGATCCTGGAGGGACGGGCGGCCCGAGGCAGAGGAGGCCGTGATGGTTTCGCACGCGGCGCCGCGCATTCCCCGGCCGGTGGGAGCACGGCTGAACGAGCACCTTCCGGTCGACCACAAGCTGAGCAAGGTGTACCGGGTGGGTGCGGGGTTGACCGGTCTGCTGCTGGTGGTGTTCGGGGTTCTGGGGCTGATCGACCGGATCGGGTTCTTCGACACCGGCGGCGACACGGTCGCCGGCCTCAACACGAACGGCGCGCTCAGCGTGCTGTCGATCCTGGTCGGGCTGTTGCTGTTCGGCGGGATGGTGGCGGGCGGCAACGTCGCCTCGACCCTGAACATCGTGCTGGGCCTGCTGTTCATCGCGAGCGGGTTCGTGAACCTCGCGTTGCTCGACACCGGGCTGAACTTCCTGGCCTTCAAGATCCCGAACGTGCTGTTCAGCTTCGTCGTCGGCGTGATGCTGATGTGGTTCGGCATGTACGGGCGGGTCGGCAGCGCCCTGCCGCACGACAATCCGTACTGGCGCGCCCGCCACCCCGAACAGGCCGCGCGCGAGGCGCGGGCGGCGGGTCGCAGGGGTCCGGACCGGTAGGCGGCTGCGAGGGTTGCCGTTGACCCGATGCGGGGGCTCCGGTGTGTCCGGGGTTCGGTGTGTCCGGGGTTCGGGGATACCGGGATGCCGTCCGGCCGCATAGCCTGGTGTGCATGCCCCGTTACGAGTACCGCTGCCGGACCTGCGACGACACCTTCGAGGTCAGCCGTCCCATGGCCGAGTCGTCCGCTCCCGCCGACTGCCCCGCCGGTCACGCCGACACCGTCAAGCTGCTCTCCGCCGTCGCGGTCGGCGGCAGCGGCGGCTCCGCCGCTCCCGCCCCCGCGATGGGTGGCGGCGGCGGGGGCGGTTGCTGCGGCGGCGGCGCCTGCGGCTAGGCCCGCCTCAGCCTCCCCGAAGCCTCCCCCGCCCCACCCCCTACCGCCCCGCCGCCCACCTCTCCACGGCTACCGCTTGCGCGACAGCGTCAGCCCGTCCGAGATCGCCAGCAGGACGGATTCCATCCGGGAGTCGGCCGCGACGTGCTCGTTGAACGCGTGCACGCTCGCGCCCCGGCTCTCCGGGGACCCGTCGAGGACGGTCCCGTGGAACAGGGTGTTGTCCGTGACGATCAGGCCGCCCGGGCGGAGCCGCGGTACGAGTTCCTCCCAGTAGAGGATCTGGCTCTGCTTGTCGGCGTCCACGTACGCCAGGTCGATGTGCTCCTGCGCCGGCATCGCGCGGAGCGTGTCGAGCGCGGGCGCGATGCGCAGGTCGATGCGGTCGGCGACGCCCGCCGCCTCCCAGGCCTCGCGGCCGTACGCCGTCCACTCCTCCGACACGTCGCAGGCGATGAGGCGGCCGTCTGCCGGCAGCGCCTGGGCCATCGACAGGGCCGAGAAGCCCGTGAAGGTGCCCACCTCCACGATGTGCCGGGCGCCCGTGAGCCGGACGAGGAAGGCCAGCAGCGGCCCTTGTTCCTGCGCCGACTGCATGCCCGCCGACTGCGGGAACTTCTCGTAGGTCGTGGCGACGAGCCCCCGCTGGACGTCGTCCAGCGGGGGGTTGTGCGCCAGGACGTACTGGTAGAGCTCGTCAGTGATCTTGGTGCTGTTGCCCTTGGTCATGCGGTCAGTGTCGCAACCGTCCCGCCGAACGCGCGGATGATTTCCTCACCTGCCAGCACACCGGCCGTCGTCAGTGCGGTCACCGACGGCGCCGTCCACTGCGCGTCGGCCAACTCGCCGTGTCCCGGCCGCCAGCCGCGGTCCGCCGCGAGCAGCAGGTCGGCGTCCAGGAGGGAGTCGCCCGCGGCGAGCGTCGTGGTCGCACCCGTGCGGCGGGCCACCTCGGCCATCGCGGCGCTCTTGGTGAGGGGCCGCGGAACGGCGTAGATCTTGCGGCCCTGGAGGGAGACCCCCCAGCCGCGCGCCTCCGCCCATGCGGCGAGGGACTTCAGCCATTCCTCGGGGACCAGCGCCCGCTCGACGACCAGGTACGCGAACAGGTCCTCGGCGATCCGCGCCTTGCGCAGCCAGGCCGGGTCCGACACCGCGAGGAGGTGCTGGTGGACCTCCTCCAGGGGGGCGCACTCCTGCGCGAGGCGTCCGGCCACCGCCCGCCGCCAGTCCCGGTCGGGAACGCCGTCCACGAGCAGCTGCCCGCCGTTGGCGCAGATCGCGTACGGGGCCGGGCGGCCGGGGAAGCGGATGCGCTGGTACTGCTTGCGGGTCCGGGTCGTCGTGGGGACGAAGACCGCGGCGGGGTTCTCGGTCAGCTCCGCCAGCAGGGCGGCGGCCGTCTCCGTCATGAACGACAGCGGCTTGCTCTCGTGCACCTCGACGCACAGCAGCCGGGGGGCCACCGGGTCGGGCATGGTCAGGCCGAGGGCGGCCGCCGAGTAGATGAGCGTGCGGTCGAGGTCACTGGCTACGAGGACAGTCACTTGGCGGACACGGCCTTTCCGTCGGCGCCCGTGGCGCCGCGCGTGAATCGGGGGTGGATGAGTCCTACACACGTGTAGGGCAGTCCGTCGACTTCCTCGACCGGAACCCCGCGCTGCTCGGCGAGCAGACGTACGTGGTCCAGGTCGGCTCCGGCTCCGCGCTGGGCGAGGATCTTCCACGGGACGCGGCGCAGCAGCACCCGCGTGGTCTCGCCGACGCCGGGCTTGACCAGGTTCACGTCGTGGATGCCGTACTCCTCGCTGATCCGCTCGACTGCCGCCCAGCCCACCCAGGTGGGGGTGCGGTCGGCCGCGAGCAGCTCCTTGACCTCGTCGTCGACGGCGTCGGCGACGGCGTCGAAGCGGGCCGCGACGGCGTCGACGAAGCCGACGGAGACATCGGCTCCGGCGAGTTCGCGGTAGAACTTCGCGCCGTGGAAGTCGGCGGGCCCGACCAGGTCGGACCTCAGCACCGTACGCGAGACCAGTCCGGAGACGGTGGAGTTCAGGCAGGCCGAGGGGATCAGGAAGTCCTCGCGGGTGCCGTACGTACGGACGCACGAGCCGGGGTCGGCGAGGACGACGATCTCCGGGTCGAAGCCCGGGAACGCGGCGAGGGCGTCCTTCAGCTCGCGGGTGATGGCTCCCTTGCCGGTCCAGCCGTCCACGAAGACGATGTCGGCGGGGTCGTGGTGCGCGGCCAGCCAGCGCAGCGCGTTGGTGTCGATGCCGCGTCCGCGCACGATGGAGACGGCGTAGTGCGGCAGGTCCAGGCCGTGCCGGGCCTGCGCCCAGCGGCGCATCAGCACGCCGACGGGGGTGCCCGCGCGGGCCAGGGAGACGAGTACCGGGGAGGGCGAGCGTTCGGCGAGCACGGTCTCGGTGACGGTCCCGACCGCCCGGGCTATCCGGGTCGCGGAGCCGGCCAGGGCGCTGCGGTAGAGCTCCTGGTAGGCGTCGGTGGGCTGGTACTCGACCGGCAGGGACTCTGCGTAGTGCGCGCCGCCCGCCTGGATGGCCTCCTCCCGCTCCTCGGTCGGGGCCTCCAGCTCGACGCCGGAGAGGTCCTGGAGCAGCCAGCCGACGTCCTGCGCGGCGTACGAGGAGAAGGCGGGGCCGCGCAGCGGTTCGGGCAGGGTCGGCTCGGTCATGCTCGGCTCCCGCCGGTCGGATGCGTGGGACGACGGTACGTACGACGGTACGACGGCCAGCAGGACCCGGCCCGTGTGCGGGGCGAGGGCGGCGAGCAGTCCCGTGCGCAGCTCGGGGGTGTCCCCGGCCGAGTCGACGACGGCGACGACGGCGTCGAAGCCGGTCCCGTCCGTGCGGGCGACGTTGTAGGCGTAGCGGTCGCCGGGCCCGTCGGCCGGGGCGTCGTGGGCGGGGAAGACCAGCCGGGTGCGGATGGCGTAGCCGGGGTCGTCGACGGCCAGCACGGGCGAGCGGGTCGTGGTGGAGAACCGCACCTCGGCCGCCGCCCCGGAGCGTTCCAGGGCCAGCGCGAGCCGCAGCGGCGCGTACATCAGCTCCTCGTTGCCGAGTACGAGGACCCGCCCGGGTTCCGCGCCCAGCGCGTCGGCGAGCCGGCGGGCGAGCCCGGGCAGGGCCGCCTCCAGGGCGGCGCGGTGCGCGGGGGTGAAGCCGTGCCGACCCCCGTCGGGGACGCCGGCGGGCCAGTCGAGCGCGACCCGCTCGACGGGAGCGACGAAGGCACCGGAGCCGGCGGCGGCACCGGCCGACGCACCGGCCGACGCACCGGAGCCCGCGGCGGCACCGGTGGCGCCCGCCCCGTCCTCCCCCGCACTCTCGTACCGCTCGACCAGCGCCTGCCCCTTGCCCAGGACTCCCTCCGGGAGGGAGACCGTGCCGGCGGCCAGGGAGATCAGGTCGACGCGGGCGCCGATCTCGGCGGCGAAGTCGGTCAGCCGGTCGCGGTCCGCGGCCGAGCGCATGTCCACGAGGGCGACGACCACGTAGTGCGGTCGGGGGTGGCGGGCGTGCAGGTCGCGGATGGTGTTCAGGACCGTGTTGCCGGTGGAGAACTCGTCGTCGACGAGGACGAGCGGCCCGTTGCCGGCGAGCAGCAGCGGGTCCTCGGGGAGCAGCAGGTGGGAGGTGGCGTGCGAGTGCGCCTCCTCGAAGCCGCCGGCGGGTTCGACGCCCGGTACGGGTCGCCGGGTGGAGTGCAGGTAGGGGGCGGTGCCCAGGCCGTCGGCGACGCAGTGGCCGAGGCCGGTCGCGGTCTCGGCGTACCCGAGGACCACCGCCGCGGCGGCCGCCTCGGCGCCGAGCAGCTCGCGCACCCGTTCGCCGAGGCCGTACCCGGCGGCGTGGACGACCGCCGGGGACTGCGGGACGTGCTTGCCGAGCACCTGCGACACCAGTAGGTGGGCGCGCTTGGGGTTGCGCCGCAGGGCGAGCCCGAGCAGCTCGTCCAACGGTGGCTGCGCCGGGTCTCCGCCGGCTTCCAGGGCAACGCCCAGCCGGTCCGCGACCCAGGATCCCGTCCACACCTCGTCGATCGTCTTGCCCTTCTCCGTAGGAAGCTCCGCAGTGGGAGGCTCCGTCCCAGGAAGCTCCGTCCCAGGAGGCTCTGTCGTGGAAAGCTCCGTCGTCACCGGTCCGCTCACACCTGGAGACCGGCCGTGAGGAGGTCGACGAAGCCGACCTCCTCCCTCGCCACACCGAAGGCCTCGGCGCGCTGCATGGTGCGCTCGGCCCAGGCCCGGTGGGGCTTCACTTCGTTCATCTTGTTCGTATAGGACGATCTCAGCACTCCGCCGCCGCCGCGCTCGGGGCGCAGGATGTCCTGGGCGTCGCTGAACTCCTCGTGCGAGACCACCGACAGGGCGTGCACGGGGGTGACGTGCGCCGGGTGGATGCAGGTCTTGCCCGTCAGCCCGTTGGCCCGGTCGAGTTCGATCTCGCGCAGGAGTCCGTCCAGGTCGTGCTCGATCAGCGCGGTGCGCAGCTCCTCCACTCCCTCCTCCAGGAAGGGGCTGCGGCGCAGCTGCGGTTTGAAGAGGCGCTGCTGGCTGCGGAAGTACTCCCAGACCGGTCCGGTGACGGTGAACCCGGTCCCGTCGGCGCGGCTGAGGACGTTGACCACGTCGGCGATCACGCCGGCCACGATCTGGACGTCGTAGGCGGTCATGTCCGGGGTGCGGCGCAGGCCGTACGCGGAGCAGAAGTCGGTCACGCCGAGGCGCAGGGCCAGGACGTGCTCGCGGTAGCGGTTGACGGTGCGCGAGATGCCCGCGAGGGCCTCGACCCGGGTTTCGAGGTGGAGGAGCTCCGGGGATTCCAGCACCGGCATGGCATACAGCCGGGGCAGTCCGGCGAAGGCCTGTGCCTCGATGACGGCGTCGAGGAAGGCAATACCACGGCTCTCGGTGAATTTGGGAAGCACGAATCCGGCCAGGTTCCGCACCGATCCGCCGAGCCGACGCACGAGGTCGGAGATCTGTTCGGGCGTACGGATGCGAATGAACAACAGCGGCAGTTCCGCCGCGTCCGGGCCCTCCGCGTCGAGGGCCGCGAACTGTCGGACGAGGTTCTCCTCGCCGTCGACGACGTCGGCGTCACTGATGGAATCCTCCAGGCAGAGGACCATCGAGACGACTCCGAGTCCGGCCTGCTTGCGAATGTCGGCAGCCAGGTTCGGGCGGGTGGCGGGGCTGTAGAGGGTGGCTCCGAGCGCGGCGGCAAGCGTACGGGCGGGGGACGCGAGGGTGAATTCCGTGGGCTCCTGGTGGAAGAGCTCCTTTCGGACGCTGGGCGAAATGTGCCCGAAGTGACGCATGTGCTTCCCCCGTACTGCCTCGGCGGCCCAACTGGCGTGGCCGGTAATAGTACGTACGAATATGAGTCAAGAGTTCCTCAAGCACATGAAGTTCAGGTAACCCTCTTGCACCATGCCCAGCTCGCACGTTCGGTACAAGGCCCAGCGGGGGGCCGCATTGTCCCGGTCGGGCCCGGGAGGGCAGGATGACGGGCATGACGCACGCGATGCAGAAGGGCTCGAACATCCCGGTGGCCGCCGTGGCGGTCCGGGCGGTGCTGCGCTGGTCCACGGGGCCCGAGGTGCCGGACGTGGACGCCTCGGCGCTGCTCGTGGGCGCGGACGGGCGCGTGCGCTCGGACGAGGACTTCGTGTTCTACAACCAGCCCAGGCACCCCTCGGGGGCCGTGTGGCGACTGGGGAAGAAGCAGCTCGGTGACGGGGTCACGGACGCCGTACAGGCGGACCTGCGCGCCGTACCCCCCTCGGTGGGCCGGATCCTGGTGGTCGCCTCGGCCGAGGACGTCCCCTTCGAGAAGGTCCACGACCTGCGGATCCTGCTCTACGACGCCACCCCCGGCGGTCGCCCCGAACCGCTCGCGCACTTCGACGTGCGGCCGGAGACGGGCGCCGAGACCGCGCTGATCTGTGGCGAGCTGTACCGCAGGGGCGACGGCTGGAAGTTCCGCGCGCTCGGTGAGGGCTACTCCGACGGGCTGGTGGGGCTGGCGACCGACCACGGGATCTCCGTGGACGAGAACGCCGCCGAGGGGGGCTCCGAGGAGTCCGCCGCGGCCTCCGGGCCGGGTACCGGGCCCACGGCGGAACAGACGGCCGCCATGCGCCCGCCGGTCCCGGCGCCGCCCACGCAGGCCCCGCCCGCGGTGCAGCCCGCGTACGGGTACCCGCAGCCGGTGTCCCCGGTCCCGGTGCCGTCCCCGGGCGGCGACCCCTCGTTCCGGCTGCCGGTGCAGGGGCCCCAGTTCATCCGCCGCTGACGCCCGCGCCCGCCCGACCCGCCCGACCCCGACCCCGACCCCGCTCACGCGGCGGGCGGGTTCGGCGGGCGGGGCGCGGGGCGGCGTCCCGCCCGGGGCGGGCCGTCAGCTCTTGGCGCTCTTGTAGCCCCGCCCCCACTGGAGCCCCCACCCGTACAGGCGGTCCAGCTCGGCCTGGAACCCGTAGACGAACTTCACCTCGCGGCGCACGATCAGCTCGCCCTTGACGTTCTCCAGGGACAGGACGGCGCAGGAGCGGGCCTGCGGCTGCCGTTCCTCCAGCGGTATCTCGATCCTCGGCCCGGTGACCGGATACAGGGTGACCAGGGCGTGCGTCCGGTCGAAGGCCGGGGTCTGGTCGTAGATGTAGACGAAGACCAGCAGCCGCTTGATGTCCTCGGCATGGTCGAGGTTGATGTAGAGCGTCTCCCCCGAGGCCGAGCCGAACCGGTCGTCGCCGCTGAGCTTCACGTACGGCGGGTCGTTGAGGTCGCCGAGGAGGTTCCCCAGCGGCTGCACGGCGCCGCGCGTGCCGTCGGTCAGCTCGTACAGGCAGCCCATGTCGAGGTCGACGTTGACCATGCCCTGGGTGTGGGCCTGCACCATGTCGGGCTTGAACAGCTTGAACGGGTGCCGCAGCAGCTGCCCGCTCTGTCCGGTGCGGCCGCCGAAGTCGGAGGTCCGCATCCGCCAGGAGAGGTTGACGCGCAGGTTCCCGTGGACCGCCTGCTGCTTGGTGAGCGACACCGTCGGATGTCGTTTCGTCAGTTCGATGGCGTTCGACGAGGCGTGCCCCGAGTCGAACCCCATGGCACGCGCGCCCCTGATCCCGTCGAAGAACCCCATGGTCCCTGCCCCCCTGCTTCGTCACGCGTACGAACCCCTCGTACGTACGGAAGCGGGGCGGCCCGCCGGGTCCGTGGACCCGACCGGCCGCCCCGCAACTGGAGCGTTCCGCATTGTCACCGGGGTCATGCCTCGGCGGCGGCACCCTCCTGGAGTTCCAGGCGCTTGTTGCGGCGCACGGAGGACCAGAACGACCATCCGATGAGCACGACGCCGACGAGGCCGGTGATGAACTCGTTGATCTCGTACTGGATGGTGATGAGCAGGATCACGGCCAGCGCGCCGATGGCGTAGTGGGCGCCGTGCTCCAGGTAGACGTAGTCGTCGAGGGTTCCCTGGCGGACCAGGTAGACCGTCAGCGAACGGACGTACATGGCACCGACGCCGAGGCCGAGGGCCATCAGCACGATGTCGTTGGTGATGGCGAAGGCGCCGATGACCCCGTCGAAGGAGAAGGACGCGTCGAGGACTTCGAGGTAGAGGAACATGAAGAAGGCGGCCTTGCCGGCCATGGCCACGGCCGAGACGGGCTTGCCGGTCCGCTTGGCCTCTTCCTCGGCCTCGTGCTCGGCTTCCTCCTCCTCCTCCAACTTGTTCTCGAAGTAGCCCGAGAGACCGCCCACGATCATGTAGGTGATCAGACCGAGGACTCCGGAGATCAGGACGGTCTGCGCCTTGTCGACGTGCGCGCCACCGTGCTGGTGGGCGTTGGTGGCGAAGGTCATCGCGGTGACCGCGAGGATGATCAGCGCGATGCACGCGGACAGCATGTCGATCTTGCCGAGCTTGGCGAGCGGACGCTCCAGCCAGGCGAGCCACTTGATGTCCCGGTCCTCGAAGATGAAGTCGAGGAAGATCATCAGGAGGAACATGCCGCCGAAGGCGGCGATGGACGGGTGTGCGTCCGTGACGAGCTGCTGATACTGGTCCTTGTCGGACAGTGCGAGGTCGACCGCCTCGATCGGCCCGATCTTGGCACTGATCGCGACGATGACGACGGGGAAGACCAGGCGCATGCCGAACACGGCGATCAGGATGCCGATCGTGAGGAAGATCTTCTGCCAGAAGGCATTCATCTTCTTCAGGATTCCGGCGTTGACCACCGCGTTGTCGAAGGACAGCGAGATCTCCATGATCGACAGGATCGCCACGATTCCGAAGGCCTGCCACCCCCCGTAGAACACCGCTGCGACCAGGCCGAGCGCAGTGATTGCGAACGACCAGCCGAAGGTTTTGAGAACCACTGGCACCCCATCGTCTTGTACGGCTTTACGAAACGTTGACCCCGAAGTCTAGAGCGATGCCCCGCAGGCCCGACGCGTACCCCTGCCCTACGGCCCTGAACTTCCATTCGCCGCCGTACCGGTAGACCTCGCCGAAGATCATCGCGGTCTCGGAGGAGGCGTCCTCGGTCAGGTCGTAGCGGGCCAACTCCTGGTCGTCCGCCATGTTGACGACGCGGATGAACGCGTTGCTGATCTGGCCGAAGCTCTGCCGGCGGGCGTCCGCGTCGTGGATCGACACCGGGAAGACGATCTTGTCCACGTTGGCCGGGACCTTGGTGAGGTCGATGATGATCGACTCGTCGTCGCCCTCGCCCTCGCCCGTGAGGTTGTCACCGGTGTGCTCGACGGAGCCCTCGGGGCTCTTGAGGTTGTTGTAGAAGATGAAGTACGCGTCTCCGAGCACCCGGCCGCTGTTGCACAGCAGCGCGCTGGCATCGAGGTCGAAGTCGGCCCCCGTGGTCGAGCGCGCGTCCCATCCCAGTCCCACCAGAACCCGGGTCAGGTTCGGTGCGGCCTTGGACAGGGATACGTTGCCCCCCTTGGCGAGTGTGACGCCCATGATGTGGTCCTCCCCGGACGACGTGATGTGGTGGCAAAGCCGGTCCGGCGCCGTACACACAGTGCACGGCGCCGGACTGACTGACTGCTGTTGGCTCAGACGTTGACGCCGAAGTCCTGCGCGATGCCGCGCAGGCCCGAGGCGTAACCCTGGCCGATGGCACGGAACTTCCACTCCGCGCCGTTGCGGTACAGCTCGCCGAAGACCATGGCGGTCTCGGTCGAGGCGTCCTCGGAGAGGTCGTAGCGGGCGAGCTCGGTGTTGTCGGCCTGGTTCACGACGCGGATGTACGCGTTGCGGACCTGGCCGAAGCTCTGCTGGCGACCCTCGGCCTCGTAGATCGAGACGGGGAAGACGATCTTGGCGACATCGGCGGGGACGCCGGCGAGGTTGACCTTGATGGCCTCGTCGTCGCCCTCGCCCTCACCGGTGGTGTTGTCACCGGTGTGCTCGACCGAGCCGTCCGGGCTCTTCAGGTTGTTGAAGAACACGAAGTTCGAGTCGCTGGCGACCTTGCCCTGGTCGTTGGTCAGGATCGCGCTGGCGTCGAGGTCGAAGTCGACACCGGTGGTGGTGCGAGCGTCCCAGCCCAGACCGACGATGACCGCCGTCAGGTTAGGCGCGGCCTTGGTCAGCGAGACGTTGCCGCCCTTGCTGAGGCTGACTCCCACGGGTCCTCCATTGGGTATGTGTCTGGGGCGGGGCCCCGTCGTGCGGTTGCTACCGGATCAACGTTCTGATCCTAGTGACGGGTTCCCGTTCGTACACGGTTTTGGTACGGAATCTGCCCGAAGCCCTCAGAGGCTGTCGAGGGCCTCGATGTACTCGTTCAGGTCACGGGCGTCGGGCAGTCCGTTGACGACGGTCCAGCGCACGACGCCGTCCTTGTCGATGATGAAGGTGCCTCGGACGGCACAGCCCTTGTCCTCGTCGAAGACCCCGTAGGCGCGGGATGTCTCCCCGTGCGGCCAGAAGTCGGACAGCAGGGGGTAGTCGAGGTTCTCCTGCTCGCCGAAGACCCGCAGGGTCGGGACCGAGTCGTTGGAGACGGCGAGGAGCTGGACCTCGTCGTTCTGGAAGCGGGGCAGCCGGTCACGCAGCTCGCACAGTTCGCCGGTGCAGACACCGGTGAAGGCGAACGGGTAGAAGAGCAGCACCACGGCCTTCTCCCCCCGGAAATCGGAGAGCCGCACGGTGGCGCCGTGGTTGTCCTTGAGCTCGAAGTCCGGAGCCTTGTCGCCGACCTCGATGGCCATCTCTCGCATCCCTTCGTTTCTGCATTCCTGCATTCCCGCACGTGCGCTTTGGACCGTTCGGGTGAGCCCGTCGGCCCAGGGGGCCAGCCTATGGGGTGACCGGCCCGTCCGGGCGGGCGCGTGCGACCCCGAAAACGACCGCGCCCCGCCGACCTCGGGGTGATCCGGGTCGGCGGGGCGGGTCCGCTCGTCTGCGGGGGTTCGGCTCAGCGCTTCTTGGCGGCGGCCTTCGGGGTCGTCAGCTTGACGGCGGTCCAGTCGTCGCCCACCTTCACGGGCTTCGCCTGGGACAGGCCGGCGGTCTCGACGGCCTCGCTGATGTCGCTGGCCTGCACGAAGCCGTCACGGCCCGTCTTGGGGGTCAGCAGCAGGACGACGGAGTTCTCATCGACCAGTTCGATGGCATCGACCAGCGCATCCGTCAGGTCACCGTCCTCTTCCCGGAACCAGAGGATCACGGCGTCGACCTCGTCGTCGTAATCCTCATCGACGAGTTCGCTGACGTGCTTCTCAACGGCGTCACGGAAATCCTGATCGACGTCGTCGTCGTAGCCGATCTCCTGGACCACCTGTTCGGACTGGAAGCCAAGTCGAGTGACCGGGCTCTCCGCGTGGTCCGCGGTCGCGCTCACGGTGTGCCTCCTGCTCATGTTCGGTGAATGTCTTTCGGCGGCGCGCGTACGCGCAGCATTGGGCGTAGTCCACACGGGCGCGGCGGATCGCGCAAGTACCCGGCCGCCGAGACCGTCGAAACGGTGACGATTGCGGCCGTCTCGCCGCAACTTTCAGGCTTCCCTCATACGCCCCTGGTGATTCATCCCACACCATTCCAGCTCATTCGGCACCACAGGAGGACTTTCCTACCTGTTTGAGGGACGAACGACCTTACGAACCCGATGATCGACCTGGGCGTAAGGTTGCGAGGTGGACCTGCCCGCTTGTCCGCTCCTTCGCCGCTCCAGGTGTTACCCAGGGGTAGAGGTGAAGATTTCGGTCGAGCGTAAGACCATGGGAGGCGGCGACCCAAGGCACGACTCCCCCGACAGCGAAGGAACAGCGTGGCTTCCGCATCCGATCGCAATCCGATCATCATTGGCGGCCTGCCGAGTCAGGTCCCGGACTTCGATCCGGAGGAGACGCAGGAGTGGCTCGACTCCCTGGACGCCGCAGTCGACGAGCGGGGCCGTGAACGCGCCCGTTACCTGATGCTGCGGCTGATCGAGCGGGCGCGCGAGAAGCGCGTGGCCGTGCCGGAGATGCGCAGCTCGGACTACGTCAACACCATCGCCACCAAGGACGAGCCGTTCTTCCCCGGCAACGAGGAGATCGAGCGCAAGGTCCTCAACGCCACCCGGTGGAACGCGGCCGTCATGGTCTCCCGTGCGCAGCGTCCCGGTATCGGCGTCGGCGGGCACATCGCCACCTTCGCCTCCTCGGCCTCCCTCTACGACGTGGGCTTCAACCACTTCTTCCGGGGCAAGGACGAGGGGGACGGCGGCGACCAGATCTTCTTCCAGGGTCACGCCTCCCCGGGCATCTACGCCCGCGCCTACCTCCTGGACCGGCTCTCCGAGCAGCAGCTCGACGCGTTCCGGCAGGAGAAGTCGAAGGCCCCGTACGGGCTTTCCAGCTACCCGCACCCGCGGCTGATGCCGGACTTCTGGGAGTTCCCGACCGTCTCGATGGGCCTCGGTCCGCTCGGCGCGATCTACCAGGCGCGGATGAACCGGTACATGCAGGCGCGCGGGATCGCGGACACCTCCAAGTCCCACGTGTGGGCTTACCTGGGCGACGGCGAGATGGACGAGCCGGAGTCGTTGGGCCAGCTGTCCATCGCCGCCCGCGAGGGCCTGGACAACCTGACGTTCGTCGTCAACTGCAACCTCCAGCGCCTCGACGGTCCGGTGCGCGGCAACGGGAAGATCATCCAGGAGCTGGAGTCGATCTTCCGCGGCGCCGGCTGGAACGTCATCAAGCTGATCTGGGACCGCTCCTGGGACCCGCTGCTCGCCCAGGACCGCGACGGCATCCTGGTCAACAAGATGAACTCGACGCCGGACGGGCAGTTCCAGACGTACGCGACGGAGTCCGGCGCGTACATCCGGGAGCACTTCTTCGGCGGTGACCAGCGGCTGCGCGCGATGGTCGAGAACATGAGCGACCAGCAGATCCAGCACCTGGGCCGCGGTGGTCACGACCACAAGAAGGTCTACGCGGCCTACGCGGCGGCCAAGGCCCACAAGGGCCAGCCGACGGTGATCCTGGCGCAGACGGTCAAGGGCTGGACGCTCGGCCCGAACTTCGAGGGCCGCAACGCCACCCACCAGATGAAGAAGCTGACGGTCGACGACCTCAAGCGCTTCCGCGACCGGCTGCACATCCCGGTCACCGACAAGCAGCTGGAGGGCGGCGCCCCGCCGTACTACCACCCGGGCCGCAACTCGCCGGAGATCCAGTACATGCACGACCAGCGCAGCGCGCACGGCGGCTACGTGCCGACGCGCGTGGTGCGCGCGAAGCCGCTCCAGCTGCCGGACGAGAAGACCTACGCGGCGGCCAAGAAGGGCTCCGGGCAGCAGTCGATCGCCACGACGATGGCCTTCGTCCGCATCCTGAAGGACCTCATGCGGGACAAGGAGATCGGCAAGCGCTTCGTGCTGATCGCGCCGGACGAGTACCGCACCTTCGGCATGGACGCCTTCTTCCCGAGCGCCAAGATCTACAACCCGCTGGGGCAGCAGTACGAGGCGGTCGACCGCGAGCTGTTGCTGGCGTACAAGGAGTCCCCGACCGGCCAGATGCTGCACGACGGCATCTCGGAGGCCGGCTGCACGGCGTCGCTGATCGCCGCGGGTTCCGCGTACGCGACGCACGGCGAGCCACTGATCCCGGTCTACGTCTTCTACTCGATGTTCGGTTTCCAGCGCACCGGTGACCAGTTCTGGCAGATGGCCGACCAGCTGGCGCGCGGTTTCGTGCTCGGCGCGACCGCCGGCCGGACCACCCTCACGGGTGAGGGCCTCCAGCACGCCGACGGTCACTCCCAGCTGCTGGCGTCGACGAACCCGGGCTGCGTGGCGTACGACCCGGCGTACGGGTACGAGATCGCGCACATCGTCAAGGACGGTCTGCGGCGCATGTACGGGCCGACGGAGACGAACGAGCCCGGCGAGGACGTCTTCTACTACCTGACGGTCTACAACGAGCCGATCCAGCACCCGGCCGAGCCGGCGGACGTGGACGTCGACGGGATCCTCAAGGGCATCCACCGGGTGTCGCAGGGCAGCTCCGGCACGGTCGGGGCGCAGATCATGGCCTCGGGCGTGGCCGTGCCGTGGGCCCTGGAGGCGCAGCGGATCCTGGGCGCGGACTGGGGCGTGAGGGCGGACGTCTGGTCGGCGACCTCCTGGAACGAGCTGCGCCGCGAGGCCGTCGCGGTGGAGGAGCACAACCTGCTCCACCCGGAGGAGGAGCAGCGCGTCCCGTACGTGACGCGGAAGCTGTCGGGTGCCGAGGGGCCGTTCGTGGCGGTCTCGGACTGGATGCGCGCGGTCCCGGACCAGATCTCCCGGTGGGTGCCGGGTCCTTACACCTCGTTGGGCGCGGACGGCTTCGGCTTCGCGGACACCCGGGGTGCGGCGCGGCGGTTCTTCCACATCGACGCGGAGTCGGTGGTCCTCTCGGTGCTGACCGAGCTGGCCAAGGAGAACAAGATCGACCGTTCGGTGCTGAAGCAGGCCATCGACCGCTACCAGCTCCTGGACGTGGCGGCCGCCGACCCGGGTCCGGCGGGCGGCGACGCCTGACGGCCGGTCGGTGAGGTGAGGGCGGCGGCCCCCGGGGAGTCCCCCGGGGGCCGCCGTCGCGTGCCGCGGTCCCTACGATGCCCGTCATGAAGGAAACCTCCCGCCTGCTGCTGTGGGAGCGGCGGAGCCAGACCCCGCTGCTCGTCCTGGCCGTGGCGTTCGCCGTCGCGTACGCCGTTCCGATCGTGGTCCCGGACGCCGAGGCCCGCGTGCAGCGGCTGTGCACGGTCACCGAGTGGGTGGTGTGGGCGGCCTTCGCCGCCGACTACCTGGTGCGCCTGGGCCTGTCACCGGCCCGGAAGGCGTTCGTCCGGACGCACTGGCTCGACCTGGCGGCGGTGCTGCTGCCGCTGATCCAGCCGCTGCGGCTGCTGCGGCTGGTGTCGACGCTGATGCTGGTGGGCCGGCGGGCGCGGATGGCGCCGCAGGTCCAGCTGACGACGTACGTCGCGGGCGCGGTGGTGGGCCTGCTGATGTTCGGTTCGCTGGCGGTGCTGAGCGTGGAGCGGGACGCCCCCGAGGGCAACATCAAGAACCTGGGCGACGCGGTGTGGTGGTCGTTCACCACCATGACGACGGTGGGCTACGGCGACCACTCCCCCACCACCGGGCTCGGCCGGGTGCTGGCGGTGGGGTTGATGCTGTCGGGCATCGCCCTGCTCGGTGTGGTGACCGCCAACATCGCCGCCTGGTTCATCGCCCGCTTCGAGCGCGACGACCAGGTGGAGCGGCTCCAGCTGGCGGCCGTGCGCGAACTGCGGGACGAGGTGAGGGCGCTGCGCGCCGAGGTCGCCCGGCTGGGCCCGCTCGCGCAGGCCGCCCCCGGCGCGGCGGCGGCCCCTGCCGCCCCTGCCGTCCCTGCCGTCCCTGCTGCCGGGGGCGACGTACCGCCGGCCCGGACGCCGGAGGGCGCCGCGGTGACGCCGTGACGCCGTGAGGGCACGCTCCTAGCGTTCCCAGACCTTGAACGCCCTCACCTGGTAGGGCGACTGGGGCAGCAGGACGCCGTCGCCCGGGTAGGTCTGGAACTCGCCGGTCTCGGCGCACTCGGCGGACTGGTAGGTGGTCACGGGGCGGCCGGTCCGGTTGACCAGGGACTGGGCGGTGGTTCCGGCGGGCATGGCGGTGCAGCTGTTGATGTCCAGGGTGCTGAGTTCGTGGCTCTGCCTGGTTCCCTTGAAGTCCGGTTTGGCCCACAGGCACAGCTGCCCCGTGGCGCAGGCCGCGTACGGCGGCGGGCCGGCGGCGTGTGCGCGGGCGGCCGTCCCGGGGACGAAGGCGGTGGCGGCCAGGACGGTGGCGGCGAGTGCGGTGACGCGTGCGGTGCTCCACGTACGCATGACAGATCAGCTCCTTGGTGGACGCGCAGGCCCCGGACCGTTTCCGAGGTGTTCGTCGCCACCACGCTGACCTGCGAAGACGCCGGTGCGGAAGAGGCTGCGGGCGGGTCCACCCTGATAGGCGACAGCCCCGCCGGAACCGTCCGGCGGGGCTGTCGTACGCGTGGGGTTGACCCGGCCGTAACGGCCCGTGGGGTCCGTCAGATGTGAGCCGCGCCCGCCCCCGCCTCGGCGTTGGCGCCGCGCTTGGTGAAGCAGGCGACGACCGCGGCGAGCACCGCGACCACGCCGGCGACGGTGAACGCCGTGCTCATGCCGGACACGAAGGTGTCGTGCGCGACGGTACGGATGGCCTCGGCGACCGGCTCGGGAGCGCCCTCCGGGACGGGCGCGAGGCCGACCTGGACGCCCTTCTCGGCGAGTTCGAGGTCCCCGGGGGCGAGCGGCGGCAGCTGCGCCCGCGCCCACTTGTCCCCGAACGTGTTACCGACCTCGGCCGCCATGACCGCTCCGAGGACGGCGGTGCCGAGGCTGCCGCCGACCTGCATGGCCGCCTGCTGGAGCCCGCCGGCCACGCCGGAGAGCTCCAGCGGGGCGTTGCCGACGATGACCTCGGTGGCGCCGACCATCACCGGGGCGAGGCCGAGGCCGAGGAGGGCGAACCACAGGGACATGGTGAGGGTGCCCGTGTCGGGCGTGAGCCGCGCCATTCCGAAGCAGGCGGCGGCGGTGGCGACCATCCCGGCGACGAGCGGCAGGCGCGGACCGACCTTGGTGATGGCGACGCCCGCCAACGGCGAGCCGATGATCATCATGCCGGTCAGCGGCAGCAGGTGCAGGCCGCTGTCGACCGGGCTCATGCCGTGCACGTTCTGGAGGTAGAAGGTGACGAAGAACAGGCCGCCCATGAAGGCGAAGGCCATCAGGATCATCAGCACCGTGCCCGCGGACAGCGGCAGCGAGCGGAACATGCCCAGCGGGATCAGCGGCTCGGAGACCTTCGACTCCCACACGGTGAAGAGCACGAAGCAGATCACGGACAGGGCGAGGAACAGCAGGGTCTTGATGTCGCCCCAACCCCACTCGGCCGCCTTGATCAGCGCCCAGATCAGGGAGAACATCGCGACCGACAGCAGCGCGATGCCGGGAAGGTCGAAGGAGCGCGGCGCCTTCTCGGCCCGGTGGTCGAGCAGGATGAACAGGCCGAAGACCAGCGCGACGATGCCGACGGGCACGTTGATGAAGAAGACGGACTGCCAGCTCACGTGCTCCACGAGCAGGCCGCCGACGATGGGCCCGGCGGCGGTCGAGGCGCCGATCACCATGCCCCAGATGCCGATGGCCATGTTCAGCTTCTCGGCGGGGAAGGTGGCGCGGAGCAGGCCGAGGGCCGCGGGCATCAGCAGGGCGCCGAAGAGTCCCTGCGCGACGCGGAAGCCGATGACGAGGCCGACGCCGGTGGACAGGCCGATCGCCGCCGAGGAGAGGGCGAAGCCGGCGATGCCGATGAGGAAGGTCTGGCGGTGCCCGAAGCGGTCGCCGAGCTTCCCGGCGGTGATCAGGGAGACCGCGAGGGCCAGCAGGTAGCCGTTGGTGATCCACTGGACCTCGGCGAGGCTGGCGCCCAGGTCCTTCTGGATCTCGGGGTTGGCGACGGCGACGATCGTGCCGTCCAGGGTGACCATCATGACGCCGATCGCCACGGCGAACAGCGTGAGCCACGGGTGGCCGCGAAGGCCGGGCCGGTCCTGCGCCGGGCCGGGTTCCTTGCCCGGTACCTGGTCGTGGACGGTGATCTGACTAGTCATGCGAACAGGCTAATGACAGCGACTGACAGTTCACAAACGGCTCAACGCCCCGGCTTTTGTCGCGTGGGTCACAGGTACCCTGACCGCTCACTCTGCGTCAGAAAGGACCCCTACGGTGATGACCGATCCGCGACCCGCACCGACCGCCCCCGCGGCGGCCGGACTGCGCGAGCGCAAGAAGCGGCGCACCCGGGACGCCCTCCTGCGCGCGGCCCTCCTCCTGTTCATCTCCCAGGGCTACGAACGGACCACGGTCGACGAGATCACCGCCGCCGTGGACGTCTCCCAGCGCACCTTCTTCCGCTACTTCGCGAACAAGGAGGAGGTCGCCTTCGCCGTCCAGGACCTGGTCGAATCGCACTTCGTCGCCGAACTGCGGGCCCGCCCCGGCGCCGAGGGGCCCCTCACCGCCATGCGCCGCGCGGTCCTCGCCGCCTGGGACACCGTCGAGGAGGCCATCTCCGAGGTGGTCCCCGTCGACCTGTACATGCGGGGCTACCAACTGATCGAGTCCACGCCCGCGCTGCTCGCCGTCCACCTGCGGCGATCCACCGAGCTGGAGGAGGAGATCGCCCGGCTGATCGCCGCCCGCGAGGGCCTGGACGTGGACGTCGATCCCCGGCCCCGGGTGGCCGTCGCCGCCTTCTGCGGCGTGATGCGCGTCACCGGGCGGCTCTGGGGGCAGGGCGAGGACGCCAGCGTGGACGCCATCCGGCGGATGACCGAGGCCTACCTCGACCAGATCGAACCGGCCCTCGCCCCCCACTGGCGCCGCACCCCCGCCGACCTCGGCTGACGACCGACGGTCGCCGCCCCGGGGATCACAGCGCCGACCGCGGTCGGACCGTCACGCCCGCGCGGGCGCGCGAACGACGGACCGCGACTCTCCGTCGCGGGCCGCTCCGCCGGATGGCGGGCACCGTCCCACCACCGGCCGTGAGCCCCATCACCCGGCGCGCCAGGGGCTCCGGCGGTCTTTTAGTCTGACTCCAGTGAAACTGTCCGGCCCCGCCCCCTCCCTCGCCGCCGCGGTACCCGCGCGCCCCGTCGCCGCCCTGCGCACACTGCTCGTGCTCGGGGTCGTCCTCGTCATGCTGGCGACCACCGGCTGGACCGCCGTGCACCGCCCCGAGGCCGGCACCCCGGCGCGGGCCGCCGCGCTCGCCGCGTGGGCCGTGGCCCGGATCGACGGCCGGAGCGTGCCGCCCGTCGACGCACCCGTACGGACGGTGGCCCGCTTCTTCGCCGGCCTCGACGGCGCCCAGCGGACCCGGCTCGTCACCGGCTACCCCCTCGTCGTCGGCAACCTCGACGGGGTCCCCGCCCACCTGCGCTACGAGGCCAACCGCACCTCCCTGGACCGGGCCGAGCGCGTCGAGCGCGAGCGCGCCGGCGACGTCGCCCTCACCCCGGCCGACCGGGCCACGGCCATCCGGCGCGCCCACCGCTTCGCCTCGCTGGCCGACCCGGGCCGCCAGATCCTCACCTTCGACCCCACCGGCGGCGGCCTCGTCGCCGAGGTCTTCGGCGACCTCGACCGGGCCCGCCGGGTCTCGGTGGTCGTGCCCGGCGTGGACACCGACGCCGTCACCTTCGAGCGCACCCAGCGCCGCCTCACCGCCCCCGCCGGCATGGGGCGGTCCCTGTACGAGGCCGAGCGCGCGGCCTCGCCCGGCAGCGCCACCGCCGTCATCGCCTGGGCCGGCTACACCGCGCCCACCGGCGTCGGCATGGACGCCGCCACGGGCCGGCTCGCCGTCCAGGGCGCCGCCCGGCTGCGGTCCCTGGCGGCCGCGTTGCCCGGCGACGCCGGCGTGGTCCTGTTCTGCCACAGCTACGGGTCGGTGGTCTGCGGGGTCGCCGCCCACGGGCTGCCCCGCCGGGTCACGGACGTGGTCGTCGCCGGCAGCCCCGGCATGCGCGCCGGCAACGTCTCGGAGCTGGGCACGAGCGCCCGGGTGTGGGCCATGCGCGACGACGGCGACTGGATCGAGGACGTACCGCACCTGGAGCTCGGCGGGCTGGGCCACGGAGCGGATCCGGTGTCCCCGGAGTTCGGCGCGCGCGTGCTGTCCTCGGCGGGTGCGAAGAGCCACACCGGCTATTTCGAGCCAGGTACCGCCTCGCTCGACAACTTCGCCCGGATCGGAACCGGCGCGTTCGGTTCCATCGCCTGTGCGGGCGACGGTGACGACTGCCGCCGCGGAATTTCCGGTACGGAGGGTGACTGACGGGGACTGACGAGGACCCTCCCAGCCCCTCACCGGCAGAACCCCGGAAAACCTGGTCCCCCGACGATGAAGACGTGCGGGGTCACGTCCCTTTACGATGTGCCGCATGGGTGACGTACTGGCCGGAAATCATGCCGTCTGGGAGTTCGACTCGGACTCGGTGCTCATCCGCTTCGCACGGGGGATGCGAACGCCACGGCTCTGGCACGCGCTGGGCCCGCGCAGGATCCCCCTCGAAGCGTTGTCCGGGGCGAACGTGAGCGCGGGCCGAAGGGACACGGTGGTCCTGCGCGCCGAACCACGGCCGGGCGCCGACCCCCTGATGGAGGCGGCCGCCGGGCAGCTCAAGGACGCCTGCGACCCCTACCGGCTCGTCCTGCCCCGCGACCGCGCGACCGCCGCCGACGCCTTCGCGCACGCCCTGCGCGAACGCCTCGCCCCGGACGCCGACGAGCCCACCGACCGGTTCCTCGTCGACGTGCCCGCGCCGCCGCTCCAGCTCAAGGCCTACGACGCCCGTGTCGGCTTCGACGGCGCCGTCGTGACCTTCCAGTGGTCCCGTACCGGCGCCACCAGCGCCAAGTGGAAGGCCGGCGACCAGCGGTACCCGCTGACCTCCCTGACCGGCGTCGAGTGGGCCTCGCCCGACCGCCCGGGCGGCGGCCACCTGCGCCTCCTGCCCCGCGACAGCACCACCGACGCCCACCCCGACCACGACCTCGCCGCAGCGGTCTTCGGCGTCGGCTACGGGGCCGTCCACGAGTCGCTGCCCTTCGCCGCGGCCGTCCTCGCGGCCCTGCGCGCCCGCACCCCCGTCGCCTCCGTCCCGTCGAGCGGCCCGTCCGAGGACGACCGCCTGCGCCACCTGACGGAACTCCACGGCGCGGGCCTGCTCACGGACGCCGAGTACTCGGCGCTCCGGGCGCGCTTCACACCCTCCTGACCGCGGGCGGGACGGGGACGCGGCATCAGGCCTCGCGGGCCGCCGAGGTGGAGCTCATGTCCGGGTAGCGGTCGCCCGCGACGCCCGCCGCGATCGGCTCCAGCAGGGCCAGTTCCGGGCCCGTCAGGGTGATCCGGGTCGCCGCCGCGTTCTCCACGACCCGCCCCGGCCGCCGCGTGCCGGGGATCGGGACCACCGTCAGGCCGTGGACCGCCGCCCGCTGCTGCACCCACGCCAGCGCGACCTGCGCGGGCGTGACCCCGTGCGCGGTCGCGATCCGCCGGACCGGAGCCAACAGCTGCGCGTTCGCCCGGGCGTTGTCGCCGGTGAACCGCGGCTGGTACTGGCGGTAGTCGCCCGCCGACAGGTCCACCGAGGCGTCCGCGAAGGCCCCGGTCAGGAAGCCGCGCCCCAACGGTGAGTACGGGACGAAGGCCACCCCCAGCTCCGCCGCCGCGCCCACCGCGCTGCGCTCGACGTCCCGGCTGAACAGGGACCACTCCGACTGGAGCGCCGCGATGGGGTGCACCTCGTACGCCTCGCGCAGTTCGGCCCCCGTCACCTCGCTGAGCCCCAGGTGGCGCACCTTCCCCTCGCGCACCAGCTCGGCCATCGCGCCCACCGACTCCGCGAGCGGCACCCGCGGGTCCCGGCGGTGCATGTAGTAGAGGTCGATGACGTCCGTGCCGAGTCGCCGCAGGCTGTCCTCGACGGCCCGCCGGACGTACGCCCGGTCGTTGCGGACGCCCCGGTGGTGGAGGTCGTCGGTGCGCTCGATGCCGAACTTCGTGGCGAGGGTGATCCCGTCCCGGTGGGCGGCCACGAAGGGTGCGAGGAACTCCTCGTTGGCGCCGCGTCCGTAGACGTCCGCCGTGTCGAAGAGCGTGACCCCGGCGTCGAGCGCCGCGTCGAGGGTCGCCCGGGCCGCCGCCTCGTCGGTGTCCCCGTAGAACTCGCTCATCCCCATGCAGCCGAGGCCCTGGACGCCGACGACCGGGCCCCCCTTGCCCAGTTCCGTCCGCTCGATGCCGGTGTTCCCGTGCTGCCGGCGCTGCTCGTGCTGTTCCGTCATGACCGTGCCTTCCCCGCGACCGTGCGCATCTCGTACATCCCGATCTTGAAATCCAGTACGCCGAGGGCGTCCGTCAGCTCCGTGATCCGGGACCGCACCTCGGTACGGGTGCGTTCCAGCAGCTCACGGCGCTGGTCGACGGTGTGCTCGCCCTCGCGGACCAGTTCGGCGTACCGGACCATGTCCGCCACCGACATGCCGGTGGCGCGCAGCTTGCCCACGAAGGACAACCAGTCGAGGTCCCGGTCGCTGAACCGGCGCTGCCCCGAGTGGGAGCGGTCCACGTGCGGCATCAGGCCGATCCGCTCGTACCAGCGCAGCGTGTGCTGGGTCAGGCCGGTCCGGGCCTCGACCTCGCTGATCGTGTACCGCGTCTGCGTCAGGCTCATGGCTCCACGCTAAAACCTTGGAGTGCACTCCAAGCAAGTAGGCTCGGCCGCACGAACAGCGCGCACGGCGCGGCGGGCACGAAGAGCACGGGGACGGGCAACGGCATGGACAGTCTGCGGATCATCGACACCTGGCCGGTACCGACCGCCGCGGCCGCCGTGGTGCGCGCCGACGGCACCCTGGTCGGCGCGCACGGCCCCGTCGAGCAGCGCTTCCCGCTGGCCTCGGTCACCAAGCCGCTCGCCGCGTACGCCGCCCTCGTCGCGTACGAGGAAGGCGCCATCGAGCTGGACGAGCCGGCCGGACCCGAGGGGTCGACGGTCCGTCACCTGCTCGCGCACACCAGCGGACTGGCGTTCGACGAGCACCGCGTGATGGCCCCGCCCGGGCAGCGCCGGCTGTACTCCAACGCCGGTTTCGAGGTGCTCGGCGACCACATCGCGAAGGCGACCGGGATCCCCTTCGCCGAGTACCTGCACCAGGCCGTGTTCGAGCCGCTGGGCATGACCTCGTCCGCCCTGGAGGGGTCGCCCGCGAAGGACGGCGTGTCCACCGTCGCCGACCTGGTGCGCTTCGCCGCCGAACTCCAGGCGCCCCGCCTGCTGGACGTGCGTACGGTCGCCGGGGCGACCTCCGTCGTCCACCCGGGCCTCAAGGGCGTGCTGCCCGGCTACGGGCACCAGTCGCCCAACGACTGGGGCCTCGGCCTGGAGATCCGCGACGGCAAGTCCCCGCACTGGACGGGCCTGAACTCCTCGCCGCGCGCCTTCGGGCACTTCGGCCAGTCCGGCACCTTCCTGTGGGTGGACCCGGACGCCCGCGCCGCGTGCGTCGCGCTGACGGACCGCGCGTTCGGCCCGTGGGCCGCACAGGCCTGGACCCCGTTCACCGACGCGGTCCTCGCCGAGCTGCGCGGCTAGGCCGGGTCGGCCGGGTCGGCCTGGACGGCCTTACAGCGGCAGCTCCAGCATCAGCAGTTCCCCCGGGGAACCGGCGGTGACCTCCAGGCCCTTCTCGGCGGTGATCCGCGCCGAGTCCCCGGGGCCCAGCTCCTCCCCGTCGAGCCGCAGGTCCCCGCGGACGACGTGCAGGTAGACGCGCTCCGCGTCCGGTACGGGGACCCGCTGGCCCGCGGCCGGCCGCCGGACGTGCAGCACCGCCCCGGCCGCCGGTACCTCGTACGGGGTGCCGTCCACGAGGCCGCGGACCAGGTCGTACGAGGGCTCGCCGCCGGCGGCGAGCGGCGCCAGCCACAGCTGCACGAACCGCAGCGGCACCTCCCCGTCGTTGCGCTCCACGTGCCGGGCCCCGGATCCGGCGCCGAGCCGCTGTACGTCGCCGGGCCGCACCAGGCCCGTGCCGCCGGTGACGCCGTCCCGGTGCGTGAGCTCCCCCTCGACCACCCAGGTGACGATCTCCGTGTTGCTGTGGGGGTGCTCGTCGAAGCCCGCGCCGGGCGCGAGGCGCTCCTCGTTGCAGGCGAGCACCGGGCCGAAGCGGATGTTGTCCGGGTCGTAGAAGGACCCGAAGGAGAAGGCGTGCCCGGTGGTGATCCCGGCGCCCGGATCCCCTCCGGCGTACCGGTCGACGGCTCGGCGTACATCAATCATGGGGGCCACCGTAGCCCGAGGGGCGGGACGGGGCGCGGGACCGGAGTCCGCGCCGGGGCGCCGATAAGGCAGTCTTGTCCCGTGCCCCAACCCGAACGTGAGCAGTCACCCGAGACCCGTCCCGCGCATCCGGCCCACCCGCACGCCGCGACGCTGCGCCGACTGGAGAAGTCCTCCGGTCGACTCGCCGCCAACGCCATCGCGCGCATGGACGAGACCCTTCCGTGGTACCGGGCGATGCCGCCGGAGAACCGCTCGTGGATCGGTCTGGTCGCCCAGGCCGGGATCGCCGCGTTCACGGAGTGGTTCCGGCACCCCGAGACGCCGCAGGCGATCTCCACCGACGTGTTCGGGACGGCTCCGCGGGAGCTGACCCGGGCGATCACCCTGCGTCAGACCGTCGAGATGGTGCGGACGACGATCGAGGTCATGGAGACCGCGATCGACGAGGTCGCGGCCCCCGGCGACGAGTCGATCCTGCGCGAGGCCCTGCTGGTGTACGCCCGGGAGATCGCCTTCGCGACCGCCCAGGTGTACGCGCAGGCCGCCGAGGCGCGCGGGGCGTGGGACGCCCGCCTGGAGTCGCTCGTCGTGAACGCGGTGCTGTCGGGCGAGGCCGACGAGGGCGCCCTGTCGCGGGCCGCCGCGCTCGGCTGGAACTCGCCGGAGCACGTGTGCGTCGTGCTGGGCACGGCGCCGGACGGGGACAGCGAGCTGACGGTCGAGGCGATCCGGCGCGCGGCCCGCCACCACAAGCTCCAGGTGCTGACCGGGGTGCTCGGCGACCGCCTCGTGGTGATCGCGGGCGGCAGTGACAATCCGATGCAGGTGGCGAAGTCGCTGATCGGGCCGTTCGCGGCCGGTGCGGTGGTGGCCGGACCGGTGGTCCCGGACCTGTTGAACGCGACCAAGTCCGCCCAGGCGGCGGCGGCCGGCCTGAAGGCCTGTACGGCCTGGCAGGACGCGCCCCGACCGGTGCTGGCGGACGATCTCCTGCCGGAGCGCGCGATCGCGTCCGATCCCTCGGCCAGGGAGCAGCTGGTGGAGGAGATCTACAGACCACTGGAGGAGGCGGGCTCCGCGCTCCTGGAGACGCTGAGTGTCTATCTGGAGCAGGCGAGCAGCCTGGAGGGGGCCGCGCGGATGCTGTTCGTGCACCCCAACACGGTGCGCTACCGGCTGCGACGTGTGACCGACGTCACCGGATGGTCACCGTCCGATGTGCGTTCGGCGTTCACGCTGCGAATCGCCCTGATCCTGGGGCGTCTGGCCGACGGGGATCCGCAGTCCTAGACTTTTGTCGGACATCAACAATTACCCCGACGGTTCTTCGTCCCTGTCCCCACGGGCGGCGGGGACCATCCACAAGAGAGAGTGTGAGGGTGCTCGTACTCGTCGCTCCAGGCCAAGGCGCTCAGACGCCCGGCTTCCTGACTCCCTGGCTCGAACTCCCCGGTGCCGCAGACCGCGTCGCCGGCTGGTCGGACGCCATCGGGCTCGACCTTGCCCACTACGGCACGAAGGCCGACGCGGACGAGATCCGCGACACGGCCGTGGCACAGCCGCTGCTGGTCGCAGCGGGTCTCCTGTCCGCTTCGGCGCTCGGCGCGTCCTCGGCCTTCGGCGCCGTGGCGGGCCACAGCGTCGGTGAGATCACCGCCGCAGCGGTCGCGGGCGTACTGTCCGACGCGGACGCGCTGTCGTTCGTCCGGACCCGCGGTCTGGGCATGGCCGACGCGGCCGCCGTCACCGAGACCGGCATGGCCGCCGTCCTCGGCGGCGACCAGGACGTGGTGGTCGCACATCTGGAGAAGCTGGGGCTCACCCCGGCCAACATCAACGGAGCGGGCCAGATCGTGGCCGCCGGTACCGTCGAGCAGATCGCCGCCCTGGTGGACGAGAAGCCCGAAGGCTCCATGAAGGTCGTCGCCCTCAAGGTCGCGGGCGCTTTCCACACGCACCACATGGCCCCCGCGGTCGCCGAGCTGGAGAAGGCCGCCCAGGCCCTCACCCCGGCCGACCCGGTCCTGAAGTACGTGTCGAACAGGGACGGCCTCGTCATCGATTCGGGCGCCGACGTCGTCGCCCGCCTGGTCGGCCAGGTCGCGAACCCGGTCCGCTGGGACCTGTGCATGGAGACGTTCGCTTCGCTGGGCGTTTCCGGGATCGTCGAACTGTGCCCCGGTGGCACGCTGACGGGTCTGGCCAAGCGCGCCCTCAAGGGTGTGCCGAGCGTGGCCCTGAAGACGCCGGACGATCTCGAAAAGGCCGCGGCGCTCCTCGCCGAGCACGCGGCCTGAGAGAAGGAGCCCACACAGCATGTCCAAGATCAAGCCGGCCAAGGGCTCCCCGTACGCCCGCATCCTGGGTGTCGGTGGCTACCGTCCGACCCGTGTGGTGCCCAACGAGGTCATCCTGGAGACGATCGACTCGTCCGACGAGTGGATCCGTTCCCGGTCGGGCATCGCCACGCGGCACTGGGCCGGGCCGCACGAGACGGTCGCCCAGATGTCGGTGGAGGCGTCCGGGAAGGCGCTGGCCGATGCCGGGATCTCCCCGGAGCAGATCGGCGCCGTGATCGTCTCGACGGTCTCGCACTTCAAGCAGACCCCGGCCGTGGCGACGGAGATCGCCCACCGCGTGGGCGCGGTGAAGCCCGCCGCGTTCGACATCTCCGCGGGCTGTGCCGGTTTCGGCTACGGTCTGACCCTCGCCAAGGGCATGGTGGTCGAGGGTTCGGCGCAGTACGTCCTCGTCATCGGCGTCGAGCGGCTCTCGGACCTGACCGACCTGGAGGACCGCGCGACGGCCTTCCTGTTCGGTGACGGTGCGGGCGCCGTGGTCGTGGGTCCGTCGGACGAACCGGCCATCGGCCCCACGGTGTGGGGTTCGGAGGGCGACAAGTCCGACACCATCAAGCAGACCGTGCCGTGGGACGAGTACCTCGGCAAGGGCGGCGGGGAGAAGTTCCCGGCCATCACGCAGGAGGGTCAGGCGGTCTTCCGTTGGGCCGTCTTCGAGATGGCCAAGGTGGCCCAGCAGGCTCTCGACGCCGCCGGGATCACCGCCGAAGACCTGGACGTCTTCATTCCGCACCAGGCGAACATGCGGATCATCGACTCGATGGTGAAGACTCTGAAGCTGCCGGAGCACGTCACGGTCGCCCGTGACGTGGAAACCACCGGCAACACGTCGGCCGCCTCGATTCCGCTCGCTATGGAGCGGCTCCTGGCGACCGGAGCGGCGAAGAGCGGCGACACCGCGCTCGTCATCGGCTTCGGGGCGGGACTCGTCTACGCCGCCACGGTCGTTACCCTCCCCTAGGGTCGGAATCCGTTCCGCCCCTGATCAACCCATTCAGCTATAGAAGGAGCGCCACATGGCCGCCACCCAGGAAGAGATCGTCGAAGGTCTCGCCGAGATCGTCAACGAGATCGCCGGCATCCCGCAGGAGGACGTCCAGCTCGACAAGTCCTTCACCGACGACCTTGACGTCGACTCCCTGTCCATGGTCGAGGTCGTCGTCGCCGCCGAAGAGCGCTTCGACGTCAAGATCCCGGACGAGGACGTCAAGAACCTCAAGACGGTCGGCGACGCCGCGGACTACATCCTGAAGAACCAGGCCTAAAGCCTGCCGAGCGTTTGTCGCCACCTGGCGGTGGCGCCGTGACAATTCAGCACCCCCTGAGACGTGGAGAAAGAATTCCTGTGAGCCCGACCAATCGCACCGTGGTCGTCACCGGTATCGGCGCAACCACTCCGCTGGGTGGCGACAGCGCTTCGACCTGGGAAGGCCTGCTCGCCGGCCGGTCCGGTGTCACGCCCCTGGAGGGCGAGCGCTTCGCCGAACTCCCGGTCCGCATCGCCGCGCAGGCAGCCGTGGATCCGAGCGAGGTACTGCCCCGCCCCCTGGCCCGCAAGCTCGACCGCTCGGCGCAGTTCGCCGTCATCGCCGCCCGTGAGGCCTGGGCCGACGCCGGGTACACGGCGCCGGCGGGCGAGGACGAGTCGATCGTTCCCGAGCGACTGGGCACCGTGATCGCCTCCGGTATCGGCGGCGTCACCACGCTGCTCGACCAGTACGACGTACTGAAGGAAAAGGGTGTGCGTCGGGTCTCCCCGCACACCGTCCCCATGCTCATGCCGAACGGCCCGTCGGCCAACGTCGGCCTGGAGGTCAACGCCCGCGCCGGTGTGCACACCCCGGTCAGCGCGTGCGCGTCGGGCGCCGAGGCCATCGGCTACGCCGTCGAGATGATCCGTACGGGCCGTGCCGACGTGGTCGTCGCGGGTGGCACGGAGGCGGCGATCCACCCGCTGCCGATCGCCGCGTTCGCCAACATGATGGCGATGTCGAAGAACAACGAGGACCCGACCGGCGCCTCCCGTCCCTACGACAAGGGCCGTGACGGCTTCGTCCTCGGTGAGGGCGCGGGCGTCGTGGTGCTGGAGTCCGCCGAGCACGCCGCGAAGCGTGGCGCCCGCGTCTACTGCGAGGTGCTGGGCCAGGGTCTGTCCGCGGACAGCCACCACATCGCGCAGCCGGAGCCGACGGGCCGCGGCGTGGCGGCGGCGGTGCAGAACCTGCTCGACAACACCAACCTGGACCCGTCCGAGCTGGTGCACCTGAACGCGCACGCCACCTCGACCCCGCAGGGCGACACGGCCGAGCTGAAGGCCCTGCGCAAGGTCCTGGGCGACGACCTCGACCACATCGCGATCTCCGCGACCAAGTCGATGACCGGTCACCTGCTGGGCGGCGCGGGCGGCATCGAGACGGTCGCCACCGTCCTCGCGCTGTACCACCGGATCGCCCCGCCGACGATCAACGTCACCGAGCTGGACGACGACATCGACGCGGACATCGTGCGCGGCGAGCCGCGCAAGCTGCCCGTCGACGGTCCGATCTCGGCGATCAACAACTCCTTCGGCTTCGGCGGTCACAACGTGACGCTCGCGTTCCGCAGCGTCTGATCCGCGGTCCCGTACGACGTGAAGGGCCCCGCCCGGCTTCTGCCGGGCGGGGCCCTTCACGTACCGGCCCTCGGGCGGGGCCGTCAGACGACCTGGTGGAGCCAGCGGACCGGGGCGCCCTCGCCGGCGTACCGGAAGGGTTCCAGTTCGTCGTCCCAGGGCTTCCCGAGGAGTTTGGCGATCTCGGCTTCCAGGTTGGTCTCGCCGCGCACGGAGCGGGCGAGGGCGGCGCGCAGCCGGTCCTCGGGGATCAGGATGTCGCCGTGCATGCCGGTGACGGCGTGGAAGATGCCGAGTTCCGGCGTGGAGCTGTAGCGCTCGCCCTCGGCGGTCGGACAGGGTTCGGCGGTCACTTCGAAGCGGAGCAGGTGCCAGCCGCGCAGCGCGGAGGCGAGTTTAGAGGCGGTGCCCACCTCGGCCTGCCAGGAGAACTCGGCTCTCCAGGTGCCGGGGGAGGCGGGCTGACGGATCCAGTCGAGGTTCACCCGCACCCCGAGCACGCCCGCTACAGCCCATTCCACGTGCGGGCAGAGCGCGCGCGGTGCGGAATGCACGTACAGAACTCCACGTGTCGTCACCGGGACCTCCAGTGTGGGACGAGGTCGGGAATAAACTCCAGAAAACGGACAGTATGTGACGTGATGTAATGTAACGGAAATTATTTGACATTGCGCATCGGCAGTGGCGGCCGAAACGCCACGGGAAAAAGCTACCGTGCGCCGAGAGTCATGGTGTGACGTACGGTCGCTCCGAGGCCGCCGAACACCGAGCATTCACTCAGCAGGACGCCCCCGAAGGACCAGGGGCGACGAGGGAGGACCACCCCATGCGCACCACCGCTCCGCGCCGCCGCGCGCGCCGGGCCCTCGCGGGCGCGGGCGTGGCGGTGGCCGTCCTGGCCGCTTCCCTCACGGCCTGTGACGAGAGCGGTCCGGCGGGCGAGGGTGAGCGGGGGGCGCAGTCCGCGCCGCGCTGGAACACGGCGCCCACCTCGATCGCCGCCGTCGGCGATTCCATCACCCGCGGCTTCGACGCGTGTTCGGTGCTGGCGGACTGTCCGGAGGCGTCCTGGTCCACCGGGAACGACCCCCTGGTCCGCTCCCTCGCCGCACGACTGCTGGGCGAGACGCAGGCGCAGGCGCGCAGCTGGAACTACGCGGTGACCGGCTCCCGGATGGCGGACCTGTCGGCGCAGCTGACCGCGGCGGCCGGACACAAGCCCGACCTGGTCACGGTGATGGTGGGCTCGAACGACGCCTGCCGGCCGACGGCTTCGTCGATGACCCCGGTGGCGGAGTTCCGCGAGGGGTTCGACAAGGCGCTCAAGGAACTGCGGGCGGCGTCCCCCGCCTCCCAGGTGTACGTGTCCTCCGTGCCCGACCTCCAGCGGCTGTGGGAGCAGGGCAAGGACAGTCCGATGGTGCGGCAGATCTGGAAGCTGGGGATCTGTCAGTCCATGCTGGCCGAACCGCTGTCGGCGACCGCGGGGGCCACGGCCCGTCGGGAGCAGGTGCGGGCGCGGGTGGTCGAGTACAACGAGGTCCTGCGCGAGGTCTGCGGCAAGGACGCGCTGTGCCGCTACGACGGCGGCGCGGTGTTCCAGTACCCGTTCGCGGCGGATCAGTTGAGCCACTGGGACTGGTTCCACCCGGGCAAGGACGGGCAGGCGCGGCTGGCCGAACTTGCGCACCGGCAGGTGACGGCGGCCGAGCCGCCGCGTTGACGCGGAGGACCGGAGGCGGGTGTCAGGTCCCGCCTCCGGTCCGTTCCGGGGCCGCGCGAGCGTCGACTTCAGGCCATTCGGCCTTCCGGCGTGTCGGGCGGCGGTGGGCGCGGTGCTCCGCGCCGGGCCGTCAGGTCATATGACGGCGGTTCGCATGACGGCGCGTCACGCACCGTCGGGTCGGGCCAGGTCGGGTCGGGTCGGGTCGGGTCGGGCCAGGTCGGGTCACGCCAGGTCGAGCGTGACCGTCAGCCGCGTGTCGGTGTGCGAGCGGCTCGCGCGGACCTCGTAGCCGCCGCCGATGCGACGCCAGCCGCGGGCTTCCTCGTCCCAGATCTCGAAGGTGCGGGCGGGCAGGGCGATCTCCACCTCGACGCTCTCCCCGGGACCGGCCTCGACGCCCGCGAAGCCCGCCAGCCAGCTGGCGGGCCGTTCCACGCTGTCGGCGACGGGCGCCAGGTAGACCTGGACG
The DNA here is from genome assembly GCF_042893755.1 of Streptomyces sp. NPDC001568. Taxonomy (NCBI): domain Bacteria; kingdom Bacillati; phylum Actinomycetota; class Actinomycetes; order Kitasatosporales; family Streptomycetaceae; genus Streptomyces; species Streptomyces sp. NPDC001568. The sequence goes on along the minus strand of NZ_JBIAVF010000007.1, from coordinate 263,366 downwards.
ACCTCGCGGCCCGGCCGGGTGCCGATGTTGGTGAGCCGGACCCGCACGCCCTCGGGGCCGGCCTCCAGGGACTCGTACGCCCAGTCCGTGTATCCCAGTCCGTGCCCGAAGGGGTAAGCGGGCACGACGGAGCCCGCCTCGTAGGCCCGGTAGCCGATGAGGAGCCCCTCCGCGTACTCCAGGCGCCCCTCGGTCGGGATCACCTCGGTGACGGGCGCGTCGGCGAAGGCGACGGGCCAGGTGGTGGGCAGGCGTCCGCCGGGCTCGGCGTCCCCGAGGAGTACGTCGGCCAGCGCGGCCCCGCCCTCCTGCCCGGGGAACCAGGTCAGCAGGACCGCGGCGACCTCCTCGCGCCAGGGCAGCTCCACCGGGGACCCCGCGTTGACCACGACGACGGTGTTCGGGTTCACCGCGGCGACGGCCCGCACCAGGTCGTCCTGGCGGCCCGGCAGGGTGAGGTCCTCCCGGTCGAAGCCCTCGGACTCGACCCGCTCGGTGGTGGCGACGACCACGATGGCGGTGTCGGCGTTCCGGGCGGCCTCCACGGCCTCGGCGATCAGGTCGTCGGCATCGCGCCGCGGTCCGAGGTGGAGCAGCGAGAACATGATCGCCTTGAGCGACACCGCCCCCATGTCGGGGACCCGATAGGTCAGCGACACCTCCACGGGCCGCCCCTCGGTGAGCGGGATCCCGGCGCGCTCGCTGGGGGCGCCGAAGAAGGCCTCGAAGGGGTCGGCCTCGTTGCCCAGCTCCTGGACGCCCTCCCACAGGAGCGTTCCGTCGACGGTGAGGGCGAAGGCGCCCAACCCCCGGGTGCCGAAGGCGTGGTCGCCGCTCTCGCGCGGCAGGAAGGTACCGGTGACCTCGATGCTCGCCAGGGTCCCGTACGAGACGCCCGCGGGCAGGTCGTCGCCGATCCACTGGACCTGACCGCTCGGCAGGCTGCCTTCGCCGAGGACGGCGCCGGCGGCGTCGCGGCAGACGGCGCGCAAGGTGAAGCCCTTGTCGGCCGGGGTGAGTTCCTCGCTCGGGTCGGCGCCGACGGCGAAGGTCAGGGCGCCCTCGGGAAGGGCCTCGGTGAGGCCGTCCAGCGGCGTGATCAGCCGCTCGGGGAACACGGTGGCGCTGCCGCCGCCGAGGATGCGCGCGTCGCGGGCGGCGGCGCCGAGCAGGGCGACGGTGCGGCCCCCGCCCCCGGCGAGCGGCAGCACGCCGCCCTCGTTGCGCACGAGGACGAAGCCGCGGGCCGCGATCTCCCGGGCCAGGGCCTGCCCGTCCACGGCGTCCGGCACCTCGGTGACCGCGGGCGGGGCGCCCTCCAGGGCGCCGACGCGGGCGGCGAGCCGCAGTACGTTGCGGACGGCGGCGTCCACCGCGGACTCGGGTACCTCCCCGGCCCGGACGGCCTCGGCGAGGGCGGGGCCGTAGACGGTGTCGGGGCCGGGCATGGCCACGTCGAGGCCGCCGAGGATGTCACCGGTGGTGGAGCGGGCCGCCATCCAATCGGAGACGTTGTACCCGTCGAAGCCCCACTCGGCGCGCAGGACCTCGTTCACCAGGTGCGTGTTCTCGGTCATCGAGGTGCCGTTGAGGCGGTTGTAGGAGGTCATGATCCCCCACGGGTGGGCGTTGGCCACGATGGCCTCGAACGGTGCCAGGTACAGCTCGCGCAGCGGGCGCGGGGCGATGACGCAGTCGACGGTGAAGCGTTCGGTCTCCGCGTCGTTGCCGACGAAGTGCTTGACGGTGGTGCCGACCCCGCCGTCCTGCACGCCGTTGACGTAGCCGCTGCCGATCTCCCCGGTGAGGTAGGGGTCCTCGGAGTAGCACTCGAAGTGCCGGCCGCCGAGCGGCGAGCGGTGCAGGTTGACGGTGGGCGCCAGGAGGACGTGGACGCCCTTGCGGCGGGCCTCCTGGGCCAGCAGCCGGCCCGCCCGGCGGGCGAGGGCCGGGTCCCAGGACGCGGCCAGGGCCGTCGGCGAGGGCAGGGCGATCGACGGGTCGTCGGCGGTCCAGCGCACGCCGCGCACGCCGATCGGGCCGTCGGACATGACCAGGGAGCTCAGGCCGATCTCGGGGAGGGCGGGCAGGGACCACATGTCCTGACCGGCCAGCAGGCGGGTCTTGGTGTCCAGGTCCAGTTTCCCGAGGGCCGCCTCCACGGCGTCCTCGCGGATCCGGTCCCCGCTCGCGTCGCGGGTCCCGGCGCCGCTCACGTCGCGGGTCTCGTCCCGGGTCTGGTCGCCGTTCTGGGCAGCATCGGTCACGGCCGTGCCTCCTCGTTGAGTGCGGTGCGGTGGGTGCGGTGGCCCCATGGTGGACCCGTTCCCTGGTGAACGGTAGGGTTCGTGATGGGTTCGTGACATTGGGATGCCGTACGGTCCTGCTTGCGGGCGAGAACGGAAGGGGTGCCGGCCATGGCCAGGGCGAGGAGCGAGGAGCGGCGCGGCGAGATCGTCCGCGCGGCGGTCGAGGTGATCGCGGAGCGGGGGTACCGGGGCGCCGCCCTGGGCGCGGTCGCCGAGCGCGTGGGCCTGACCCAGCAGGGCCTGCTGCACTATTTCCCGACCAAGGAGTCCCTGCTCGTGGCGGTGCTGGAGGAACGCGACCGCTGGGACACCGGGGGCGGCTCGCGCGTCGCCGGCGGCGCCTGGCGGCTGGACCTGCTGGATTCGCTGGTCGAGTACAACGCCATGCGGCCCGGCATCGTGCAGACCTTCTCGGCGCTGCTGGGCGAGAGCGTGACCGACGGCCACCCGGCCCGCGCGTTCTTCACCGAGCGCTACGCCCAGGTGCGCGGCGAGATGGCGGCGGTGCTGCGCGCCGAGTTCGGGGAGCGGTTGCCCTCGGGCCTGACCCCGGAGCAGGCCGCCCCCCTGCTGACGGCGGTGATGGACGGCCTCCAGTACCAGTGGCTCCTCGCCCCCGAATCGGTGGACATGCCCGCCGCGTTCCGCTCCTTCCTGACGCTGCTCCGCGGCCCCGGGCCCGCCAACTGACAGGGCCGGACGTGCGGATACCTTGATCGGCGACCAAGTCGTCCGAGAACGGGGAGTTTTCATGAGCACGTCCGGAGTACCGATGAGGAGCGCGGGGGTCCTGACCGCCCTACTGCTCGCCACCGGCCTGGGTACGCCGTCGGCCGCCGCCGCCACGACGCCGTACCAGGTCATGTCCTGGAACATGTGCGGCTCGCAGCGCGCCACCTGGCACTGCGAGGGCACCGGTGCGCCGCAGCAGAAGATCGACGTGGTGAAGGACCAGGTCCGGAGCCAGGACGTGCGGGCCGTACTGCTCCAGGAGGTCTGCGAGGACGATCTCGCGGCCCTGATGACCCAGTTGGGCCCGGACTGGAGCAAGAGCTTCGCCCCGTACCAGTGGTCCCAGGGCGCCTCCGGCAAGTGGAACAGCCGCTGCGGCGAGGACAACGGACGGGCCGACCGCATCGGTACCGCGATCGTGCTCAAGGGGCAGCTGACGGACGCCCGGGAGTACCCGACGACGCAGCCGTACGTCGGACAGCAGCGGCCCTTCCAGTGCGCCACGTCGGCGGAGCTGCGGATCCGGCTGTGCAACGTCCACCTCTCGCCGCTGGGCAGCAACCCGGACCACCCGACGTGGGACTACCGGGACGACCAGCTCAAGGAGATCAAGGCGGTCGTGAACACCTTCCCGGGCACGGTCTTCGGCGGGGACTTCAACGCCCTCTCCCCCGACTCCACGAACCCCAAGGACGCCTGGGTGTGGCCCGCCGGCCTCTACACCGCCCGCCCCGAACTCGACGGCGGCTACCGGGAGTGCGACCAGAGCGGCACCGCGCGCACCGGGCGGGCCACGCACGGCTCCGGCGCGAAGATCGACTACCTGTTCGGCAGTGAGGTCCGGCGCGGGTGCACGGTGACCGACTCGCCGTTCTCCGACCACCACGTCGTGGTCGAGTCCCTGGAAGCGCGGTTCGTCCCGGCGCCGATCAAGACGGCCGGGGCCGGCGCGTGAGGATCGCCGCCGCGCAACTGAGCTGCGTTCCCGGCGACGTCGGGGCCAACGCCGCCCGGGCGGCGGAGCTCGCCGCCTCGGCCCGCGAACGGGGCGCCGAGTTGGTGGTGTTCCCCGAGTTCACGCTCACCGGCTACGAGTTGGAGGCGCTCGCCGCCGATCCGGGGCTGTGGACCGCCGCCGACGACCCCCGCCTGGACCCGCTGCGCTCCGCGGGGATCGCCGGCGCGGTCAACGTCGCGCTGCCCGCCGCCGACGGGGGCCGCCCCTTCATCGCGACGCTGGTGTACGGCGCGGACGGCGCGCTGCTGACCACGTACGCGAAGCAGCACCTCTACCAGCAGGAGCACGACGCCTTCCGGGCCGGCTCCGACGACGGGCGCTTCGAACTGGGCGGCATCCGCTTCTCGTTGGGCGTCTGCTACGACAACCACTTCCCGGAGCTGACCGGTCGGGCGGCGGCCGACGGCTGCCGGGTCCACCTGGCGAGCACCCTGTACGGCTCGGGCGACGGGATCGGCGAGCGCGCCCGGATCTACCCGGGCATCGCCCGGGACCACGGCCTGTACGTGGTCCTCGCCAACCACGTCGGCCCGGCCGGTCGGTGGACGGGCTGCGGCCGTTCGGCCGTGTGGGCCCCGGGCGGGGCGCTGCTCGCGGAGGCGGGCCCGGCGGAGGAGGGCGTGGTGACTGCGGAGGTGCCCGCGGAGGGTCCCGCCCGGTCCACCGCCTGACGGGAGCCCTCCCGAGGGGGCCACCGGCGCCGCCGCCCGATCCGTCGGGCGGCGGTCAGCCGGCGACCGCCGCCGTCGGCGTCGGCGTGCGGGCCGACGCCGGGGCCGGGGCCGGCAGGAGGTGCCGGCTGCCCCAGGCGCCCAGCGCCTCCAGGGCCGTGTTCAGTTCCTGGCCGAGCGGGGTCAGCGAGTACTCCACCCGGGGCGGGACCTCGTCGTACACCTCGCGGTGGACGATCCCGTCGGCCTCCAGCTCGCGCAGTTGCGCGGCGAGGACCTTCTCCGAGACGCCGGGAACCAGTCGGCGCAGCTCACCGAAGCGCCGTCCCGGATGTTGGTCCAGCTCCCAAAGGAGCGAGACCTTCCACTTGCCGTCGATCACCGACATCGCCGCGGCGATCCCGCAGTGATCCGCTCCGGGCCTGCGTGTCAGCGCCATCGCGCACCCCTCCCCACCTGCTCGCTCACTTCGGGGTAACCACCCACTCCGAAGTGCGTACTTGAGCGGTTCACCGCCTGCCACCAGGCTAAACGCCATGACCGACACGCACACCACGCAGAGCCCGCTCACCCTCCTCGGCCTCGGCGCCATGGGGACCGTCCTCGCCCGCACCTGGCTCGCCGCCGGGCACCCGCTCACCGTCTGGAACCGCACCGCCGCCAAGGCCGGGGCCCTGGCCCCCGAAGGCGCCCTCGTCGCCGCCGACCCCGCCGCGGCGGTCGCCGCGAACGACCTGGTCGTGCTCTGCCTGCTGGACGACAAGTCCATCGACGCCACCCTCGAAGGCGTCGACCTGAGCGGCAAGGACCTGGTCAACCTCACCACCGGTACGCCCGCGGAGGGTCGGGCGCGGGCCGCCTGGGCGCAGGCCCGCGGGGCCCGCTTCGTGGACGCCGGGATCATGGGCACGCCGTCGATGATGGGCGCCCCGGAGACCGGCGGGTACGTCTTCTACAGCGGCTCGCGCGCCCTGTTCGACACCCACCGGGCCGCCCTGGAGGTCCCGGCCGGGGCCCGCTTCGTCGGCGAGGACCCGGGCCACGCGGCCCTGCACGACGTGGCGCTGCTCAGCGCGATGTACGGCCTGTTCGCGGGGATCTCGCACGCCTACGCCCTGATCGAGGGCGAGGACATCGCCCCCGCGAGCCTGTCCCCGCTGCTGTCCGAGTGGCTGGGTGCGATGGGGTTCTTCGTCGGGAACGCCGCCGAGCGGTTGACTTCCCGGGACTTCACCTCCGGGGTCGAGTCCAACCTGGCCATGCAGGTCGCGGCCGGTGGGACGCTGCTGACGACCGCTGCCGAGCAGGGCGTCAGCGCCGAGCTGATCACCCCGTACCTGGACCTGATGCGGGAGCGGCTGGCCGCCGACCCGGCCGCCCACGCGGGCGAGGACACCGCCGGGGCGATCACCCTGCTGCGGCGCGCGGCGGCGTAGCGGGACGCGCGCTCGGGCGTACGCGGAGGGCGGCGGAGCGGGGAGCGGGGAGCGCCCCTACGCGTACGAGGAGGGCGGCGGCCCGAAGCCGGGGACCGGGGGCGTCCGGCCGAGCCCGTCGGGTCCGCCCTTGGCGTCCGGCGCCTCGCCCGGCGGGTGCTCCTCGTCGGCGCCGACCAGTTCGCGGGCCATCAGCGTCGCCCCGGCCACCGCGCCCGGCATCAGGAACACGGCGACGAACGGGACGAGGAACGACAGCACCAGCGGCACCCCGAAGCCGAGGGCCAGCGCGCGGCGCCCGCGCAGCAGGGTCAGCTGCTCGTCGAGGTCCACGCGGCGCCGCTGGAGGGCGACGGAGGTGAGCTCCTGGGTCAGGAAGAAGCCGGAGACGCAGAACCCGATGACCGGGACGACGGTCTGCCCGAGCACCGGGACGAACCCGAGGGCGAACAGCAGGATGCCGAAGAGGGCCACGCGCAGCAGCAGCCGCAGGCTGTCCCGGGCGGAGATCCACAGGTCCGCCCACAGGGAACGGCCCGACTCGGGGACCTCGCCGCCCTCGGTCCGGTCGACCTGCTCGGAGAGGGACTCGTAGAAGGGCTGGCCGACCAGCAGGGTCACCGCGGTGAAGGTGATCACGGTGAGGAACAGGCCGAGGGCGAAGACCAGCGCGGTCAGGGTGCCGCGGAAGATGTCGAGCCACGGTGAGGACCAGTCCGAGGCGAAGGGCGTCGCCCAGGCGGTGAAGTCGTCGGCGCCGTGGAACAGCCCGATCAGCGCCCCGACGTACAGCACCAGCGCGACGACGCCCGGCAGCAGGCCGAAGCCCAGCCAGCGGCCGTGTCCGAACACCCATCGCTGTCCGGCCAGCAAGTACCGGAAGCCCCCCGCAAGATCACGCATGGGGCCAGTTTACGGCGAAGGCCGCACCCCTCCGGGAGGGGTGCGGCCTTCGCTGCGTACGGCGGTTGTCAGACGGCCAGCTCGACCGTGATGTTGCCGCGGGTCGCCTTGGAGTACGGGCAGACCTGGTGGGCCTTCTCGATGAGGTCCTTGGCGGTGGCGGCGTCCACGTTGGGGATCACGGCGGAGATCTTGACGATCAGGCCGAAGCCGTCGTCGTTCTTGCCGATGCCGACCTCGGCGGTGACGGTGGAGCCGGAGATGTCGGCGTTCTCGTTCTTCGCGACGACACCGAGGGCACCCTGGAAGCAGGCGCTGTAGCCGGCGGCGAACAGCTGCTCGGGGTTGGTGCCCTCGCCGTTGCCACCGAGCTCCTTCGGCGGGTTCACGACGACGTCGAGCTTGCCGTCGCTGGTGGCGACGCGACCGTCACGGCCGTTCTCGGCGGTGGCCACGGCGGTGTACTTGACGTCGGACTGGGTGATGGACATGAAAGCAAATCCTCCGGATGAATCGCCGTGATGCGCGCCCACGATCACGACGGTGTGCAGTGAGCCTAACCGGTGAAGGAAACGATCATCTTTCCGGTGTTCTCGCCGCGGAGCATTCCGAGGAAGGCCGAGGTCGCGTTCTCGACGCCCTCGACGACCGTCTCGTCGTAGCGGAGCTCGCCGGAGTTCAGCCAGCCGGCCACGTCCTGGACGAACTGCTGCTGCAGGTCGGCGTGGTCCCCGACGAGGATGCCCTGGAGCCGCAGCCGCTTGCCGATGACCATCATCAGGTTGCGCGGGCCCGGTGCGGGCTCGGTGTCGTTGTAGCCGGCGATGGCGCCGCAGAGGGTGGCGCGGCCGTGGACGTTGAGCGAGGAGATCGCGGCTTCCAGGTGGTCCCCGCCGACGTTGTCGAAGTAGACGTCGATGCCTTCGGGGGCGGCGGCGCGCAGCTGCTCGGCGACGGGGCCGTTCTTGTAGTTGAAGGCGGCGTCGAAGCCGTACTTCTCGGTGAGGAGCGTCACCTTCTCGTCCGAGCCGGCGGAGCCGATCACCCGGGAGGCGCCCTTGATCTTCGCGAACTGGCCGACGAGACCGCCGACGGCGCCGGCCGCGCCGGAGACGAAGACGGCGTCGCCCTCCTTGAAGGAGGCCACCTCGAAGAGGCCCGCGTAGGCGGTCAGGCCCGGCATGCCGAGGACGCCGAGGTAGGCGGAGAGCGGGGCGATCTTCGCGTCGACCTTGGTGGCGTACGCCGCGTCGAGCTCCGCGTACTCGCGCCAGCCGAGGTGGTGCAGGACGTGGTCACCGACCGCGAAGCCCTCGGCGGCGGAGGCGACGACCTCGCCGACCGCGCCGCCCTGCATCGGCTCGTCGAGCTGGAAGGGCGGGATGTAGGACTTGGTCTCGTTCATCCGGCCGCGCATGTAGGGGTCGACGGACATGTGGAGGTTGCGGACCAGGATCCGGCCGGGGGCGGGCTCGGCGGACACCGGAACCTCGCGCAGGGCGAAGTCCTCGGCGACGGGCCAGCCCTGCGGGCGGCGGACGAGGTGCCATTCGCGGCTGACGGCAGGGATCTCGGACATGGGGCACTCCTGATGACCTGGGGGAAGGACGGCGTCGCACCCGAAAGTGCTTCACCACATGAAACAACCATGCAGCTGGATATTTCATGTTGTCAAGTAAATGGGTACGCTGGTGTCATGCCCAGTCGTCGCACAGACCCAGTGACCCTTGAGGTCGTCGAGCTCATCGGCGACGTCGTGGCCCGCTACCACATGGAGTACGAGGACGCGGCCGCACGCCACCAGCTCACCGGAGCCCAGGCCCGGGTACTGGCGCTGCTGTCCATGGAGCCGCTGCCCATGCGCCGCATCGCGCAGAAGCTGCGCTGCGAGCCGTCCAACGTGACCGGCATCATCGACCGGCTGGAGACCCGCGGACTGGTCGAACGCCGTCCGGACCCGGCCGACCGCCGGGTGAAACTGGCCGCGCCCACCGAAGAGGGCCTGCACACGGCGGAGCGACTGCGCGAGTCCCTGGACTTCGCCCGCGAGCCCCTCTCCGGGCTGTCGGCGGACGAGCGCACGGCGCTGCGGGACCTGCTCAGGAGGATGCTGGGCTGACCGCCCGGCGGCTCACCAGCAGAACAGCCAGCAGTCGTCCTCGGTGGGCGTCGGCTTGGGCGTCGGCTTCGCCGGCTTCGTCTTCGTGGGCGTGGGCTGCGGCGGCTTCGACGTCGCGGAGGTGCTCGGAGCGGGCTGCGCGGGCTTCGACGGGCGTACGGAGGTCCCGGTACTGCTCTGCGAGGGCTCCGGTTTCGCCGAGGCGGAGGCCTGCGCCGCCGATGCGGACACGGACGCGCTCGGCGACGCCGTGGGCCCGGCCGACTTCGTGGCGCCCGCGGCGCCCTTCGCCGACCCGGCGCCCCCGCCGACCTTGGTCGACGGCGCCGCACCGGTGGTCAGGGCCGGGGCCGGAACCGCCTGCTGCGGCTCCGTCTCGTCCTTCATGACGACCTTGGCGGCCCGGTCGGCGCCCTCGTCGTCGGTCACGATCCGGGCCACCGCGATCGAACTGCCGGCCGCGAGCGCCAGCCCGAGGCCCACGGACAGCACGGTCCGCCGGGTCCGGCGCCGGCCGCCGGCCCGCCGACGGGCTCCGGCCCGGCCCTCGTCCGGGCCGGACAGCACCACGAGCGAGTCGGCGAACACCTCCGACAACGCGGCCGGTGGGTCGGAGCCGGGCGGCACGGCAGGGGGCGCCGCCCCCGCGGTCGGCGCGGCGGGTATCAGGTGGGCGGCCGGAGTTCCGCAGCCGGCGCACGCGAGTGCGCCGTTGAGGTGCCTCCGACAGGCGTGGCAGTAGTCCATGGCGCCCGCAGGCTACGCGGTCGACCACGACTTCCGCATCGCGGGTTCGTAAGGATCCTGTGTGGAATCTTTGCCTCCATGACTGCGAACCCGCGTCCCGGCGCCCGTACGACCTTCGGCCCGACCGCATTCCAGCTCGTCCTGCTGCGCAGGATGGCGGACTTCCAGCCGGACCTCGCCGAGGAGGCCCGGCTGCGGATGGGCGCCGGCCTCGCCGAGCAGCGCGAGGCGAACAAGCGCTGGCAGGCCATGGTCCGCTCGCCCCGCTCCCGCGGGGCCCTGGCCCGCTACCGGTCCGTGCTCGGGCCGCCGGAGTCCGTGGAGCGGCGGACCATCGGCGACCTGGAGTGCGAGGCGCTGCTGTGGGCGCTCCCGCTCTGGCCGGAACTGCGGTTCGAGGTGCTGGCCGCGCCGGACGCGGCGGTGTGGAACGAGTGGCTGGTCCGGGCCCCGGGCCTGCCGGGTCCCGTTCTGGAGACGGCCGCCGATCTGCGGCCCTGGTCGGCGACGGTGGACGAGGTCGCGCGGGCCTTCCCCCCGGCGCTGCCCATGGAGGGCACCGCCCCGACCCGCCGGCGCCTCGCGTTCACGGCCTCGGGCCGGCCCCGCGTGGCGGAGTTCACGTACGGACTGCTCCAGCGGGTCGTCGACGGCGGCGACGGGGTGCCGGGGACGGGCTGAGGGCGGGGCGGGGCGGGTTCAGGAGGCCAGGAAGGCGCGGACCCCGGCCGACGTGGCCTCGTCGCCGAGCAGGTCGTTGTGGTCCAGGCAGCCGACCGGCGTGTTGGTCGCGCCGGCGAGCGGGACGCTGCTGTCGGGGTTGACGATCTCGTCGCACTCCGACCAGAAGGTCGCGTACCGCACCTGCCCCGGGGTCTCGTCCCCGGCGGCCAGGTTCTTCACGACGTAGGAGCCGGGGGTCATGTCCCGGCAGGCCTGGTCCCACAGCGCGCAGGCCCAGGCGGTGGAGGTGCCGTGGTTGGGGCCGGCCAGCGAGATCCAGCGGCCGACGGTGGCGCCGCCGCCGCCGTGCTTGACGTACCAGCGACTGACGAGGGATCCGAAGGAGTGGCCGACGATGTCGACCCTGGCGGCGCCGGTCTGACGGCGGACCTGGTCGACGTACGCGGCGAGGCGCCCGGAGAGGACCTCGTTGACGGACTGGTGGGTGTCGTAACCCCACGAGAAGAGCTCCGAGTCGGTGTACCCGTCGGCCTTCAGGTCCTCCCGCAGGGAGCCCCAGACACCCGGGTCGGCGTTGTAACCGTGGACGAGGACCACCGGGTTGCGGGCGGCGGCGGGGGCGCCGACCGGGGGGCCGCCGGTCGCCGCGTGGGCCGGCAGGGGCGCGAGCAGCGCGGCGCAGAGCGCCAGGAGCGCGAGGATCGTCTGGCGGGGCGTCAGCATCGGGTCCCCTTTACCTTGTTACGCGCCAGTAGCGCGGACGTGCGCGCATCGTGCGGCCTGTCGGTACAGAAATCCACCCCCGTGCAGCACCTCCGGACCCATGTGACACACCCCGCCCGGAGCATCCCAACGGGCGCCATACCCCATTTACCCGAGAAGATATGAAATGCGACCGGCACCCGCCGGTCCCTTGCGTCAGTGCTCTCGGGAGGATCTGCCGTGACCGTCAGTCTTGAGCAGTTGCGCCGCTGCCACGTCGCCGTCGACCTGGGAGCCGCCAGGACCCGCGTGTACGTCAAGGGCGCCGGACTGGTCGTCGACGAGCCCAGCGTCGCCGCCGTCAACACGCGAACCGGCGCGCTCATCGCCGTCGGCACCTTCGCCGAACGGATGACGGGCCGCACGCCCGACTACATCCGGGTCGTGCGTCCGGTCTCCGGCGGCACCGTCGTCGACATCGAAATGGCGCAGCGGATGCTGCGTCACCTGCTCGGCGAGAAGCTGCGCCGCGCACTGCGCCGCAAGCCCCGGCTGCGCGCCGCCGCCTGCACCCCGCACGACGCCGACCCGCTGGCCCAGCGGGCCACCGTCGAGACCCTCGTCGGACTCGGCGCCCGGCGCGTCGAACTCGTCGACACCCTGATCGCGGCGGCCGTCGGCTGCGGCCTGCCCGTGGAGCAGCCGACCGCGACGATGATCATGGTGTGCGGGGCGGCGGCCACCCAGGTGGCGGTCCTGTCCCTCGGCTCGATCGTCACCGCCCAGCGGATCCCCGTCGGCGGCGAGGCCATCGACCACGCCGTGGTCCAGCACCTGCGGCACGCCCACGAGCTGATGCTCCCGAGCCAGGCCGTACGCCCGCTCCAGCTGGCCCTGCACGGCAACGGCCTGACCGCCGGCGGCCCGACCTCCACCCTCATCCACGGCCGCGACGTGGCCACCGGACTCGCCCGCTCCGTCCACGTGGACACCGCGGCCGTCCGCGACGCCATCCACACCCCGCTGACCGCCGTGCTCGACGGCATCGGCAAGGTGCTCCGCGACTGCCCGCCCGACCTGGTCGCCGACCTGACGGACCGGGGGATCATGATGGTGGGCGGCAGCGCCCTGCTGCCCGGCCTGGACCAGATGCTGCGGGACCAGACCGGAATGCCCGTGGCCATCGCGGAACGGCCCGACGTGTGCGCCGTACTCGGTCTCGGCGCGATGCTGGAAGGAAAGATCGCACCCATGGTTCTCAACCCGTTGGCCGGATGACGGAGGAAACGGCCCCCGCCGCCGCGACGGCCGGCCTCCCGGTCCTGCTGGAAGCGGTCCTCAGCGTCGGCTCGGAACTGGAACTGCACGCCACCCTCCAGCACATCGTGGAATCCGCCGCCGAACTGTGCACGGCGCGGTACGGCGCGCTCGGGGTCGTCGACCCCGAGCGCGCCCGGCTGACCAGGCTGTTCACCGTCGGCCTGACGGAGTCCGAACGGGCCGCGATCCCCCGGCTGCCCGACGGCCGCTCCGGCCTGCTCGGAGCGCTGATCACCGACCCGCGACCGCTGCTCCTGAACGACCTGACGCAGGACCCCCGGTCGGCGGGCTTCCCACCGGGTCACCCCCCGATGCGGGGCTTCCTCGGCGTACCGATCCGGGTGCACACCGAGGTGTTCGGGAACCTCTACCTCACGGAGAAGCGCGACGGCGGCCCCTTCACCGAGGAGGACCTCGCGCTGCTGCGCGTCCTGGCCTCGCAGGCGGGGATAGCGATCGGCAACGCGCGGCTGTACGAGACCGTGCGCCGGCGGGAGCGCTGGATCGAGGGCGCCGCCGCGGTGACCACCACCCTGCTGGCGGGCCGGCCGGCCGCCGACGCCCTGATGTGCGTGGCCGAGCGGGCCCGGCTGCTGGCGGACGCGGCGGCCGGGGTCGTGCTCCAGCCGACCCCCGAGGGCGGCATGGAGATCGTCGCCGCCTCCACGCACGGGGACCCCGGGGACCTGGTCGGCACGGCGATCGCGCCGGGATCGGCGGTGCTGGAGCAACTGCTGGGCGGGGAACCGGTGTTCATCGAGGACTCGGCGACGGATCCGCGGATGACCACCCACGTGCGGGAGCGCTTCGGCCCGAGCATGATGCTGCCGCTGCAGAGCGGCGGGCAGCTGATCGGCACGCTGGCCCTGCCCAGGGGACGGGGCGGGCCGCCGTACGACGCCGTGGACCGGCTGCTGGCCTCGCAGTTCGCCTCGCAGGCCGCGCTGGCGCTCGTCCTCGCGGACGCGCAGCACGACCGCGAGCAACTCGCCGTGTACGAGGACCGCGACCGGATCGCGCGGGACCTGCACGACCTGGTGGTCCAACGGCTGTTCGCGACGGAGATGATGCTGGAGAGCACCCGGCGGCGCTCCTCGAACGCGCCGGCCGGGGACACGGTCGGTGAGGAGCTGAGCCGGGCCGTCGACGAGCTGGACTCCACGATCCAGGAGGTCCGGACGGCCATCTTCGCCCTTCAGCAGCCGCCGACCGACGCGCCGACGACGTTTCGGGGGCGGGTGCTGCGGGAGACCGGCGGGGCGGCGGTGTTGCTCGGCTTCCAGCCGTCGGTGCACTTCGCGGGCGCGGTGGACGCGTTGCTGCCGGAGTCGGTGGCGGGGGACCTGCTCGCCGCCCTGCGCGGGGCGCTGGCCGCGGCGCACCGGCGGAGCGGGGTCACCTCGATCGAGGTCGCCATCGACGCGACCCCGACCCACGTCCACCTGACCGTCTCCGACGACGGCCGCACCCCCACCGGCACCCAGGGCACGACGCTGCGCTGGGAATCGGCGCTGTAGGCGGCGCCGCAGGTCGGGGTCGGGAGGGGGCCGGGTCCGGAGGCGGGGTCGGGGTCGGGATCAGGGTCGGGGGCGGGGCTGCCGGCCGGCGGGGGTCCTGGGCGGGGGCGGGGTTCGGTTCTGCTGCGGGTGGGTCGGGGCCGGTGCCGGGGTGGGGTGTCGTCCGGGACGGGCATGATTTATGGCGCCTGTTCCGGGCCCGGTTGGCGGGCGGCACCGCGCGCCAACAAATCACGTTTTAGTCCCGGCCAACACCCCACCCCGTCCCCGACCCCGACCTGCGGCCCCCCGTCCCGTCCCGTCCAGCCCCGCCGACGATCGAGACGCCGGGTCCGACCGATCCGACCCCGCCGACGATTGAGACGCCGGGTCCGACCGATCCAACCCCGCCGACGATTGAGACGCGCAGGTCCGCCGATCCAACCCCGCCGACGATTGAGACGCGCAGGTCCGCCGATCCAACCCCGCCGACGATTGAGACGCCGGGTCCGACCGATCCAACCCCGCCGACGATTGAGACGCGCAGGTCCGCCGATCCAGCCTCGCCGGCGTTTGAGGCGCGGGGTCCGGGGCGGAGCCCCGGGAGGCTTCGCGGAAGCCCGGGACCGTGCATGGTCCCGCCGGCGATTGAGGCGCGGGCCGACCCGGCCGGCCCGCCGGCGGGTTGGGCGGCGGCCTAGGGTGTGGGGGTGACGACCCGCCTCTCGGCCCGTGCCGCCATCGCCGCCCTCGTGGATCCCGACAGCTTCGCCGAACTCCCCGCCCCGCCAGGGGAGTCACCGACCGACGGCCCCCTCGGCTGGGCGGGCTACGACGCCTCCCGGGCCCGGGCCACGGCCCGCACCGGTGAGCAGGAGTCCGTCGTGACCGGCACGGCCCGCATCGGGGGCCACGAAGCCGCCCTGATCTCCTTCGAGTTCGGATTCCTCGGCGGGTCCCTCGGCCGCCGCACCGGAGACCGGCTCGAAGCCGCGTACGGGCACGCTCGGGAACACGGCCTGCCGCTGGTGTCGCTCATCGCCACCGGCGGATCCCGGATGCAGGAGGGGATGCTCGCGCTGGCCCAGCTCCAGCGGGTGGCCGCGCAATGCGTACGGACCCGGGCGGCCGGCCTGCCGCAGATCGCGGTGCTGCGCGATCCGACGACCGGCGGCGGCTGGGCCACCCTCGGGGCCGGCGCCGACGTGGTGCTCGCGCTCCCCGGCGCGCAGGTCGGGTTCGCCGGGTCCCGGGTGCGGCCCGCCGACGCCGATCCGGCGGCCTACACCGCCGAGGGCCAGTACGCCGCCGGGCACGTCGACGCCGTGGTGCCTCCCGCGGAGCTGCCCGCCGTACTGGCGGACTGGCTGCGCGTGCTGGCCGCGCCCCGGACGGCCGACGCCGTGGCGCCCCCGGCCGCGCTGGCCGACGTGGCGCCGCCCGCCACCGGCTGGGACGCCGTCCTCCAGGCCCGGCACCCGGCCCGGCCCCGCGCCGAGGCCTACCTGGAGGCGCACTTCGACCTGCGGCTGCCGCTCTCCGGGGACCGGGCCGGCGGCGTCGACCCGGGCATGCTGTGCGGGTTCGGGCTGCGGGACGGGCGGGCCGTGGCGTACGCCGCCCAGTGCGGCACCGCCACCCGCCCGGCGGGCTACCGTACGGCCGCCCGCGTGGTGCGCCTCGCGGACCGGCTCGGGATCCCGGTGCTGACCCTGGTGGACACCCCGGGCGCGGCCAACGACGCCGCGGCCGAGCACGCGGGGGCCGGCGCGGCCATCGCCGACACCTTCGCGGCGCTCGCCGCGGCCACGGTCCCGGTGACGACCCTGCTGATCGGCGAGGGCGGCTCGGGGGGCGCGCTCGCGCTGGCCGCGCCCGGGAACACCTGGGTGACGCCGGACAGCTACTTCTCGGTGATCGCCCCGGAGCTGGCGGCGGCCATCCTCAAGCGCCCCGCCGACCGCGCCCCGGAGACGGCGGAGCAACTGCGCATCCGTCCCCAGGACCTGGTGGCGCTCGGCGTGGCCCGGGGCGTGGTCGGACCGTAGGGCGCTGCCTACCGGTGGCCCCGCGCCGGCAGGCGGACGTCCAGCGTGTAGAGCCGGGTGATCTGCTGCGGGAACTCGTTGTCGTCACTGGCCAGCAGCAGTCGGGTGCGACCGCGGGTGTCGTCGTCGAGGACGACCATGCCCTCGACGTTGTCGACCAGCGGGTGGTTCTGCGGCAGCTTCGACGGGGCGCCGAGCGTCGGGCAGTCGTTCAGGTCGCCGATCGGCGTCTTGCGGGCGACCCGCAGGCCGGGGCCGGCGGTGAGGGTGTCGACCTTCGTGGTGTCGCTCGCGCCGAGCGGGTCGGCGACGTAGAGCCGTACGGTGATGGCGAACTGCTGGGTGAAGCCGCGTTCCAGCACGATCAGCCGCCCGTCGCGGGTCGGCGCGAGTTCGACCAGGCCGTGGCCGGCGTCGACGGGGTAGGCGTACTGGCGGCCGAGGACGAACTGCCCGTCCCAGCGGCGTTCCCAGGTCTGGATGCGTTGCAGGGTGCGGCCCTGCGCGTCCTTGCCGTCGCCGGCGAGCGGGCCCTCGACCCCGGCGACCAGGGTCCGGCCGCCCGGCAGCAGGGTGAGCGATTCGAAGGTCTGGTTCACGGTGGCCCGGCCCTCGGGCGCGAGCCGGAACGCGGGCGGGACGGGCAGGGTGGCGAGGACCTGGCCGGTGCGGCTGTGGCGGCGGATGGCCGGGGCGTTCTCGTCGGTGATGAGGTAGGTCCCGTCGCGGTCGACGACCACGCCCTCCGAGTCGAGTGCCTTGCCGGCGCCGTCGGTGAGGGGCAGCCGGGTGGTGGCCGTGGCCGTCGGGGTGTCGCCGCGGGCGACCTTGAGGCGGTAGAGCGCCGACTTGTCGGAGATCGCGGCGACCGAGCCGTCGCGGTCGAGGGAGAGGCCGGAGATGCCGCCGACCAGCCGTCCGTCGAGGAGGTCCTTGTCGAGCGAGTCGGAGAATCCCCTGACCGACAAATGGGGCGAGCAGGCCCGGTTCTGGGGGGCCGCGACGGCCTGCGGGGCGAGCGCTCCGGCGAGTGCGGCGGTGGCCACCGCGGTGGTGACGAACGTGCGAAGGCGCATGAAGGCCTTCCTCCTGGTCGACTGGGTCGGCTGGATCGCCCGCGTCGGCGCGGGCGAGGACTGCCGAACTGTCATATGTCGAACAGAAATAAAACGGAAGGGGTGGCAACGGCATCGCAACGAACCCGCCAACTTCCCTTCACATTCGGCCGGAACGGGCGAATCCGGCCGGCCCGATCCCGACGTGCCGCCCGAAGTGCCGGGTCAGGTGCGCCTGGTCGTGGAACCCGGCCGCCGTCGCCGCCTCGGCGGCGGGCGTGCCCGCCAGGAGCAGTTCCCGCGCCCGGGCCACCCGTCGCCCGATCAGATAGGCGTGCGGCGGCAGCCCGTAGGCCCGCCGGAAGGCCCGTACGAGGTGGGTGGGATGTACGCCGCCCAGCGCGGTCGCCGCCTGCGCGAGCGTGACGCCCTCGACCACCCGGGCGTCCAGCAGCTCCCGCAGCCGTACGGCGACCCCCTCGCCCGGGGCCTCGTACGGCGCGGACCGTCGCCCCGCCAGCCACCACCGCAGACGCTCCCCCACGAAGGCCAACCGGGTCTCGGCCTCCAACGGATCGGGCGCGGCCAGGGCCCGGTGCAGACCGTCCAGGCGTTCCCCCAACGCCGCATCGCGCAACAACGGGCTGTCCACGGCGGCCCCGGTCAGCCGTTCCGGCAGGACGGAGGTGTCGAGGTAGAGCACCCGTTTGCGGAAGCCGGTCTCGGTGACGGTCCGGCCGTCGTGGGCCACACCGGGCGGCAGCAGGATCACCGGGTCACGGACCCCGGCGCCGTGCCGCTCGCGGTCGAGGGCGAAGTCCACGCGGCCGCGATCGAGGAGCATCAGGGTCCAGGTGTCGTGGACGTGCGCCGGGTAGGCATGCGCGGTGAACCGGGCGTGGAAGACCTCGGCGATGCCGGCGACGGGCGGCCGCCAGGCGGAGACGGAACTGCGCGGTGGTGCGGCGGCCATGTCAGGAACGTACAAGACGGGCCCCGCCCGCCGGGGCAGCCTGTCCACATGACGACACAGAAGGTCAACATCGCCGAAAAGCTGGCCGGTTTCACCGAGCAGTGGGCTCCGCGCCGGATCGCCCGCGTCAACGACTACGAGGTCAAGGCGGCCCGCCTCCAGGGCGAGTTCGTCTGGCACAGCCACGAGGACACCGACGAGATGTTCCTCGTGGTGAGCGGCACCCTCACGATCCGACTCCGGGACGACGAGGTCGTCCTGCACCCGGGCGAGCTGTACGTGGTCCCGCGCGGGGTCGAGCACCTCCCGGTGGCGCGGGAAGAGGTGGCGATCCTGCTCTTCGAGCCCACCGGCACCCGGAACACCGGCGACCGGGGCGGGGAACGCACCCGCGAGCCGGTGGACGCGTAGGTCGCGGGGCCCGGGGTTCAGGCCTGCGGCGAGCGGGCGTCGTAGCGGGCGAAATCGCGCCACCGGGCGGCGAGCAGGCCCACCACGAGGACGCAGGCGAGGCCGCCCCCGGTGACGGCGACGGCGGGTGAGGTGAGTTCGGCGGCGGTCCCGGCGAGGAAGTCCCCGAGTCGGGGCCCGCCCGCGACGACCACGATGAAGACGCCCTGGAGCCGGCCGCGCATGCCGTCCGGGGTGGCGGCCTGGAGCATCGTGGTGCGGAACACCATGGAGACGGTGTCGGCGCAGCCGGCCACGGCCAGGAAGAACAGGCCGGCCCACAGGTTCCGGGTCAGCCCGAAGACGGCCACGGCCAGCCCCCACGCCGCGACGGAGATCAGGATCGCCAGCCCGTGGCTGCGGATCCGCCCCTGCCAGCCGGAGAACAACCCGCCGAGCAACGCCCCCACCGCCGGGGCGGCCACCAGCAGGCCCACCGTCGTGGCGTCACCGCCGTACCAGAGCACGGCGATGGCCGGGAACAGCGCTCGCGGCTGGGCCAGCACCATCGCGGCCAGGTCGGAGAAGAAGGTCATCCGGATGTTGGGCCGGGTGCCGAGGAAGCGCAGCCCGTCCACGACCGAGGCCCGCCCCTGCTTGCCCTCGGGCAGCATCGACGGCAGCCGCCACATGGCGTAGAGGGCCGCCCCGAAGGTCACGGCGTCGATCACGTACGCCGCCTGGTAGCCCCACCAGCCGACGATGACTCCGCCCAGGACGGGCCCGGCCATCATCCCGGTGGTCATGGTGACGGAGTTCAGCGCGTTGGCGGCGGGCAGTTGCTCCTTCGGCAGCAACCTCGGGATCATGGCCGACCGGGCCGGCCCGTTCAGCGCCCCGCAGACGGCCTGGAGGGCGACGACCGCGTAGAGCAACCACACCCGGTGGTAGTCGAGCAGCGCCGCTCCGGCCAGGGCGAGGGACAGTCCGGTGAGCCCGAGGGAGCTGTAGAGGCCGAGTTTGCGCCGGTCGACGGTGTCGGCGATGGCGCCGCCGTAGAGGCCGAAGGCGACGAGCGGAACCAGGGAGAAGAGTCCGACCAGCCCGACCGAGAAGCTGGATCCGGTGATCTCGTAGACCTGGAGGGAGATGGCGAGTGCGGTCATCGCCTGTCCCAGCCAGGAGATGGTGCTCCCGACCCACAGCCGCCGGTAGTCGGCGGAGGTGCGCAAGGGGGTCAGGTCGGCGAATATCCGTCGGCGGGGCTGCGGAGGAGAGGCGGTACCGGTCACAGCGGATGATAACCACCGGCCCGCGGGCGACCCCGGGGCCGATGGCCGTTGTTCACACATCCGCAACGCCTTCCCCACCCGGATCCGACGTCCCAGGCCTGGCCGGGTCCTGCCGCTAACCCGCCACTATCACCGGACATTTGACCGAATCCTCGTACCCTCCCCGCCTCCCGCTCGGCTCATGATGAAAAGACTCGTATGTCCAGGGAGGCGTAGTGATCGAACCTGGCAACAGCACCACGAGCACCAGTGACACCAGCCCCACGGGCCACCGCCCGCGCACCGCGACCGGCCGCACCTCCCCCCTCACCGTCGGGGTCGAGGAGGAGTTCCTCCTCGTCGACGCCCGCACCCTGCGGGTGGTCCCGGCCGCTCAGCACGTCCTCGCCACCGCCGCCGGACTCCCCCACGAACTGCACGCCGAGGGGACCCGGTACCAGGTGGAGATCGCCACCCCGGTCGCCGACTCCGCGGTCACCCTGCGCGAGGAGCTCGCCGCCCTGCGGCGCACCCTCGCCCGGGCCGCCCGCGCGCACGGCTGCCGGCTGCTCGCCGCTCCCTCGCCGGTCGTGGCCCTGGAGGGGCCGCTGCACCTGACCGACGACGAGCCGCGCCAGCGCGAGCAGCACCGCCGCTTCGGCGCCCTGACCGACACCCTGGTCAGCTGTGGCCGCCACGTCCACATCGGCACCCTCGACGTGGACACGGCCGTGGCGGTCTCGAACCGGGTCAGACCTTGGCTGCCCACGCTGATCGCGCTGGCGGCCAACTCCCCCTACTGGGGCGGCCGCGACACCGGCCACTCCAGCTGGCGGGCCATGGCCTGGTCGGGCTGGCCCTCCGCCGGGCCGCCCCCGCACTTCACGTCCACGGCGCACTTCCGGCGCTCCGTCCAGACCCTGCTCGGCTCCGGGGCCGCCCTGGACACCAAGATGGTCTATTGGGACCTCCGCCCGTCCGGGAACTGGCCGACGCTCGAGATCCGGGCGCCCGACATGTCCCCGGACCTCGACACGGCCGTCCTCCAGGCGGAACTGGGCCGCGCCCTGGTGGCAACGGCCCTGCGCGACATCGCGGAGCGGGTGCCGGAGCCCGCCCTGCGGGACGACGTCCTACGGCTCGCGCGTTGGCGGGCCGCGCACGACGGGCTGGAGGGCTTCGGCCTGGACCCGTACACGGGGGTCGAACTCCCGGCCGCCGACCTGGCGGAGGCCCTGCTCGACCTGGTCGCCCCGGCGCTGGCCGCCGCCGGTGACCTCGACCACGCGGCCAAGACCCTGGGCGGACTGCTGCGCGACGGCTCGGGCGCCGCCCGCCAGCGCGCCGCCTTCGCCCGCCGCCACGACCTCGACGACGTACTGCGCCACCTGGTGGAGGAGAGCGAGAACTTCTAGCCCTCCCCGCCCCGCACCCCCGCCACCGCGCGGCCGCAGCCGCCCCGAGCGCCTGCGGCCGCTCGGGGCCGGGCACCGCACCCGGGCCCGAAACGCGCGAAAGGCGGCCCCGAAGGACCGCCTTATCGTTTCTGCACACCTGCTCTGCGGTGGGGCGGGTGGGACTCGAACCCACGGCCGACGGATTATGAGTCCGCTGCTCTAACCGGCTGAGCTACCGCCCCTTTACGGCGTGGCGCGTACATGTGTGCGCGCCGTCTGCCGCAGCATAGCCGCTCATACGATCTCCTGCCTCGGATGCCTCGCATGATCGGCTTCGCTGTCCAGAGAGACCGTATCGAGTGCTGCCCGGTTCCAGGATCCGGACAAAAAAAGAGGACCCGACCGGGTCCCCTTCTTCTTTGCTCCCCCGACTGGACTCGAACCAGTAACCTGCCGATTAACAGTCGGCTGCTCTGCCAATTGAGCTACAGGGGACCGCGCTCCCCCGACTGGACTCGAACCAGTAACCTGCCGATTAACAGTCGGCTGCTCTGCCAATTGAGCTACAGGGGATTGCTGCGGGTGCATCGAACGGCCCACCTCCGGCCTTGCCGGGGGGCGAGCGCTCGTTGCGAGTCATAGATTAGCGCAAGCAGGGGGGTGCTCCGCCAATCGGTATCGCCAGCGGGCCGGGCACCACACGACGAAGGGTGGCAGGCATGCGGTACAAGGTCACGTTCGTGGTCGGACTGGCCCTCGGATACGTCCTCGGCACACGGGCGGGACGCGAGCGCTACGAGCAGCTGAAGAAGTCCGCGCGCCAGGTCGCGCAGAACCCGGCGGTCCGCAACGCCGCCGAAACGGCCGGTCAGAGCGGGCGCCAGTTCGCGGGCAAGGCCTTCGCCGTGGTGAGCGACAAGGTCGGCGACGCCGTCCCGGACTCGCTGACCGAGCGGGTACGGACCCTGCGGGGCCGGGTCGGCGGTGGCGCGGCCGGCGAGGACGAGTGGGGAACCAGCAACACCTGACAGCCGGGTACGGACGGGGGCGCCGGCATCCCCGGCGCCCCGGGCCGACCGGGGTGCCGGCGACGTCCCGAGCCCCCGTCCGGGCCGGGCGCGAGCGGCGCCCGGTGCCCCGGCGCCGGTGGGGCGGAGTCCGCGCGGGAGTCCGGCGCGGCGTGCGGCAGAATTCTCCGCATGGGGATAGTCGCCGGACTGGACAGCAGTTCCACCTTCACTCGCATCGTCGTCTGCGACGCGGACACGGGCGCCGTGCTGCGCCAGGGCTACGCGCCCCATCCGCAGTCCGCGGGTGAGACGGTCCCCCACGAAACCGATCCACAGGCGTGGCTGCTGTCCCTCGGCGAGGCCGCGGGCGGCGGGCTGCTGGAGGGCGTCGAGGCGATCGGCGTCTCGGCGCAGCAACAGGGCGTCCTGCCGTTGGACTCGCAGGGCGGACTCGTGCGACCCGCTCTCGTCGGCAACGACAGGCGTGGGCAGGTCGCCGCGGCGGATCTGATCGAGGCGCTCGGTGGGCGGCAGGCGTGGGTCCAGGCCGTGGGTTCGGTGCCGCACGCCGCGCAGCCGATAGCGAAGCTGGCCTGGTTGGCCCGTACGGAGCCGGAGGCGGCCCGCCGGGTGGCGGTCCTGATGTCCCCGCACGACTGGCTCGTCTGGCAGTTGCTCGGCCGGCCCGCCCGCCGCACCACCGACCGGGCCGGCGCCTCCGGTACCGGCTACTGGTCGGCGGCGACCGGCTCGTACCGTCCGGACCTGGTCGAGCTGGCGCTCGGCCGACAGGCGCTGTTGCCCGAGGTGCTCGGCCCGGCCGAGGCCGCCGGGATGACGCCCGAGGGGCTGTTGATCTCCGCGGGGACCGGCGAGACGATGGCCGCCGCCCTCGGGCTGGGGCTGGGCCCGGGTGACGCGGTGGTGTCGCTGGGCGCCTCCGGCTCGGTGATGGCCGTCCATCACGAGGCCCTCGCGGAGCCGGGCGGTCTGATCACCTCCCTCGCCGACGCGGGCGGCATGCACCTGCCCGTGGTGAACACCTCCAACGCGGTACGGGCCCTGCGGGGCACCGCCGACATGCTCGGCACCGACCTGGAGGGGCTCAGCGCCCTCGCGCTGAAGTCGACCCCCGGTGCACACGGGCTCGTGCTCCTGCCGTACCTGGAGGGTGAGCGGACGCCGAACCTGCCGCACACCGCGGGCACCCTGAGCGGGCTGCGCCGGGATTCGATGAAGCCCGAGCACCTGGCGCGGGCGGCCTTCGAGGGGATGCTGTGCGGGCTGGTGGACGCCCTCGACGTGCTGCGGCACCGGGGCGTCGGGATCCGGCGGGTGTTCCTGCTGGGCGCGGCGGCCGATCTGCCCGCCGTGCAGATCGCGGCGCCCGGGCTGTTCGGGACGCAGGTGGTGGTGCCGGCTCCGGCCGACTACGCGGCGCTGGGCGCGGCCCGGCAGGCGGCGTGGGCGCTCGGGGTGCACCGGGGCACGCTGGCCCCGCACACCCCGCCGATCTGGCCGGCCGCGGCCGCGCAGGTCTTCGAGCCGGGTGAGGACTACCCCGCGTGGCAGGCGGTGCGCCAGCAGTACATCGCCACCCGGGAACAGTTGCACCCGGGCGCGTTCCAGTACTAGCGCCGCGGGTCACGGCAGTAGGTCCGGGGGCGCGGGCGGCCTCCTCCTTTTGACCGGGCTTTACGAAATCCGGTGGGGATCAAGGCGCCGGTTGGCACAAGATGGAGCGAACCCCCTCGATCTTGCCGACCGGAGCCTGCGCGTGCTCATACGACTTCTGCGGACCCATCTGGGTCCGTACCGGAAACCGATCGCCGCCCTGGTGCTGCTGCAACTGCTGCAGACCAGTGCGAGCCTCTACCTGCCGACGCTCAACGCCGACATCATCGACAACGGTGTCGTCAACGGTGACACCGGCTACATCCTGCGCTTCGGCGCCCTGATGCTGGGCGTCTCGCTCGTCCAGCTCGTCTGCAACGTCGGGGCCGTCTACTACGGCGCCCGCACCGCGGCCGCCCTCGGCCGCGACATCCGGGCCGCGGTCTTCGACCGGGTGCAGAGCTTCTCCGCCCGGGAGCTGGGCCAGTTCGGCGCCCCGTCGCTGATCACCCGTACGACGAACGACGTCCAGCAGGTCCAGATGCTGGCCCTGATGACGTTCACGCTGATGGTCTCGGCGCCGATCATGTGCGTCGGCGGCATCGCGATGGCGCTCTCCCTGGACGTGAAACTGTCCGGCGTGCTGCTCGCGGTGGTGCCGGTCCTGGGTCTGTCGGTCGGTGCGATCGTCTTCCGGACGCGGCCGCTGTTCCGGCAGATGCAGGACCGGCTCGACACCGTGAACCGGGTGCTGCGCGAGCAGATCACCGGCAACCGGGTGATCCGCGCCTTCGTCCGCGACCCGTACGAGAAGGAGCGCTTCCGCGAGGCGAACGCCGATCTGACCGGGGTGTCGTTGGCTGCGGGCAAGCTGCTCGCGCTGATGTTCCCGGTCGTGATCCTCGTCGTGAACGTGTCCAGCGTGGCCGTGATCTGGTTCGGCGCGATGCGCGTCGACAGCGGTGGCATGGAGATCGGCCAGCTGACGGCCTTCCTCGCCTACCTGATGCAGATCGTCATGTCCGTGATGATGGCCACCTTCATGTTCATGATGGTGCCGCGCGCGGAGATCTGCGCCGAGCGCATCCAGGAGGTCCTGGACACCGAATCGAGCGTGGTCGCGCCCACCGATCCGGTGCGCGAGCTGGCACTGCGCGGGCGGCTGGAGCTGCGCGGCGCCGATTTCCGCTATCCGGGGGCCGAGGCGTCGGTGCTGCGCGGGGTGGACCTGGTGGCCCGCCCCGGCGAGACCACCGCGGTGATCGGCTCGACGGGCAGTGGGAAGTCGACGCTGCTGGGTCTGGTCCCGCGGTTGTTCGACGCGACCGGCGGCGAGGTCCTCGTCGACGGGGAGGACGTGCGCCGCATCGATCCGGCGCTGCTGGCCAGGACGGTGGGCATGGTCCCGCAGAAGCCGTACCTGTTCTCCGGAACGGTCGCCTCCAACCTGCGCTACGGGCGCCCGGGGGCGAGCGACGAGGAGCTGTGGCAGGCCCTGGAGGTCGCCCAGGCCAAGGAGTTCGTCTCCGATCTGGAGGGTGGGCTCGACGCGCCCATCTCCCAGGGCGGCACGAACGTATCCGGCGGGCAGCGCCAGCGGCTGGCGATCGCCCGGACGCTGGTGCAGCGGCCGGAGATCTACCTCTTCGACGACTCCTTCTCGGCGCTGGACTACGCGACGGACGCGGCGCTGCGGGCGGCGCTGTCCCGGGAGACCGGGAACGCGACGGTGGTCATCGTCGCGCAGCGGGTCTCCACGATCCGCGACGCCGACCGGATCATCGTCCTGGACGAGGGCGCGGTCGTGGGTGAGGGCCGGCACCACGAGCTGATGGCCGACAACGAGACCTACCGGGAGATCGTGCTCTCCCAGCTGACGGAGGCGGAGGCCGCATGAGCGGGCCCGGAGGACGGATGATGATGGGCCCGGCCGAGCGGTCCATGGACTTCAAGGGGTCGGGCAAGCGGCTGCTGGGGCAGTTGGCGCAGGACCGGACGAAGTTGTGGGGCATGGTCGCGGCGGTGGTCGGCAGCGTGGGCTGCGCGGTCGTCGGCCCGAAGATCCTCGGCAACGCGACGGACCTGGTCTTCGCGGGGATCGTCGGTCGGGAGTTCCCGGCCGGGGTCACCAAGGAGCAGGCGCTGGAGCGGATGCGCGCGAACGGCGACGGCGGGATGGCCGACATGCTGTCGGGCACCGCGTTCACACCGGGCAAGGGCATCGACTTCGGCGCGGTCGGGGTGGTGTCGCTGTGGGCGCTGCTGGTGTTCACGCTGGCCGGTCTGCTGATGCTGGTCGCGACGCGTTTGTCGAACCACGTGATGAACGGCGCCGTCTACCGGATGCGCGAGGAGCTGCAGGGGAAGCTGTCGCGGCTGCCGTTGTCGTACTTCGACCGGCAGAAGCGCGGCGAGGTGCTGAGCCGGGCGACGAACGACATAGACAACATCGGGCAGACGCTCCAGCAGACGATGGGGCAGCTGCTGAACTCGTTGCTGACGATCGTCGGCGTGCTGGTGATGATGTTCTGGATCTCGCCGCTGCTGGCGCTGGTCGCGCTGGTGACCGTGCCGCTGTCGGTGGTCGTCGCCGCGAAGATCGGCAAGAAGTCGCAGCCGCAGTTCGTGGCGCAGTGGAAGACCACGGGCACGCTGAACGCCCACATCGAGGAGATGTACTCCGGCCACACGCTGGTGAAGGTGTTCGGGCGGCAGGAGGAGTCGGCGGCCGTCTTCGCCGAGCAGAACGAGGAGCTCTACCGGGCTTCGTTCAAGGCGCAGTTGGTCAGCGGCATCATGCAGCCGGTGATGTTCTTCCTGTCGAACATCAACTACGTGCTGATCGCGGTCGTCGGTGGTCTTCGGGTGGCTTCGGGCACCCTGTCGATCGGTGACGTGCAGGCCTTCATCCAGTACTCGCGCCAGTTCTCGATGCCGCTGACGCAGGTGGCGTCGATGGCGAACCTGGTGCAGTCGGGCGTCGCCTCGGCTGAGCGGGTGTACGAGCTGCTGGACGCGGAGGAGGAAGAGCCGGACGTGGCGGTTCCGGAGCGTCCGGAGACCCTGCGCGGCCAGGTCACCCTCGACAAGGTGGCCTTCCGGTACGAGCCGGGCAAGCCGCTCATCGAGAACCTCTCGCTGACGGTGGAGCCGGGCCACACGGTCGCGATCGTCGGGCCGACGGGCGCCGGCAAGACCACGCTCGTCAACCTGCTGATGCGCTTCTACGAGGTCACGGGCGGCGAGATCGCCCTGGACGGCGTGGACATCGCGAAGATGAGCCGCGAGGAACTGCGCGGCGGCATCGGCATGGTCCTCCAGGACACCTGGCTGTTCGGCGGGACCATCGCGGAGAACATCGCCTACGGCGCTTCCCGCGAGGTCAGCCGCGAGGAGGTCCAGGAGGCGGCGCGCGCGGCGCACGCGGACCGGTTCATCCGCACCCTGCCGGACGGCTACGACACGGTGCTGGACGACGAGGGCGCGGGGGTCAGCGCGGGCGAGAAGCAGCTGATCACGATCGCCCGGGCGTTCCTGTCGGATCCGGTGATCCTGGTCCTCGACGAGGCCACGAGCTCGGTGGACACCCGTACCGAGGTGTTGATCCAGAAGGCGATGGCGCGTCTGGCGCACGGCCGTACGTCCTTCGTGATCGCGCACCGGCTGTCCACGATCAGGGACGCCGATGTGATCCTCGTCATGGAGAGCGGCTCGATCGTGGAACAGGGCACGCACGAGGAGCTGTTGGCGGCCGGTGGCGCGTACGCGCGGCTGTACGCGGCGCAGTTCGCGCAGGCGGTGGCCGAGGTCGACTGACCGGCGGGATCGAGCGGGGTGGGGGCGTCCTTCGGGGCGCCCCCTGCCCGTTTCAGTCGAGGTAGCCGCGCAGTTGGTCGGCGAAGGCGTGGTCGCGCAGCTTGCCGAGGGTCTTGGACTCGATCTGGCGGATCCGTTCGCGCGTCACGCCGAAGATCCGGCCGATCTCCTCCAGGGTGCGGGGCCGGCCGTCGGCGAGTCCGTAACGGAGCTGGACGACCTTGCGTTCGCGTTCGCCGAGGGTCGACAGGACGGCTTCGAGGTGTTCGCGGAGCAGGAAGAACGCGGCGGACTCCACGGGGGAGGTGGCGTCGCCGTCCTCGATGAGGTCGCCGAGGGCGACGTCGTCCTCCTCGCCGACGGGGGCGTGCAGGGAGACCGGTTCCTGGGCGAGCCGGAGCACCTCCATGACCCGCTCGGGGGTCAGTTCCAGGTGGACGGCGACCTCTTCGGCGGTGGGTTCGTAGCCGCGTTCCTGGAGCATGCGGCGCTGGACGCGGATGACCCGGTTGATGAGCTCGACGACGTGGACGGGGACGCGGATGGTCCGGGCCTGGTCGGCGAGGGCCCGGGACATCGCCTGGCGGATCCACCAGGTGGCATAGGTGGAGAACTTGTAGCCGCGGGCGTAGTCGAACTTCTCGACGGCACGGATCAGGCCGAGGTTCCCCTCCTGGACCAGGTCGAGCATGGTGAGGCCGCGGCCGACGTAGCGCTTCGCGACGGAGACGACGAGCCGCAGGTTCGATTCGATGAGGCGGCGCTTGGCCATCCGGCCCATGACGACGAGTTTGTCGAGGTCGTGGGCGAGCCGGGAGTCGAGGTCCGGGGTGTTGCCCAGTTTCTCCTCCGCGAAGAGGCCCGCCTCCACCCGCCGTGCGAGGTCCACCTCCTCGGCGGCGGTGAGCAGCGGGATCCTGCCTATCTCACGCAGGTACTGCCGGAAGAGGTCCGCGGACGGCCCCGCTCCGGCCGCGTTGTCCCTGCTGCGCGTACGTGGCGCGGGCTCCCGGTCCACCGGCTCCAGGGCCTCGGGTTCTTCGGCCTCGGGTTCGTCGTCCACGGCTTCGGCCTCGGGGTCGGGCTCCGCGGCGGCGACGGCTTCGGGGTCGTCGGCCGGGCCGGCGTGGGCGGCGTGGTCTGCGTGGTGGGCGGGGTGGCTCACGTTCGCGGTCAGGGTCCGGGTCTGCACGGGGGCGACCTCCAGGGCTCCGAGGACGGTGGCACCGCACCCTCAGTGTGGGGTACGGCACATCACCGCCACGAGGGGCGTGCGAGCACTTTCTGAGTCCGGTGCGTGACCGGATGGTTACCCCCCGGCGGGAACCCCGATGCGGATCGGACGCATGTCCGAGATGATCGATGTCATGTCTTCGCACGGAACCTACGAAACCCACGTGACGGTCCGCTGCCCGGACGCGGTGGAGCTGGAGCGGCTCGAATCCTGGGCCGCCGCGCGGGAGTTGAAGGTCACGCACATCCTGTTGGCCCGGGGTCGGATGCTTTCGCAGCCGATGTTGACGCTGCCGGACGGCACGAGCCACGAGCGGCTGGTGCCGCAACTGCGGGCGGCGGGCTTCGACCCGGTCCGGGTCAAGGTCGAGACGGTCCCGTGGACCACGGACAGCCCGGGGCCGGGCGGCGGTTACTTCGAGCACCACCTGAAGCTGACGCTGCCGGCGGACTACGACCGCCCGGCCCTGGAGGCCCTGGTCACGGAGCACCGGGCGCACCTGTCGTGGAACGCCCGCCGCACCCTGCCCGGCCCGGACGGCACGCACGAACGCTTCGTCACACAACGCTGTCGGGGCACCGCGTCCAAGGCGACGGCGGCCTGCGACACCTTGATCTCCGTCCTGGTGGAGGCCGGCTACGAAATCCTGTCGGAGGAGCGGGAGTTCGTGCTGTACGACAGCGACCTGTCGGTGGACGAGGGCTGGATCGACTGCGGGGAGGCACGGCGATGAGTTCGTGGCGGCATTTCGGGACGCGGAACACGCACCTGCCGCGGGAGCCGCTGGACGGGGCGGCGCGGGTGGCGGGGGACCTGCCGCGCACGTTGCGGCCGGCGGCCGGGGACGACGTACGGCAGCGGGCGGTCTTCGATCCGTCTCTGCGCCACCACTTCCGGGCCCACCGGGCCGGGGGACCCTGTGTTCGACGACCCGGCGCGGACGCTCGCCCGGGCGGCGGCGCGGCGGGTGGCGATGGACGCGGTGCTGGAGGGGATCGCGGCGGCGGCCGACGGCCGGGCCGGGATCCGGGCCTCGGGCGCGCTCTGCGAGGACCTCTGGACGTACGACCGGGTGCCGGGGCGGCGGATGGTGCTGCCGTGGTCCGTGCCGGGGCTGCCGGCCGGGCAGGTCCAGCTGGACTTCGTCTTCAACGAGGGGCTCGCCGAGCCGCCGGAGCCGGTCGAACTGGCCTGCGGGGCCACGGTCCTGGCGGCGACGCCCGCGCTGTCGTCGGCCTGGAAGGTGCTGTGGCTGATCAGCGACCGGCATCCGCAGGGCAAGGACCTGTACGACGCGGTGCTGCCGGCGGAGCACCACCGGCTGCCGAACGCACTGTTGCAGGAGGTGTTCCGGGAGGCCTGGCGGCGGCCCTGCGGCCGACGCTCTCCGGTGACGGCGGCCAGGGCGTGCCCTTCGGAGCCGGTAGCGGCTCCACCCGGACCGCGCAGACCTTGAACTCCGGCATCCGGGAGACCGGGTCCAGGGCCGGGTTGGTGAGGTTGTTGGCGCGGCCCTCGCCCGGCCAGTGGAACGGCATGAACACCGTGTCGGCGCGGATCGTGTCGGTGACGCGGGCCGGGGCCACGGCCCGGCCGCGGCGGGAGACGACGACCACCGGGGCGCCGTCGTCGACGCCGAGGCGGGCCGCGAGGCGCGGGTGCAGCTCCACGAAGGGGCCGGGGGCGGCCTCGTTGAGTTCGGGCACGCGGCGGGTCTGGGCGCCGGACTGGTACTGGGCCACGACCCGACCGGTGGTGAGCAGCAGCGGGTAGTCCGCGTCGGGAGTCTCGGCGGCGTCCCGGTGGGTGACGGGGGCGAAGCGGGCCCGGCCGTCGTCGGTGGCGAACCGGTCCAGGAAGAGGCGGGGCGCACCGGGTGAGCCGGTCGGGCAGGGCCAAAAGACGCCCTGTTCTGCTTCGATGCGGGCCCAGGTGATGCCCGAGTAGTCGGCCGGGCCGCCCGCGGAGGCGAGCCGCAGTTCCTCGAAGACCTCCTCGGGGTCGGTGGGGAAGCCCTTCTCCACGCCGAGGCGGGCCGCGAGGCCGTGCAGGACGTCGAGGTCGCCGCGGACCCCGGGTGGCGGGGTGAGGGCGCGCCGGCGCAGCAGGACCCGGCCTTCGAGGTTGGTGGTGGTGCCGCTCTCCTCCGCCCACTGGGTGACGGGGAGGACCACGTCGGCGAGGGCGGCGGTCTCGGACAGGACGACGTCGGCGACGGCGAGGAAGTCCAGGGAGCGGATGCGGTCCTCGATGTGGGCGGCGCGGGGCGCGGAGACGACCGGGTTGGAGCCCATCAGGAGCAGGGCCCGTACGTCGCCGCCGAGGGCGTCGAGGAGTTCGTAGGCGCTGCGGCCGGGGCCGGGCAGGCTGTCGGGGTCGACGCCCCAGACCCCGGCGACGTGGGCGCGGGCGGCGGGGTCGGTGAGCTTGCGGTAGCCGGGGAGCTGGTCGGCCTTCTGGCCGTGTTCGCGGCCGCCCTGGCCGTTGCCCTGGCCGGTGAGGCAGCCGTAGCCGGAGAAGGGTCGGCCGGCGCGGCCGGTGGCCAGGCACAGGTTGATCCACGCGCCGACGGTGTCGGTCCCCTTGGACTGCTGTTCCGGACCGCGGGCGGTCAGGACCATGGCGGTGGCGGGGGCGCAGAACAGGTCCGCGGCCTCGCGGAGCCGGGGCACGGGGACCCCGGTGATGCGTTCCACGAGTTCGGGCCAGTGGGCCATCGCGCCGGCCCGGGCCTCCTCCCAGCCGGTGGTACGGGCGGCGATGAACTCCTCGTCGGTACGGCCCTCGGCGACGATCAGGTGGAGCAGGCCCAGGGCCAGGGCCAGGTCGGTGCCGGGTCGGGGGGCCAGGTGCAGGTCGGCCTGCTCGGCGGTGCGGGTGCGGCGCGGGTCGACGACGATCAGGGTGCCGCCGTTCGCCTTCAGTTCGGTCAGGAAGCGCAGGGCGGGGGGCATGGTCTCGGCCGGGTTGGAGCCCACGAGGATCACGCAGCCGGTGCGCGGTACGTCCTCCAGCGGGAAGGGCAGCCCGCGGTCGAGGCCGAAGGCGCGCTGGTGCGCGGCGGCGGCCGAGGACATGCAGAAGCGGCCGTTGTAGTCGATCTGCGAGGTCCGCAGGGCGACCCGGGCGAACTTGCCGAGCGCGTAGGCCTTCTCGTTGGTGAGCCCGCCCCCGCCGAAGACCCCGACGGCGTCGTCGCCGTGGGTGCGGCGGGTGCGGGCCAGGCCCTCGGCGATCTTGTCGAGGGCCTCCTCCCAGCCGGCCGGCTCCAGCCGGCCCGCGTCGCCCCGGACGAGCGGCTCGGTGAGGCGCACCCGGGAGGACAGTACGGCGGGCGCGGTGCGGCCCTTGCCGCACAGCGCGCCCCGGTTCACGGGGAAGTCGGCCCGCTCCTCCACGCTCACGCCGTCGCCGCCGGGAGTGGGGCGCAGGTTCATCCCGCACTGCAGCGCGCAGTACGGACAGTGCGTGGCGACGGCGGCGGGGGCGGCTTCCGGGGGATGCATGCGCTCCAGCGTGCGTCCGCGGTGTTACACCGGCCGCCGCTCCCGGTTACGCCTCCCGTACGGGCACCTCAGCGCGGGCCGGGGGCGGCGGTGAGGGCGCGGGCACCGGGTCGGGTCACCGGCCGGTCAGGTACTTCACCGTCAGGCCCGCCGTCCAGCCGCCGTCCACGGCCAGTTCGGCGCCGGTCATGTAGCCGGCGGCGTCCGAGAGCAGGAAGGCGACCGCGGCGGCTATTTCCTCGGGCAGACCGACGCGGCCGAGGGGGGCGCCGGGGTAGTTGCCCTCGCCCGCCGCGATGCCGATCGGGGCGGTCATCGGGGTGAGCGTCATGCCCGGGTGGACGGAGTTGACGCGGATCCGGTCCTCGGCGAGCTCGACGGCGCCGATCTTCGACAGGCCGCGCACGCCCCACTTGGAGGCCCCGTAGCCGGCGGTGAGGGCGAGTCCGGTCAGGCCGGCGGCGGAGGAGATGTTGACGATGGAGCCGCCGCCGTTCGCGCGCATCAGCGGGATCGCGGTCCTGATGCCGATGAACACGCCGACCAGGTTGATCTCGATCACCCGGCGGAAGTCCTCGACGCTCTCGTGCTCCAGGAACTGGCCGGTGGAGATGCCGGCGTTGTTCACGAGGCCGTCGATCCGGCCGAACTCGGAGACCGCGTGGGCGAGCACCGCCGTCCAGTCGGCCTCGCTCGTCACGTCGTGCCGCAGGAAGCGCGCCGCGTCCCCCAGCTCGGCGGCGGTCTCGGCGCCCTCGGTCTCCAGCACGTCGGTGATCAGCACCCGGCCGCCGCCGTCGACGACGGCCCGCGCGGCCGCCGCGCCCAGACCGCGGGCCCCACCGGTGATGACGACGGCCTTGCCGCCCAGATCCACAACAGCCACGGTTCCACACCCCTGACGTACAGACTGGTATATGACTAATCGGCATACGCCGATCGCGGCGTCAGTCTGCCAGAGCCGCCAGGACCCGCGACACCCCCTCCTCCTTCGGCCCCAGGAACCGCGGCTCCGGCTTGAACACGGCGTCCAGCGCCGCCTTGCCCGCCGCGAAGACCTCGCGGGTCCCGCCGTAGTACCAGGTGGCGTCGTGCACGTCCTGCACGCCGACCCCGTACGCGTCCACGCCCGCGGCCCCGCACAGCGCGACCGCGCGACGGATGTGGAAGCCCTGGCTGATCAGCACCGCCCGGTGCACGCCGAAGATCTCCCGGGCGCGCACGCAGGAGTCCCAGGTGTCGAAGCCGGCGTAGTCGCTGACGATCCGGTCGTCCGGCACCCCGTGGGCGGTGAGGTAGGCGCGCATCGAGTCCGGCTCGTCGTACTCGGTACGGCTGTTGTCGCCGGTCACCAGGACCACCTTCACCTTCCCGGTGCGGTACAGCTCCACGGCCGCGTCGAGCCGGTCCGCGAGGTAGGGGGTGGGCCGGCCGTCGTAGAGCAGGCCCGCCCCGAACACGACGGCCACCTCGGCCCGCGGCGCGTCGGCCGTGGTGTGCAGCCGGTCGGCGGCGACCGCGTGGGTCCATGCCGAGGGCAGCAGCGCGAGGACGCAGCCCGCCATCACGAGCCGCACGAGCCGGCGCCGGGCCCTGACGGTGCGCGGGACCAGCCCCCGCGCGGCGCGCGCGATCCGGTGCGGGCGCGGTGTGCGCATGAGGTTCCCCCTGGTGGTACCGGCCGGTGTGCGGCGGGCGCCGCACCCGCAGGTCAGGACGTACGTGGAGGACGGACGGTTTCACCGACCGCGTCACACCCGGGCCCCCGCCGCCCCGGGCCGGGCCGACGCTCCCCCGGCGCCCGGCCGGCGGGCCGGACGCACGGCGGCGTACACCCGCCGGTGAGCGGGCCGTAAACACCCGTCACCCCGACGCAACGCCCGCGCAACCTGCACCCCGCAGGATCGGTCCATGACGGAGCCGGTGCACCCTCCCGAACCCTTCGCCCTCCCCTTCGGCAGCGCGGCCGAGCTGCTGACCCGGATCACCGCCCAACTCGGCACGCAGCTCAGCGGCCTGCGCCCGCCACGCGCCTACGGAGCCCCCGCATGCAGCCCACCCTCGTCGCCGTGGCCCACGGCAGCCGTGACCCGCGTGCCCCGCTCGCCGTCCACGCCCTCCTCGAACGGGTCCGCGAGCTGCGTCCCCGCCTCGACGTCCGGCTCGGGCACGTCGAGCTGAACCAGCCGCTCCTCGGCGACACCCTGGGCGCCCTGCCCGGTGGCGGCGAGGCGGTCCTGGTGCCGCTGCTGCTGGGCCGCGGCACCCACGTCAAACGGGACCTCCCCGCCGCCGCCCGCGCCGGGCACCTGCGCGTCCGCGTCGCCGCCCCGCTCGGCCCGCACCCGCTGCTCGTGGAGGCCCTGTACGAGCGGCTCCTGGAGGCCGGCTGGACCCCGGGAACCGCGGTGGTGCTGGCCGCCGCCGGATCCCGCGACCCGGACTCCGCCGCCGACACCGGGCGCAGCGCCGCCCTGCTGTCGGAACGGCTCGACGGGGTCCCCGTGGTCCCCGCCTACGCCTCGGCCGCCGCGCCCCGCGTACCCGACGCCGTCCGGGCGCTGGCCTCCCGGGGCCGACACCGGGTCGCGG
Source organism: Streptomyces sp. NPDC001568 (assembly GCF_042893755.1). Lineage (NCBI taxonomy): Bacteria > Bacillati > Actinomycetota > Actinomycetes > Kitasatosporales > Streptomycetaceae > Streptomyces > Streptomyces sp. NPDC001568. The sequence continues at coordinate 228,323 of NZ_JBIAVF010000007.1, read as the reverse complement.
TCGCCTCGTACTTCGCCGCCCCGGGCCGGTTCGCCGCCGCCTGCGCGGCCGCCGCGCCGGGTCCGGCGGCCGCTCCGCTCGGCGACCATCCGGCGCTGGCCCGGCTCGTCGTGCTCCGCTACGAGCAGGCCCTCGCCCGGCGGGCGCGGCCCGTCGAACTGGCCACGGCCTGAGGGTGGCCCCCTTACGGATCTCTCGGTTTGTCGGCCGTTGCGGTTAACGTCGGAGCATGGAAGGCACCGCACACTCCCCCGCCTACGCGTCCTACGACGCCGCCGCCACCGAACGATGGGTCCCCGAGCCCGACAAACAACCCGGCCGCACCGCCTTCCAGCGCGACCGCGCGCGCGTCCTGCACTCCGCCGCGCTGCGCCGGCTCGCCGGCAAGACCCAGGTCGTCACCCCGGGCACCCGTTCCTACGACTGGGACGCGAGCCCCCGTACCCGGCTGACGCACTCCCTGGAGTGCGCGCAGGTCGGGCGCGAGCTCGGCGCGGCCCTCGGCTGCGATCCCGACCTGGTGGAGGCGGCCTGCCTGTCCCACGACATGGGTCACCCACCGTTCGGGCACAACGGCGAGGAGGCGCTGAACGAGTTCGCGAAGGACAGCGGTGGCTTCGAGGGCAACGCCCAGTCGCTGCGCCTGCTGACCCGGTTGGAGCCCAAGCGGTTCGTGCCCGATCCGGTGACCGGCGAGCCGGTGAGCGTCGGCCTCAACCTGACCCGCGCCTGCCTGGACGCCGCCACCAAGTACCCGTGGGCGCGCGGCGACCACCCGACCGACCCGGGTTCGGTGAAGTTCGGCGCCTACGAGGACGACCTGCCGGTGTTCGAGTGGCTGCGGCGCGGCGCGCCCGCCGACCGCAAGTGCTTCGAGGCACAGGTCATGGACTGGTCCGACGACGTCGCGTACTCGGTGCACGACTTCGAGGACGGTCTGCACGCCGGTCACCTCGATCCGAACCTGCTCTTCGCGGAGCCCGAGCGCGCCGCGATCTGGCAGGTCGCCATCGGCCGGTACGTGCCCGCCGACACCGCCCCGGAGGAACTCCGCGAGGCCTTGGACCGGCTGATGGACCAGGAGTGGTGGCCGCACGGCTATGACGGATCGGCCGTCGCCCAGGCCCGGTTGAAGGACGCCACCAGCCAGCTGATCGGCCGGTTCTGCCAGGCGGCGGAGGGCGCGACCCGCGAGGCGTACGGGCCCGGCCGGCTCACCCGGTACGCGGCGGGACTGGTCGTCCCCCGCGAGGCGCGCAACGAGTGCGCCGTCCTCAAGGCCGTCGCCGACCTGTACGTCATGCAGCGCGACGAGCAGGAGCGGCTGCGCGCCGACCAACGCATCGTCCTGGCCGAACTCGCGGAGGCGCTCAGCGCCCGGGCTCCGGAGGGCCTGGACCCGCAGTTCCGGGCGATCTTCGACACGGCGCCCGACGACCGGGCGCGCAAACGCGCGGTCATCGACCAGATCGCGTGCCTCACCGACGCGGCGGCCCGCTCCCTTCACGCCCGCCTCACCAGACGCCCGCAACGCGCCGAAGGGTGAGCCGATCGGGCCATTCCCCCTTCACGCGGCAGGCTCGGTGCGGGACGCTCGCATGTGGTCGCATGTGGCGGAGAGGTTATGAGGAGGCATCAGGTGGTCGACGCACACCGGACGTTCGTGATCGTCGGGGCAGGGCTCGCCGGGGCGAAGGCAGCCGAAACGCTGAGGTCGGAGGGGTTCACGGGCCGGGTCATCCTGATCGGCGACGAGCGCGACCATCCGTACGAACGGCCTCCGCTGTCCAAGGGGTACCTGACCGGCAAGGAGGAGCGCGAGAGCGTCTTCGTCCACGAACCGTCCTGGTACGCGGCCGCCGACATCGAGCTGCACCTGGGGCAGCCGGCCGTCCACCTGGACCGGGAGAACAAGACGGTGCGCCTCGGTGACGGCGCGCTGCTGCACTACGACAAGCTGCTGCTGGCCACCGGGGCCGAGCCGCGGCGCCTGGACGTCCCGGGCACCGGCCTGGTCGGGGTGCACCACCTGCGGCGGCTCGCGCACGCCGAGCGACTGCGGGGCGTCCTGGCCTCCCTCGGGCGGGACAACGGCCACCTGCTGATCGCGGGCGCGGGGTGGATCGGCCTGGAGGTCGCGGCGGCGGCGCGCGGCTACGGCGCCGAGGTCACCGTGGTCGAGGCGGAGGCGACCCCGCTGTACACGGTGCTCGGGCCGGAGGTCGGCCGGCTGTTCGCCGACCTGCACGCCGCGCACGGGGTCCGGTTCCATTTCGGGGCGCGGCTGACCGAGATCGTCGGCCACGACGGAATGGTGCTGGCGGCCCGTACGGACGACGGCGAGGAGCACCCGGCGCACGCGGTGCTCGCCGCGATCGGGGCCGCGCCCCGGACGGCGCTGGCCGAGACCTCCGGGCTGGCCCTGGTGGACCGCGAGCACGGCGGCGGCATCGCCGTGGACGCCTCCCTGCGCACCTCGGACCCGGACGTGTTCGCCGTCGGCGACGTCGCAGCCGCCCACCACCCGGTGCTGGGGACCCGGCTGCGGGTCGAGCACTGGGCGAACGCCCTCAACGGCGGGCCGGCGGCGGCGCGGGCGATGCTCGGGCAGGAGGTCGGCTACGACCGGGTGCCGTACTTCTTCTCCGACCAGTACGACGTGGGCCTGGAGTACTCGGGGTACGCCCCGGCGGGCGGCTACGACCAGGTGCTGATCCGCGGGGACGTGGGCAGGCGGGAGTTCATCGCGTTCTGGCTGTCGGAGGGCCGCGTGCTCGCCGGAATGAACGTGAACGTGTGGGACGTCACCGACCACATCCAGGCCCTGATCAGGTCGAAGACACCGGTGGACCGCGAAAAGCTGGCGGACCCGTCCGTTCCGCTCGCGTCGTTGATCACCCGGGAGGGTGCCTGACGGGATTGTCGCCGCCCGGCCGTAGACTTCACGCGTGGCAGGACGGATCAACGACGACGACGTGAAGGCGGTACGGGACGCGGTCCCGATCGACGCCGTCGTCTCCGAGTACCTCCAGCTCCGCAACGCCGGCGGCGGCAACCTCAAGGGCCTGTGCCCCTTCCACGACGAGAAGTCCCCGTCCTTCCAGGTCAGTCCCAGCAAGGGCTTCTACCACTGCTTCGGCTGCCAGGCGGGCGGGGACACCCTCGACTTCATCATGAAGATCGACCACCTCTCCTTCTCGGAGGCGGTCGAGCGCCTGGCCGGCCAGGCCGGCATCACCCTGCGGTACGAGGAGGGCGGCTACACCGCCGGCACCAGCGGCCGCGGCGAGCGGATCCGGCTGGTCGAGGCGCACAAGGCCGCCGCCCTCTTCTACGCGGAGCAGCTGGGCGGCGCCGAGGCCGAGATCGGGCGCCGCTTCCTGGCGGAACGCGGCTTCGACCAGGCGGCGGCCGAGCACTTCGGGGTGGGTTACAGCCCGGCCGGTTGGGACCACCTGACGCGGTTCCTGCGCGGCAAGGGCTTCACCGACAAGGAACTGGTCACCTCCGGGCTCGCCCAGGACAGCCGCAGCGGCAAGCCCATCGACCGCTTCCGCGGCCGGCTGATGTGGCCGATCCGGGACATCAGCGGCGAGGTGGTCGGCTTCGGCGCGCGCAAGCTCCGCGACGACGACAACGGCCCGAAGTACCTGAACACCCCCGAAACCGCGATCTACAAGAAGTCCCAGGTCCTGTACGGCATCGACCTGGCGAAGAAGGAGATCGCGAAGACCTCCCGGGCCGTGGTCGTCGAGGGCTACACCGATGTGATGGCCTGCCACGTGGCCGGGGTCACCACCGCCATCGCCACCTGTGGCACGGCCTTCGGCGGGGACCACATCAAGATCCTGCGCCGGCTGCTGATGGACAACGCGACCGCCGAGGTGATCTTCACGTTCGACGGGGACGCCGCGGGCCAGAAGGCCGCGCTGCGGGCCTTCGAGGACGACCAGAAGTTCGCGGCCGAGACCTCCATCACCATCGCCCCGAACGGAATGGACCCCTGCGACCTGCGTCTCGCGCAGGGCGACGCGGCCGTGTCGGGGCTGGTCGAGTCGCGCACCCCGCTGTTCGAGTTCGCGCTGCGGCACATCGTGTCCCGGCACAACCTGGAGAACCCGGCGGGCCGGGCGGCGGCGCTGGACGAGGCCGCTCCGGTCGTCGCCAACATCAAGAACATCGCGATCCAGCACGAGTCGGCCGTCCAGCTGGCCGGCATGCTCGGCATCCGTGACGAGCAGTTCGTCGTCAAGCGGGTGGCGCAGCTCGCCCGCTGGGCCCGCGAGCGCGGCAACCAGCCGCAGCAGCAGGGCCGGGGCGGCGGCCGGTCCCCCGAGTCGGCGCCCGCGACTGCGGCCGTGACGCCCGGCGGGCCCGCGCTGAACCTGCGCAGCCCCGCCCACCGCACCGAGCGCGAGCTGCTCAAGCTGGCGCTCCAGCGGCCGGCCCTCGTCTCCCCCGCCTTCGACGCGTACGGCATCGACGAGTTCACCGCCCCGCCCTACGCGGCGGTCCGTCAGGCCATCCAGGACGCCGGCGGCGCCGCGCAGGACACCGACGACTACCTGATCCGGGTCCGCGCGGCGGCGCCCAACGACACCGTCCGCGCCCTGGTGACGGAGCTGGCCGTCGAGGCCATCCATGCCAAGACGGTGGACGAGGTGTACGCCGGGGTCCAGCTGGTGCAGGTCCGGCTGCGCGCCGTGGACCGCCGGGTCCACGAGGTCCAGGGCACCATGTCGCGGCTCGGCCCGCAGGCCCCGCCCGAGCAGCACGCGGCGGTCCAGGAAGAGCTGTGGGTGCTCCAGCAGTACGGCCGCCGGCTGCGCAACCGGGGCGCGGAAGGGCTCTAGAGGGCCTGGCCCCCGGTCCGTCGGCGGCCGTGCCAGTCGCCGCCCGGGATCCGCGTGCCCGAGCCGGTCAGGCGGCGGGCCAGCGGTCCGGCCGCCAGGTAGACCCAGGCGCGGACGCGGACGCCGTCGGATCGGACCGCCTCGCGGGCGACCCGGTCGTAGAGGTTCCCCGGATGGCCCGGGCCCGCGTACTCCTCCAGCAGGTCCAGCGCGGCCAGCAGTTCCCCGTACGCCTCCGGCAGCGCGGTGATCAGCTCGCCGGTTGTCGCGGAGCCGGGGCGGTCCACGGCGTACGGGTAGCCGGGGCCCTCGTACAGGGCCGCGTCGGGCAGCACGGCCGGTTCCTCTGCGGCGGTGCGGCCCCGCAGGAACAGGTCGTGGTTGACCTCGCCCGGTCGCAGCGTCCCGTACACGAAGAACGGCAGCGTGCCGGATTCCGGCCGATCGACCGATGCCACGGGGTCCTCCCTCGACGCAGACTGACTCGACCCACACCGTACGCACCCCGCCCGCGCGACCCCCGCGGACCCCCGAACCCCCCGAACCCGACGGCTTCTTCTTCCCATGACGCGATCACCCCGCCGCTCCTGCGCCTCCCCGCTGATCTGCACCGTCCTGCTGGCCGCCGCGTCGGCCGCCGGTGGCTGCGCCGCACCCGGCGGGCTCGGCGAGGGCGAACCCGCGCCCGCCGTGTCGGCCCAGCCTCGACCACAGCCCCTGTGGCCGGCCTGGGCCGGGACCTCGTCCCGGACGCCGGGGGCCGGCTCCGCCGCCCCGATGCCGGCGCCGACGCCGCTGCCGGGCGGGCCGGAGGTGGGCCCCGGGGGCCTCGCGGCGGTGAACGCGAGGGACGTCGTACGGGCCGACAGGCGGATGCGCCCGTTCCTGGGCAAGGGGAGCATCCGGGAGCCGGGGCGCGCCGGCCTGCGGCCCGTCGTCCACGCGGACCTGACCGGGGACGGCGAGGACGAACTCGTCATCGCCGCCGACACCGAGAGCGGCCGCACGGCGCTGAGCGTGTACACCGCGCGGGACAACCGGATCGTGCCCATCCTGTTCACCGTCGGGCGGCGGATGACGGCCGAGTCCCTCGGACCGGACCTGCTGGTCCGCACCGCCGCCGACGACGACTCCGAGCAGGCCGTGCGCTACCGCTGGGACGGCGAGCGGATGACGGTGGTCAGCGACGAGCGACGCTTCGACAGGTCCCCGCCGACCATCGGACCCAAGCCTTCCGCCGGGACCGGGCGGGACCCCCGGTGAGAGCACCGCTGCGGCGCGCCCGGCGGGCCGTCCGGTCCCTGGGGCTGCGTTGGAAGATCTCCATCCTGTTGGCGGTGGGCTGCGCGCTGGTCGCGGTCACCATCGGCGTGCTGATCCACGAGGCGCGGGCGTGCCAGGTGGCCGACGCCGCCCGGCGGAGCGCGGTCGAGCAGTTGGTCCGCGTACGGCAGGTGTACGAGCTCACCGGCAGGCTCGACTTCGACAAGGTCGGCGGGGCGGACGCCCGGATCGACTGCCCCACCACGCCCCCGGCGCTGCGGGCGGCGGCCCGGGACGGCCTGCGCACCACCTACCTGGACCTGACCGGGCCGGAGCCTGCCGTGTGGGCGGCGCGCCCCATCGGTGGCTCCCACGTCCTGACGGTCCGGCTCCCGCTGGCCGCGGAACAGGCCGAGCTGGCGGAGCTGGACGGGGTGCTGCTCGCCTCCGGAACGGGCGTGGTGGCCCTGGCGGCGGGCGGCGGGGCGCTACTGGCGAGCCGGCTGAGCAAGGACCTGCGGACGGCGGCGGAGACGGCGCGCCGGATCAGCGCGGGTGACCTGGACGCCCGGATCGGGCCGTCCGAGGTGCCCGGGACGCGCAACGAGGTGACCGAACTGGCCTCGGCGGTCGACACGATGGCCGCGAGCCTGCAACGGCGGCTGGAGGCGGAGCAGCGGTTCACGGCGGACGTGGCGCACGAGCTGCGGACCCCGCTGACCGGGCTGCACACGGCGGCCGAGCTGCTGCCCGCCGGGCGGCCGACGGAACTGGTGCGCGACCGGGTGGCGGTGCTGCGGACGCTGACGGAGGACCTGTTGGAGGTGGCCCGGCTGGACGCGGACCGGGAGGAGCCGCGGCTGGAGGCGCACCGGCTGGGTCCGCTGGTCGCCTCGATCACCCGGCGGTCGGGGGTGGCGGCCGTGGTGGAGGGGCTGGACGGCGAGGGCGGGGCGTGGGTGCGGACCGACGTGCGGCGGCTGGAACGGATCCTGACGAACCTGCTGGTGAACGCCCGCCGGCACGGGGCCGGTCCGGTGACGGTGTCGGTGTCGGGGACCTCGGTCACCGTCCGGGACCGGGGCCCGGGCTTCCCCGCGACGCTGCTGCGGGAGGGGCCGCGGCGGTTCATGACGGGCACGGCCGAGCGCGGCCAGGGCACCGGGCTCGGGCTGACCATCGCCTTCGGGCAGGCCCAGGTGATCGGCGCCGGGGTGACCCTGACCAACCCGGCCCCGGCGGGGGCGGCGGCGACGGTGACGCTGCCCGCGGCGTGAGCGGGCGGGCGCGGGGCCCGCCGGGCGGCGGCCCCCGCCGGTTTCGCGGGGGTGGGTTCACCCGGACGGGGTGGGGGGACACGGATGCCGTCGCACGGGCTCTGACGTGCGCGGATGCCGCCGCGGCGGGCGGCGCCCCGGCGATCTGACGGGGGCTCAGCAGGCGCGGGGCGGGCACGCCGGTTTACCTCGAGACACGACCCCGTGTCCTCAGGAGTTTCCATGCGCCGCAGCACCGCCCACGTGCTCACCGCCACCGCGCTGACCGCCGTCGCCTTCGTCGGTCCGGTCGCCGGAGCGGTCGCCGCCGCGGACCTCGGCATGACCGCCTTCGCCCCCGGGGACTTCGCGGTGCTGGAGGTCTGGCCGAAGTCGGCCCCGGCGGGCGCCACCGTCACCGTGAACACCACGGCGTGCGGCAAGGGCGGCCACGCCGAGGGCGATGCGAGCACCGTCGGCGGCGGGCGCTTCAAGCTCGCCCCGGGCACGCACAAGGAGGTCGTCGTGGGTCAGTTCCAGATCGCCCACGGCACCCGGTCCGGCACCTACGGCATCGGGGTGACCTGCGCGAACGGCAAATTCGCGACCGGCGACCTCGCCATCACCGAACGCGGCCCGCAGGGCCACGTGCGCACCGGGGTGGGTGGTGGGACGACCACCACCTCCGACCCCGCCAAGATCGCGGCGGGGGTGGCCGCACTGGCCGTCGCCGCCGTCGGCGGTACCTGGCTCCTGCGTCGCCGGGCGAGCGGCACGCGGAGCTGACGGACGCCCACCGCGGCTCCGGCCGCGGTCCGACCGGTACCGTCCCCGTCGCCCGACCCCGCGAGGTCCCCCCCGTTCGCGGGGTCGGGCGACGGCCAGTCACAGGAACGGCGAGACGAGGGGGCAGCCATGGGGACCTCCGGGCGGACCTCCGGGCGCGGAGGGCTCGTCGCCCTCGCCGCCTGCGTCGGCGTATGGCTCGTGAGCAGCGGTTCCGGCGAGACCGTCGGGCCCCCGCTGCCCTCCCCCGGTGAGGCGCTGAGCGCGCAGGCCGCGTACCCCGGGAGCATCGACCCGCTGCCCGGCTCCCCGCCCAGCCGGATCCGGATCCCCTCGATCCGGGTGGACGCGCCGCTGACCGGCCTGGGCCTGGACCGCGCCGGCAGCCTCGAAGTGCCGCCGCCGACCCGCGTCAACCTCGCGGGCTGGTACCGCGAGGGAACCACCCCGGGGGCCACGGGGACCGCCGTCGTCGCGGGTCACGTGGACCATGCCCGGGGCCCGGCCGTCTTCTACCACCTGGGCGCGGTGCGCCGGGGAGCGGCGATCGAGGTCGCCCGCGAGGACGGGCGTACGGCCGTGTTCACCGTCCACGCCGTCGAGGTGCACGACGCCGACGCGTTCCCCGACAAGCGGGTGTACGGGCCGTCCCCGCGCGCGGAGCTGCGCGTGATCACCTGCGGCGGCGGTTTCTCGCCGCGGACCGGCTACCAGGGCAACGTCGTCGTCTTCGCCCACCTCACGGGAACGTACTGACCCGCCGGGTCCGCTAGCCCCACTGTTCGAAGCCGAGCTTGACGACGAGCGCACCCACGACCGTCAGCAGCACGCCGCGGACGAAGCCGCTGCCCTTCTTGAGCGCCATGCGGGCGCCGATCATGCCGCCGGCGAGGTTGAAGACCGCCATCAGGGCGGCCAGCTGCCAGAGGACCATGCCCTGGTAGGCGAACATCGCGAGTGCGCCGGCGTTCGTGCAGGTGTTGACGATCTTCGCGGTGGCGGAGGCGGTGACCAGGTCGAGGTGGAGCAGGGCGGTGAGGGCCAGCACGAGGAAGGTGCCGGTGCCCGGCCCGATGAGGCCGTCGTAGAAGCCGATGCCGAGGCCCGCCAGGGCGATGGTCAACAGGATCCGACCGCGCGAGACCGGCGAGGTGGAGGGCGCCGCGCCGAACCCCGGCTTGAAGATCACCACCGCGGCGACCACCACCAGGACGACCATGATCAGCGGACGCAGCGCGTCCTTGCTGATGCCGCCCGCGAGCGTGGCCCCGCCCATCGACCCGGCGAGCGCGGCCAGACCGATCCGGACGGCGATCCTCACGTCCACCGGGGCCTTGCGGGCGTAGGTGACGGCCGCGCCGGCCGTGCCGACGATCGCCACCGCCTTGTTGGTCCCGAGCACGGTCGCCGGGTGGGCGTTGGGCAGGCCGAGCAGCAGGGCGGGCAGCAGGAGCAGTCCGCCGCCGCCCACCACGGCGTCGATCCAGCCGGCCGCCGCGGCGGCCACGCACAGCACGATGATCATCGTCGTCGATATGTCAGGCACCCGACGACCCTATGGAGCGGATCGGTGCAGCGACCATCAATCGCCGGAAACTTGCGCAAAGGTTGAGCTTTGCCTGGCCGGCACCCGGTCCGGGGCCACCGGAGCGGCCGGTTCCACCACGGCCGTCAGCGCGGTCGCGATCAGCGCCCCGGCCAGCCCGAGCCCCGCCGCCAGCCGGCGCGGCGCCGGTACGCGGGCCGCCGCGCCCAGCCCGGCCCGTACGAGGGACTCCCGGCGCGGCTTGCGGTGCCGGCCACCCACCGGGACGGCGGGGGCGGTCGCGGACAACGGCAGGGTGACGTGCAGGGGGTGGCGCATGGGCGCGATGACCTCTCGGCGGGACGTTCGGGTGCGGGGATCGGGCGAACGGGGGCTGCGGGCGCCGGGTTTCAGAAGCTGAAGCACTCGCTGTGCACGCGCTCCGCCGGGACCCCGGCCCGCAGCAGGGCGGCCAGGGTCGCCTCCGTCATCCCGGGCGGGCCGCACAGGTACACGTCGTGCTCCGCGAGGTCCGGCACCAGCGCGGTCAGCGCCTGCGGGGCGAGCGGGTCGTACGCGGCCCCCGACGGCCCGAGCAGGTAGTGGAGCCCCGCCTGCCGTTCGGCGGCTATGGCCTCCAGCTCGGCCCTCAGCACGAGGTGCTCCTCGGCGCCGGCCCGGTAGAGCAGGGTGATCTCCCCCGGCCCGCCGGGCAGGGTCTCGAACAGGGCCCGCATCGGGGTGATCCCGACCCCGCCGGCGATCAGCAGCACCTTGGTCCGGGTCCGCCGGGCGGCCGTGAGCGCCCCGAACGGCCCGGTGGCCAGGACGCGCGTGCCCGGGCGCAGCCGGCGGATCCGGCGGGAGTGGCCACCGAGCGCCTTGACGGTGATCCGCAACCGCCCCCCGTCGACGGGCGCGGAGAGGGAGAACGGCAGGGCGGTGTACCAGAGCCGCCGCTGGAGGAACCGCCAGCGCAGGAACTGCCCCGGTTCGGCGCGCAGTTCGGCGAGGTGCTGCCCGTACATGACGACGGACACCACCCCGGGCCCCTCGACCCGCACCTCGGCGACCCGCAGCGCGTGCCGCAGGGCCTGGCGTACGGGGACCACGACCCGGTACCAGACCAGCAGGACGGCGACGACGGCGTGGGCGAGCGCCCAGAACCAGGCGACGGCGGCGAGGTCGGGTCCGGCGAGCTGGTGGACGAAGCCCAGGGCGACGGCGAGGTGGACGAGCAGGTGGACCCCGCGCCAGGTTTCGTGGGGGATGCGGCGGCGTACGGCGCGGGCCGAGGTCACGCCGACCGCGGCCAGCAGGACGGTCCCGGCCGCGGCGGCGGCGAGCGCGGGGTAGCCGAGCAGCTCCCGGGCGGCGGAGAGCACGTCGACGCCCTCGTGCACGGCGTAGCCGAGCAGGGCGAACAGGCCGTGGCCGAAGCACAGGAGGAGCACGTGGCGGCCCCCGAGGGCGTGCCAGCGGGCGAGCCGGTCGGCGCCGACGCCGTGCTCGACGGCGGGCACCCGGGCCATGAGGAACAGCATGACGAGCACCCCGTACCCGGCGAGGAGGCCGGTCAGGTGCGCGGCGGTCGCGAAGAGGGCGTCGAGCCGGGCGGAGGGGCGCACCTGAGCCGCCCAGAGCAGGGTCACCAGCCCCGCTCCGCCCAGCATCCCGCCCTTGACCCGTACCGCCGCATCTCGCATGCCGCTCACGCTAGGCGGCCTCCGGGGCCCCTCCGGACTCCCGGAGTGATCCTTAAGGCGGCCTTGAGGGACGCCTCACCGGCCCTTAATCCCGGCGCTGAGGTCGGCGTTCCGTCCGGGTAACAGGGCCGATGCCGAGGGGAAACAGCGGCCGCGCACGCTCGTGCCATGACCTCGGAGCAGCGTGTGGTGGTGATCGGCGGAGGGCTGGCGGGCCTGCGGCTCGCGCAGCGGCTCGGCGCGGAGCGGGGTCCGACGGTGACCGTCCTCGGGGAGGAGACGCACGCGCCGTACAACCGGGTCCTGCTCGCCGAGGTCCTCGCCGGCCGGTACCCGCCCGGGGTGACGGCGCTGCCCGCGCCCGGCCCGGTGCTGCGCCGGGGCGTGCGGGCGGTCCGGATCGACCGGGCACAGCGGCGCGTGCACTGCGACGACGGCACGGCGCCGGAGTACGACGCACTGGTCCTGGCCACCGGCTCGAACCCGGTGCTGCCGCCACTGCGCGGGCTGTTCCCGCCCGACGGTCGGGAACTCCCCGACGGGGTGCACGCGTTCCGCACCATGGACGACTGCCTGGCGCTGGACGCGGCGGTACGGCCCGGCGTGCGGGCGGTGGTGATCGGCGGCGGTCTGCTGGGGGTGTCCGCGGCACGCGCGCTGGCCGCGCGGGGCGCCCAGGTGGTGCTCGCTCAGCAGGCGGAGCGCCTGATGGAGCGTCAACTGGACGCGGACGCGTCGGCGCTGCTGCACGGGCACCTGACGGCGCTCGGCGTGGAGATCCACACGCACTGCCGGGTCCGCGGCCTCACCACGACCGGCGGCCCGGTGGCCGGCGCGGGCGGCGGCGCGGGTTCCGCCACGACCGGCGCCTCGGGTTCCGCCACGACCGGCGCCCAGGGGCCCGGCCCCGGCGGGGCCCCCGCCGTGGCCACGGTCACCGCACGCGCCCCCGCCCGCCCTGAGCGGCGGCGGGTCACCGGGGTCGAGCTCGCCGACGGGTATCGGCTCGACGCCGATCTCGTCGTACTGGCCTGTGGCGTGCGCCCCCGTACCGGGCTGGCCCGGGCGGCCGGGCTCGACGTCCGCAAGGGCGTCGTGGTCGACGACCGGCTCCGCACGAGCGATCCCCGCATCCACGCCATCGGCGACTGCGCCGAGCACGCGGGCCGGGTGTACGGCCTGGCCGGCCCCGCGCTGGAGCAGGCCGAGACCCTCGCCGCGCTGCTGACGGGCGGCGCGGCGACGGCCCCCGCTGCCGCCCCGTCGTACGCCGGGACCCGCGCCCTCACCCGACTCACCCTCGGCCGCACGGGCAGCGGCGACGGCCACTTCGACCTGGCCGCCTTCGGCGAGCCGACCCCGCTGCCCGGCGACGACGTGGTCCGCCTCGCCGACGCCACCCGCCGCACCTACCGCAAGGTCGTCGTCCGCGGCGACCGGCTCGTCGGCGGGGTCCTGCTCGGCGAGCTCTCCACGGTGGGGGCCCTGGCCCGCACCTGGGAGGACGACGAGTCGCTGCATGACCTGTTCCACCTGCTCACCGACGACGGAGGCCACTGACATGACCGAGCCCTTGCCCGCAATCGTGCTCATCGGGCACGGCATGGTCGGCCAGCGCTACCTGGAGGCGCTCGCCGAGCGCGGCGCCACCGCCACGCACCGCGTCACCGTGCTGTGCGAGGAGCCCCGGCCCGCGTACGACCGCGTGCACCTGACCTCGTACTTCTCCGGTTCCACCCCCGAGGACCTCTCGCTGACCCCGGCCGGCTTCCTCCGGGACAACGGCATCGACCTGCATCTCGACGACCCCGCCGAGAGCATCGACCGCGACGCCCGCACGGTGACCTCCCGATCCGGGCGGGTGTTCCCGTACGACGTGCTCGTCCTGGCGACCGGCAGCTATCCGTTCGTACCGCCCGTCCCCGGCAAGGACGCCCCCGGCTGCTTCGTCTACCGCACCATCGAGGACCTCCTCGCGATCGAGGAGTACGCGAAGACCCGCACCAGCGGCGCGGTCGTGGGCGGCGGCCTGCTCGGCCTGGAGGCGGCCGGCGCCCTGAAGGGGCTGGGGCTCCTCACCCGCGTCGTGGAGTTCGCGCCCCGCCTGATGCCCGTGCAGGTCGACGAGGGCGGCGGCGCCGCGCTGCTGCGCACCATCGAGTCGATGGGCCTGACCGTGCACACCGGGGTCGGCACCCAGGAGGTGCTCACCGGCGAGGACGGCGCCGTCAGCGGGATGCGGCTCTCCGACGGCTCGACCGTCGACACCGACCTGGTCGTCTTCTCCGCCGGCGTCCGCCCGCGCGACCAGCTCGCCCGCGAGGCCCTCCTCGACGTCGGCGAACGCGGCGGCATCGCCGTCGACTCCCGCTGCCGCACCTCCGACCCGCGCGTCTACGCCATCGGCGAGTGCGCGTTGGCGAGCGACGGTCGCGTCTACGGCCTGGTCGCCCCCGGGTACGAAATGGCGGAGACGGCCGCCGAGGACCTGTTGGGCCGCGACAAGGAGTTCACGGGCGCCGACCTCTCCACGAAGCTCAAGCTGCTCGGCGTGGACGTGGCCTCCTTCGGCGACGCCCACGGCGCCGCCCCCGGCAGCCTCGACGTCGTCTGGTCCGACTCCCGCTCCGGCGTCTACAAGAAGCTGGTCGTCTCCCCCGACGGGGTCCTGCTCGGCGGGGTCCTCGTCGGCGACGCCGACGCGTACGGACTGCTGCGCCCGCTCACCGGCAGCGTCCCGCCCGTATCGCCCGAGCAGTTGGTGCTGCCGGCGGGGCTCGGTCCCGCCGCTCAGCTCGGCCCGTCGGCGCTCCCCGACAGCGCGGTGATCTGCTCCTGCCACAACGTCACCAAGAAGGCCATCGTCGCCTGCGCCACCCTGCCCGAGGTCAAGAGGTGCACCAAGGCGGGTACCGGCTGCGGCAGTTGCGTCAAGGTGATCGGGCAGCTGCTGCCGGCCGCCGCCGACCAGGGGCTGTGCGGCTGTTTCCCGTACACCCGGGCCGAGCTGTACGAGATCGTCCGGACCCGCCGGCTGGCCTCGTACGAGGAGATCCTCGACGGCCACGGCCGGCCGGAGGCCCGCGGCGGCGACGGCTGCGAGGTCTGCAAGCCCACCGTCGGTTCGATCATCGCCTCGCTCGCCCCCGTACTCGGCGCCAGCGGCTACGTCCTGGACGGCGAGCAGGCCGCCCTCCAGGACACCAACGACCACTTCCTCGCGAACCTCCAGCGCAACGGCTCGTACTCGGTCGTCCCCCGCATCCCCGGCGGCGAGATCACCCCCGACAAACTCATCGTGATCGGCGAGGTGGCCCGCGACTTCGGCCTCTACACGAAGATCACCGGCGGGCAGCGCATCGACCTGTTCGGCGCGAGCGTCGACCAGCTGCCGCGGATCTGGGCCCGTCTCGTCGACGCCGGATTCGAGTCCGGGCACGCGTACGGGAAGGCCCTGCGGACGGTGAAGTCCTGCGTGGGGCAGACCTGGTGCCGCTACGGGGTCCAGGACAGCGTACGGATGGCCATCGACCTGGAGCTGCGCTACCGCGGCCTGCGCGCCCCGCACAAGCTGAAGTCGGCGGTGTCGGGCTGCGCCCGCGAGTGCGCGGAGGCGCAGAGCAAGGACTTCGGGGTCATCGCGACGGCGACCGGCTGGAACCTCTACGTCGGCGGCAACGGCGGGGCCACCCCGCGCCACGCCGACCTCCTCGCCCAGGACCTGTCGGACGCCGAACTGGTCCGGTTGATCGACCGCTTCCTGATGTTCTACATCCGCACCGCCGACCGGTTGGAGCGCACCTCCACCTGGCTGGACCGGCTGGAGGGCGGGCTGTCCCACCTGCGGGACGTGATCGTGCACGACTCGCTCGGCCTGTGCGCCGAACTGGAGTCGCTGATGGCCGAGCACGTGGCGCACTACCGGGACGAATGGGCCGAAACCCTCCAGGACCCGGAGCGGCTGCGCCGGTTCGTGTCCTTCGTCAACGCGCCCGGAGCCCCGGACCCGACCGTGAGGTTCGTCGCCGAACGCGACCAGGTCAAGCCCGACCTGGCCGTGCTGACCATAGGAGGAGCTGTCCGATGACCATCGAACTGCGGGTCGCCGAAGGCTGGCTCACGGTGTGCGAGCTGTCCTCGCTCGTGCCCGGCCGGGGGGTCGCCGCGCTGCTCCCCGACGGGAGCCAGGCCGCGGTGTTCCTGGACCGCTCGGGGCGTCCGTACGCCATCGGCAACCAGGACCCCTTCACCGGCGCGCACGTGCTGTCGCGCGGGCTGGTGGGCCGCGCGGCGGGGCGGCCCTTCGTGGCCTCGCCGCTGCTCAAGCAGCGCTTCGACCTGGAGTCGGGGCAATGCCTGGACGACGAGGGGGTGACGGTCCGGACCTACCCGGTGCGGACCGCCGCGACCTCGTGAGCCGCGCGGCGGACCGGGCGGCGCCGGCCCGCCGCGGGATCAGCCCTGGAGGGCGGCCGGGTCCATCCACATGATCTCCCAGGTGTGGCCGTCCAGGTCGTCGAAGGCCCGCCCGTACATGAAGCCGTGGTCCTGGGCCGGCCGGGGCTCGGTGCCGCCGGCCGCCACGGCCGCGTCGACGAGCTCGTCGACCGCGGTGCGGCTCTCGGCGCTCAGACACAGGAGCACCTCGGAGGTGCGGGTGGCGTCGGCGATCTCCTTGTGGGTGAAGTCCTTGTAGCGGGCCTCGGTCAGCAGCATGGCGACGATCGTGTCGCTGATCACCACGGAGGTGCAGTTCTCGTCGGAGAACTGGGCGTTGAAGGAGTAACCGAGCTTGCTCCAGAAGCCCTTGGCGGCGTCCAGGTCCTTGACCGGCAGGTTGACGAAGATCATGGTGGCGGACATCTCGGTCCCTCTTCTCTCGTGTGCGGCGCTGCGCCGTTCCGTGCTGTTCGAGGGGTAGACGGGGGCCGCCGACGAAACTCATCGCTGTCCGGCCAAGTTTTTTCGAGAATCCGCGCACCGCGAAGAAGACGCAGGTCGGCGGCGTGAGCCGGCTCCTGTTCGGATCCCGGGCCGACGGCCGCCCCGACGCGCCGCGCCCCGCCGTCCCGACGTCCCGCGCCCGGCCCCCCGGGGCCCGACAGCCGCCGAAGCGTCCCGCGGGGAACGTCCGGGTGTACGGAAGTCACCGCCGAAGGATTGACCCCGAGCCGGTCGCTCGTGCGTCATGAGGAATTGACGTCACGTCAATTCGACGCCTCTAGGTTCCTCGACGCATGCGACCTCGCGCCCGACCGGACGCGGGGCCTTCCTCCCACAGGAGTGACCGTGGAACGTCGTACCTTCCTGCGCGGTGCTGTCATCGGCTCGTCCGCCGCCGCCTTCGGGGGCACGTTGATGCGGGGAGCCGCCTACGCGGCACCCGCCCAGCCCGGCGCCGGCCCCTACGGGGCGCTCGGCGCGGCCGACGCGAACGGCATCATGCTGCCCGCCGGGTTCACCAGCCGGGTCATCGCCCGCTCCGGCCAGAGCGTGCCCGGCACCTCGTACACCTGGCACAGCGCCCCCGACGGCGGCGCCTGCTACACGGACGGCTCCGGTTGGATCTACGTCTCCAACTCGGAGATCAACCCCTCCGGCGGCGCGAGCGCCGTCAGGTTCAACTCGTCCGGCACCGTCACCGGCGCCTACCGGATCCTCTCCAACACCCGCCAGAACTGTGCGGGCGGCAAGACGCCGTGGAACACCTGGCTGTCGTGCGAGGAGGTCGACCGCGGCTTCGTCTACGAGGCCGACCCGTACGGCATCAACGCGTCGGTGCAGCGCCCCGCGATGGGCCGCTTCAAGCACGAGGCCGCGGCGGCGGACCCGGTGCGCAAGGTGATCTACCTGACCGAGGACGAGACGAGCGGCTGCTTCTACCGCTTCATCCCCACGACCTGGGGCAACCTGTCCTCCGGCACCCTCCAGGTCCTCAAGGCGGGCACGGCCACCTCGGGCTCCTTCACCTGGGCCAACGTGCCCGACCCGGACGGCTCGCCGACGGTCACCCGCAGCCAGGTCTCGGGGTCGAAGAAGTTCAACGGTGGCGAGGGCTGCCACTACGCCAACGACACCGTCTGGTTCACCACCAAGGGCGACAACCGCGTCTGGCAGCTCAACCTCGCCACCAGCACCTACGAGCTGGCCTACGACGACTCCCTGGTCCCCGGCGGCGCGGCCCCGCTGACCGGCGTCGACAACGTGACCGGGTCCTCGTACGGGGACCTGTACGTCGCCGAGGACGGCGGCAACCTGGAGATCTGCGTGATCACCCCGGACGACGTGGTGGCCCCGTTCCTGCGGGTCACCGGCCAGTCCTCCTCGGAGATCACCGGCCCGGCGTTCTCCCCCGCGGGCAACCGCCTGTACTTCAGCAGCCAGCGCGGCACCACGGGCAGCTCCTCCGGCGGCATCACCTACGAGGTGACCGGCCCGTTCCGCACCTGACGCCCCTGACGCCCCCGCGCGGCCACGGCGACCCCGGGCCGCGCGGGACCGCGTACGGGAGCACCCGTACGGGCCCCCTCACGAGACGACGGCGCCGCCCTTGAGCAGGGCCGCGCCCAGCGGGGTCACCGTGTGCAGGACGGCGTTGCCGTGGCGCAGGGTGGTGACCAGGCCCGCTTCGCGCATGACGCAGGCGTGCTGGCTCGCCGAGGCCAGGGAGACCCCGGCCCGGCGGGCGAGCTCGCTGGTGGTGGCCCCGTCCCCGATGGCGCGCAGGACCACCGAGCGGGTGTGCCCGACCAGCTTGCCCAGCGTGCGTTGGCGCAGTTCCTCCGGCCGGCCGGACTCGCCCCCGGCCGACGCGGAGGCCAACTGCGCCGCGGCCGGGTAGACCAGCACCGGCGGCAGCTCCGGATCGTGCAGGGTCACCGCGGTGCGCCGGCAGAAGAAGGACGGCTGGAGCAGCAGCCCGCGCCCCCGCAGCCGTACGTCCCGGTCCACGGGGTACTCGCATTCCAGGACGGGCGCCCGCCAGCGCAGCATCGGCGGCAGCGAGGCCAGCAGTTCGTCCGCGCCGCCGTCGAGCAGGGCCCGGCCGCGCGCGGCCCGCTCGGCCTCTATCTGCGCCTGTATGTGGGTCCAGTACGGCTCCACCGCCGCCCGGTGGTACCCGCGCAGTTCGCCCAGCAGTCGGGGCAGGTGTTTGGTGCCGCCGTCCATGAACTCGCGCAGCCGGTTCGGCGTCGGAGTTCCGAAGGCCGCGCCGAAGCCCGCGCCGGCGCCCGCGCCGACGAGGGACAGCTCGCGCCGCAGCCGTTCGGGGCGGAGCCCGCGCAGCGCGTCGAGGGCCACGTCCCAGCCGTACTGCCCCTCGGTGGGGGTCAGGAAATCCGGGAAATAGCCGCGCGCCGGTATCAAGGCACCGAGCAGTCTTGTTTCACTATTCAACCGGCTCCGGGTTTCCGTACGCCATTCACCGAACAGCCGGGCATCGCGCCGGTCTCTTAAGCGGTGAAAACTAAGAATCGTTTCCCACAACGCATCGGGACGCCCTGCCATCCTTACGCGTGCCAGGTCCACTCCAGTGAAATGGATACGAAGCACCGAACCCCCAGCTGTGCAACCGCAATCCCCCCGCCCCATGAGTATGCATGCCGTCACACGTGGTCACCACGCCCTTTCGGCCACAGTTGAAACCCCTTTCGGCAGGGACGTGACAAGCGAAATCCTGTAGTCCGCCAGGCACACTCCGGTGCGACCGAAACGCTCCGTGAAGGCCGTGGGGGGCTTTGCGGGGCCTGGCGGTCGGTCGCACAGGGAAGCGCCGACGTGCCTGGCGGATAGGCGTCAGGCGGTGGACGGGTGGGGATCCGTCCACCGCCTGACGCCGTAAAACTTTGTTGAATACTTTGCGGAACGCGACCTACGAAAAGACGTCGACGCCCGCCCGGGGCAGTCAGGGAACCCGGGGCGGGCGCGGTCAGGGAGCCGGTGACGCTCTACGGTCAGCGGCTGTCGGAGCCCTTCGACTCGGCGGCGGCGCGGCCGGCCTCCAGGCGCGCCACCGGGATCCGGAAGGGCGAGCAGGAGACGTAGTCGAGGCCGACCTCGTGGAAGAAGTGCACCGACTCGGGGTCGCCGCCGTGCTCGCCGCAGATGCCGAGCTTGAGGTCCGGGCGGGTGGCCCGGCCGGCCTGGACGGCGCTGCGCACGAGGGCGCCCACGCCGTCCTTGTCGATGGTCTCGAAGGGCGAGACCCCGAAGATGCCCTTCTCCAGGTACGCGGTGAAGAAGCTGGCCTCGACGTCGTCGCGGGAGAAGCCCCACACCGTCTGGGTCAGGTCGTTCGTACCGAAGGAGAAGAACTGCGCGGCCTCGGCGATCTGCCCGGCGGTCAGCGCGGCGCGCGGCAGCTCGATCATCGTGCCGATGCTCAGCTTGAGGCTGGTGCCGGTGGCGGCCTCGACCTCGGCGATGACCTGGTCGGCCTCGTCGCGGACGATCTCCAGTTCCTGGACGGTGCCGACGAGCGGGACCATGATCTCGGCGCGCGGGTCGCCCTTGGCGTTCTTGCGCTCGGCCGCGGCCTCGGCGATCGCCCGGACCTGCATCTTGAACAGACCGGGGATGACCAGGCCCAGACGGACGCCGCGCAGACCCAGCATCGGGTTCTGCTCGTGCAGCTTGTGCACGGCCTGGAGCAGGCGCAGGTCGTTCTCGTTGGCGTCCTTGCGGGACTCGGCGAGGGCGACGCGGACCGACAGCTCGGTGATGTCGGGCAGGAACTCGTGCAGCGGCGGGTCCAGCAGGCGCACGGTGACGGGCAGGCCGTCCATCGCCTCGAACAGCTCGACGAAGTCCTTCTTCTGGAGCGGCAGCAGGGCGTTGAGCGCCTCTTCGCGCTCGCTGTCGGTGTCCGCGAGGATCAGTCGCTCCACCAGTTCGCGGCGCTCGCCGAGGAACATGTGCTCCGTGCGGCACAGGCCGATGCCCTGGGCGCCGAAGCGGCGGGCGCGCAGCGCGTCCTCGGCGTTGTCGGCGTTGGCGCGCACCCGCAGCCGCCGGACGCGGTCCGCGTACGCCATGATCCGGTGCACGGCGGCGACGAGCTCGTCGGCGTCGTCGGCTCCGGCGTGCATGCGGCCCTCGAAGTACTCGACGACCGGGGAGGGTACGACGGGTACCTCACCGAGGTAGACCTTGCCGGTGGAACCGTCGATGGAGACGACGTCGCCCTCTTCGATGACGGTCTCGCCGACCGTCATGCGGCGGCGCTTGGTGTCGACGTCGAGTTCCTCGGCGCCGCAGACGCAGGTCTTGCCCATGCCGCGGGCGACGACGGCCGCGTGCGAGGTCTTGCCGCCGCGCGAGGTCAGGATGCCCTCGGAGGCGATCATGCCGTCCAGGTCGTCGGGGTTGGTCTCGCGGCGGATCAGGATGACCTTCTCGCCGGAGCGCGACCACTTGACGGCCGTGTACGAGTCGAAGACGGCCTTGCCGACCGCCGCGCCCGGGGAGGCGGCGATGCCGCGGCCCAGCAGGGTCGGCCCCTCACTGCCCTGGGCGGTGTCGTCGAAGCGCGGGAACATCAGCTGCGCGAGCTGGTGGCCGTTGACGCGCTGGAGGGCCTCGGCCTCGTCGATCAGGCCCTGGTCGACGAGCTGCGTGGCGATGCGGAAGGCGGCGCCGGCGGTGCGCTTGCCGACCCGGGTCTGGAGCATCCACAGCTGTCCGCGCTCGATGGTGAACTCGATGTCGCAGAGGTCCTTGTAGTGGGTCTCCAGCGTCGTCATGATCGTCATGAGCTGGTCGTAGGAGGTCTTGTCGATGCCCTCCAGGTCCGCGAGCGGCACGGTGTTGCGGATGCCCGCGACGACGTCCTCGCCCTGGGCGTTCTGGAGGTAGTCGCCGTAGACGCCCTGGTGGCCGCTGGCGGGGTCGCGGGTGAAGGCGACGCCGGTGCCGGAGTCGGGGCCGAGGTTGCCGAAGACCATGGAGCAGATGTTGACGGCGGTGCCCAGGTCGCCGGGGATGCGCTCCTGGCGGCGGTAGAGCTTGGCGCGGTCGGTGTTCCAGGAGTTGAAGACGGCCTCGACGGCGAGGTCCATCTGCGCGCGGGCGTCCTGCGGGAAGTCGCGGCCGGCCTCCTTCGCGACGATCTTCTTGAAGTGCTTGACCAGCTTCTTGAGGTCGGCGGCGTCGAGGTCGGTGTCGACGGTGACCTTCTTGGCGGCCTTGGCCTCGTCGAGGGCGTCCTCGAAGAGCTCGCCCTCGACGCCGAGGACGGTCTTGCCGAACATCTGGATGAGGCGGCGGTAGGAGTCCCACGCGAAGCGCTCGTCACCGGACTGCGCGGCGAGGCCGACGACGGACTCGTCGGAGAGGCCGATGTTGAGGACCGTGTCCATCATGCCGGGCATCGAGAACTTGGCGCCGGAACGCACGGAGACCAGCAGCGGGTCGTCCGACTGGCCGAGCTTCTTGCCCATCTGCGCCTCGAGGGCGGCAAGGTGTGCGCTGACCTCGTCGCGCAGCTCGGCCGGAGCCTCGCCGCTTTCGAGGTAGACCTTGCAGGCCTCGGTGGTGATGGTGAAGCCGGGAGGGACGGGGAGACCCAGGTTGGTCATCTCGGCGAGGTTGGCTCCCTTGCCGCCGAGAAGGTCCTTGAGGTCCCGGTTTCCCTCGGTGAAGTCGTAGACGAACTTCTGATCTTTGTTTTCCGACACGGGTCTCGACTCCTCGAGGACTCGGGTGGCTGCCCTGACGGCCAGGAACATACCCAGATCGAAGGCTTATGGGTACGTCCACTTGGTCGTCATACGGCTGTAACCACCCGTGCGCCAGCAGATCGAAAGTAACTCACGGGTAATCGGAAGGTACGAAGAGCGTTCACCTCCCGAAGGGAGAGGGGCCCACAGAGGCCTGATCACGCTCGGATGAGCGATCATCGATACATTTGCGTTCAAGTCTTGAACGCACAAAGGGTGGCACCCAGTGCCACCCTTTGAAAGTCTTACCCGTGACCTTTCTGCTCATCTGAGCGAAACCTCTCCCATGCGTGGCGTATATCACGCGACACGGAGGGCGATTTGTCAGCCTCCGGACGTGTCCAGCTCCGCGTCCTCGCTCACACCTGCGCAGTCGTACGGATCCTTCAGCCAGCCCTCAGGCAGGACAACTCGGTTGTTTCCGGACGTCCGGCCCCGCGGGCCGTCCGCACTCTCGGGCCACGACTGATCCAAATCAAGCTCGCTCAGATGAGCGTCCAGCTCGGCCAGGGAGGAGGTGACCGCAAGCTTCTGGCGCATCTCGGATCCGACGGCGAAGCCCTTCAGGTACCAGGCCACGTGCTTACGGAAGTCGATCACCCCGCGCGCCTCGTCACCGATCCACTGCCCCAACAGCTCGGCGTGCCGGTGCATGGTGGCCGCGACCTCGCGCAGGTTCGGCTTGTGGAAGTCCTCGGGCCGGCCCTCGAAGGCCGCGACCAGGTCGTTGAACAGCCACGGCCGGCCCAGGCAGCCGCGCCCGACCACGACGCCGTCGCAGCCGGTCTCGCGGACCATGCGCAGCGCGTCCTCGGCGCACCAGATGTCGCCGTTTCCGAGGACGGGGATCTCCGGCACGTGCTCCTTGAGGCGCGCGATGGCCTCCCAGTCGGCGGTGCCGCCGTAGTGCTGGGCTGTGGTGCGGCCGTGCAGGGCTATGGCGGTGACGCCCTCCTCGACGGCGATCCGGCCCGCGTCGAGGTAGGTGAGGTGCTCGTCGTTGATGCCCTTGCGCATCTTCATGGTGACCGGCAGGTCCCCGGCACCCGCGACGGCCTCGCGCAGGATCGCGCGCAGCAGGTTGCGCTTGTACGGGAGGGCCGAGCCGCCGCCCTTGCGGGTGACCTTGGGGACGGGGCAGCCGAAGTTCAGGTCGATGTGGTCCGCGCGGTCCTCGTCGACGATCATCCGGACCGCCTTGCCGACGGTCGCCGGGTCCACCCCGTACAGCTGGATCGACCGGGGCTTCTCGGTCTCGTCGAAGTGGATCAGCTGCATGGTCTTGTCGTTGCGCTCGACCAGGGCGCGGGTCGTGATCATTTCGCTCACGAACAGCCCCTTGCCGCCCGAGAACTCGCGGCAGAGCGTGCGGAAGGGGGCATTGGTGATCCCGGCCATCGGCGCGAGCACCACCGGGGGCTGCACGGTGTGCGGGCCGATCGCGAGGGGCGGGGGAAGCGTGGTCATCCGCCCATTGTCCCGCATGCCGGGTCGCGGGTGCGGACGTACGATCGGCCCCATGATCGAGCCGAGTCACCGGCAACGCACGCTCATCCTGGCGATCTGCTGCATCAGCCTGCTCATCGTCAGCCTCGACAACACCGTCCTCAACGTGGCGCTGCCCTCGATGCGCGAGGACCTGGGCGCCTCGGTCGCGGGCATGCAGTGGACCATCGACGCCTACACCCTGGTCATGGCCTCGCTGTTGATGCTCGCGGGTTCCACGGCCGACCGGATCGGCCGCCGCAAGGTGTTCGTCACCGGTCTGATCCTCTTCACCCTGGGCTCCCTGCTCTGCTCCCTCGCCCCCGGACTGGGCTGGCTCATCACCTTCCGGATGGTCCAGGCCGTCGGCGCGGCGATGCTGAACCCGGTCGCCATCTCGATCATCACCAACACCTTCACCGATCCCGCCGAACGGGCCCGGGCCATCGGCATCTGGGGGGCCGTCGCCGGTCTCTCGATGGCGGCGGGTCCGGTGATCGGCGGCGTGCTGGTGGACTCGGTGGGATGGCGGTCCATCTTCTGGGTGAACCTGCCGATCGGGCTGGTGGCCCTGTGGCTGACCCTGCGGCACGTCCCCGACTCCCGGGCCGCGCACGCGCGCCGGCCCGACCCGGTGGGACAGCTGCTGATCATGGGGCTGCTGGGCTCCTTGACGTACGGGATCATCGAGGCCCCGGCCGCCGGCCTGGGCTCCCCGCTGATCCTGGGCTGCGCCGTGATCGCCGTCGCCTCGCTCGTGGGGCTGCTGCTCTACGAGCCCCGGCGCAAGGAACCCCTGATCGACCTGCGGTTCTTCCGCAGCGCCCCGTTCAGCGGGGCGACCGTGTGCGCCGTCAGCGCCTTCGCCGCGCTGTCCGGGTTCCTCTTCCTGAACACCCTGTACCTCCAGGACGTACGGGGGCTCAGCGCGCTGCACGCCGGGCTGTACATGGTGCCGATGGCGGGGCTGACCCTGCTGTTCGCGCCCCTGTCGGGGCGGCTGACCGGCAGTCGCGGGCCTCGGCTGCCGCTGCTGATCGCGGGCGGGGCGATGGGGTCGAGCGGGCTGCTGTTCGCGGCCTTCTCGGCGGAGACCTCCACGCCCCTGATGTTCGCCGGGTTCATGCTCTTCGGCCTGGGCTTCGGCATGGTCAACGCCCCGATCACCAATACGGCCGTCTCCGGGATGCCGCGTTCCCAGGCCGGGGTGGCGGCCGCCGTGGCCGCGACCAGCCGGCAGACCGGCGGGACGCTGGGGGTCGCGGTGATCGGGGCCGTGCTGGCCGCCGGGACGGCCGGCGGCGGTGAGTTCACGGCGGCCGCGAAGCCCGCCTACTGGATCATCACCGTCTGCGGACTGCTCGTGCTGCTGGTCGGCGCGGCCACGAACGGCCGCTGGGCCCGCGAGACGGCCGTGCGCACCGCCGCGGCGCTGGAGCCCGGTCCGCCCGGGCAGGGCCCCGCCCCGGTCGGGGCGGAGCGGTAGCGGTCCCGCCCACCCCTCCCCCGCCGCGACGGGACCCCACACCACTGACGAGTGACAGATATTGAAATCTGTCACTCGTCATGTCATTCTCGTTCCATGACCACGAACCAGAACACCCGTACGGCGCAGGACGCACCGAAGGCCCACCGCACGCTCGGTGCGACCGGCCCCTCCGTCTTCCCGCTGGGCCTGGGCTGCATGGGCATGTCCGCCCTGTACGGCGAGGCCGACCGGGGCGAGTCCATCGCCACCCTCCACGCCTTCCTCGAAGCCGTCCCGGAGGGCACGAACGCCCTCCTCGACACCGGCGACTTCTACGGGATGGGCCACAACGAACTGCTGATCGCCGAGGCCCTGCGCACCGCTCCGGCGGCGGCCCGCGAGCGGGCCCTGACGAGCGTGAAGTTCGGCGCCCTGCGGACGGTCGAAGGCGGCTTCGCCGGGTATGACGGCCGGCCGGACGCCGTCCGCAACTTCCTCGCCTACTCGCTCCAGCGGCTCGGCCGGGACCACATCGACGTCTACCGGATCGCCCGCGTGGACCCGGACGTGCCGATCGAGGAGACGGTCGGGGCCATCGCCGAGGCCGTCCAGGCCGGACACGTCCGACACATCGGCCTGTCCGAGGTCGGCGCGGACACCTTGCGCCGGGCCGCGGCCGTCGCCCCCATATCGGACCTCCAGATCGAGTACTCCCTGATCTCCCGGAACATCGAGGCGGAGATCCTGCCGACCGCCCGCGAGCTCGGCATCGGCGTCACGGCGTACGGCGTGCTGTCCCGAGGCCTGATCAGCGGGCACTTCTCGCGGGAACGGGAGCTGGCACCGGGCGACTTCCGGGGCATGAGCCCCCGCTTCCAGGGCAGCAACCTCGACCGCAACCTCGACCTGGTCGAGGCCCTGCGCAAGGTCGCCGAGGAGAAGGGCGTGAGCGTCGCCCGGATAGCCATCGCCTGGGTGCTCGCGCGGGGCGAGGACATCGTGCCGCTGGTGGGTGCCCGGCGCCGCGATCGGCTCACCGAGGCACTCGGTGCCATGCGGGTGGAGCTGACCGCGGCGGACCTGGCGGCCGTCGAGGAAGCCGTACCGGCCGGAGCCGCGGCCGGCGAGCGCTACCCGGCGGCGCAGATGGCCCACCTCGACAGCGAGCACTGACGCGGCTGTACGGTCGTACTCATGCCCCCCGCTGCTGCCGCGCCCCTGACCCCCGAGCGCATCCTCGAAACCACCGAGGAGGTACTGCGCCGCTTCGGCCCGACCAAGGCGACCGTGGTGGACGTGGCGCGCGCCCTGGGCGTTAGCCACGGCAGCGTGTACCGGCACTTCCCCTCGAAGGCGGCGCTGCGCGAGGCGGTCACGGACCGGTGGCTGGCCAAGAGCGTGGTCATGCTGGAGAAGATCGCCTCGGCTCCGGCGGAGCCCGCCCCGTCCAAGCTGGAGGCCTGGCTGGAGGCCCTCTTCGAGGCCAAGCGCCACAAGGCCGGTGACGACCCCGAACTGTTCGCCACGTACACGGTGCTGCTCGCCGAAAACAGCGGCACGGTCGACGCCCACCTCACCGAGCTGATCGACCAATTGGCCGGGATCATCGCCGAGGGCGTCGAGGCCGGCACCCTGTCCGCACCCGACGTCCGGGGAGCCGCCCGCGCGGTCTTCCACGCCACCGGGCGGTTCCACGACCCCCAGTACGCGGCGGACTGGCTCTCGCCGTCGATCCTCACGGAGTTCGAGGCGGTCACCGCGCTCGTGATCCGGGGCCTGCGCGTCTGAGTCCCGACCGGGTCACGGGCCGGGTCACCGCCCGGGCCGCCGCCCGCGTCCTGGCCGACTTCACGGACCGCGATGCGCCCCTCCCGGGCCCCCTGTACGCTCCCCCGCCCCCTGTGACGCGCTCGCCGCGGGACCGTTCGCCGCGATGTCCGGAATTCGATGGTCCGGGTGTCTTGACGATCATTTTGGGCAGCCGATGGCTTGTCCATGCCATCTTGCTGCCTACGGTCCCCAGTACCGCACGCACACGGCACACCAAGGGGAAGCATGTCCACCCAGGTCGCTCGTCCCGCCGCACCCGCCCGATCGGGCGTCGCCACCGCACTCGGCTGGCTCCTGACCATCGGGCTCAACGTGGTCGCGCCGATCGTCACCTACAACTTCCTGACCGACAGCCGGGGCTGGGAGGAGTTCCCGGCCCTCCTGCTGAGCGGTGCCTGGCCCGTCCTCGACACCGTGATCCACGTGATCTGGCGCCGCAAGGTCGACGAGTTCGCCGTGGTCACCATGGTGTTCCTGGTCATCACCGCCGTGGTGGGCCTCGTCGGTGACCACTCGGCCAGGACCCTGCTGGTCAAGGACTCCGTCGTGACGGGGCTGTTCGGTGTGCTGTGCCTGGCCACCCTGCTCGCCAAGCGCCCCCTGATGTTCTACTTCGGCCGCAAGTTCGCCACCGACGGCACCGCCCGGAGCACCGCCTGGTGGAACGGCCTGTGGCAGTACGAGGGCTTCCGCACCACGATGCGCCGCATGACCCTGGTCTGGGGCGTGGCCTACGTGATCGAGGCGCTGGTGCGCGTCGTCCTCTCGTACAGCGTGAACACCAAGACCATGGTGGTCATCAGCCCGATCATGGTCTACGCCGTGCTGGCCGCCCTCGGCGTCTGGACGGCCCTCTACGGCAAGCGCTCCCAGGCCGAGGGCGAGCGCCGCGAGGCCGAGGCAAAGGCCAAGGCACAGGCCACGGCACAGGCCGCGCCCGGGGCCGCGCGCGAGGACCGGGGCGAGCCGGCCGAGGCCGGTCGCGGCGGCGCACCCGCGTAGGACGCGAGGGCGGACGACGGTGGCCCGGTGCGCGGATCGCGCACCGGGCCACCGGTCGTTTCAGGCCTCTTCGAGGAGGGCCCGGGGTGCCACTAGCAGCCGAGCAGACGGCTGCCGAGGTAGCTCTGGATCTGGTCCAGGGAGACGCGCTCCTGCTTCATGGTGTCGCGCTCGCGCACGGTCACCGCGTTGTCGTCCAGGGTGTCGAAGTCGACGGTGACGCAGAACGGCGTACCGATCTCGTCCTGGCGGCGGTAGCGGCGGCCGATGGCGCCCGCGTCGTCGAACTCGATGTTCCAGAACTTGCGCAGGTCCGCGGCGAGGCCCTTGGCCTTCGGCGTCAGCTGCGCGTTGCGGGACAGCGGCAGGACGGCGACCTTGACCGGGGCCAGGCGCGGGTCGAAGCGCATGACGGTGCGCTTCTCCATGACGCCCTTGGCGTTCGGGGCCTCGTCCTCGTTGAACGCGTCGAGCATGAAGGCGAGCATCGCGCGGTTCACACCGGCCGCGGGCTCGATGACGTACGGGGTGTAACGCTCCTTCGTCTCCTGGTCGAAGTAGACGAGCTCCTGACCCGAGGCCGCCGAGTGGGCCTTGAGGTCGAAGTCGGTGCGGTTGGCCACGCCTTCGAGCTCGGAGAACTCGTTGCCACCGAAGTTGAAGCGGTACTCGATGTCGGCGGTGCGCTTCGAGTAGTGGGAGAGCTTCTCCTTCGGGTGGTCGTACCAGCGGATGTTCTCCTCGCGGATGCCGAGGTCGCGGTACCAGTTCCACCGCTCCTGCATCCAGTACTCCTGCCACTGCTCGTCCTCGCCCGGCTTGACGAAGAACTCCATCTCCATCTGCTCGAACTCGCGCGTGCGGAAGATGAAGTTGCCGGGCGTGATCTCGTTGCGGAAGGACTTGCCCATCTGCGCGATGCCGAAGGGGGGCTTCTTGCGCGAAGTGGTCTGCACGTGGGCGTAGTTGGTGAAGATGCCCTGGGCCGTCTCGGGCCGCAGGTACGCCTTGGAGCCGGTGTCCTGGGTCGGGCCGAGGTGGGTCTCCAGCATGCCGGAGAACTGCTTCGGCTCGGTGAACTGGCCCTTCACGCCGCAGTTGGGGCAGTTGATGTCGGCAAGTCCATTGGCGGGCACGCGGCCGTGCTTGGCCTCGTACGCCTCCTCAAGGTGGTCCGCGCGGTGACGCTTGTGACAGGAGGTGCACTCGGTCAGCGGGTCCGAGAAGGTGCCGACGTGACCGGAGGCCACCCAGACCTCGGGGGCCAGGATCACGGAGGAGTCGAGACCGACGATGTCCTCACGTCCGGTGACCATGGCCTTCCACCACTGACGCTTGATGTTCTCCTTGAGCTCGACACCGAGCGGGCCGTAATCCCAGGCAGCCCTGGAACCGCCGTAGATCTCACTGCACGGGAAAACGAAGCCACGGCGCTTGCTCAGGCTGACGATGGTTTCGATCTTGTCGGCGGCCACGGTGCTCTCTTCATTACGAGGACGAACGGCGAAGGCTTCAGGTTACCGGCGCCCACACCCCCCTCTTCAAATCGGGATCCCCTTCTACGCATACCGCCCGGGCCCCCCACCTGGGTTTTTGACAATCGTTTCCATCTTTGATGAAAATGGATGTCATGAACGTACGACGCCTCATACCCAGCGCCGCCCTCGCCGGTGCCGTCGCCCTCGCGGCCACGGCCCTCACCGCGTGCTCCGGAGCCGCCGACGCGGCCGGGAACAAGGACGGCAAGGTCAGCGTGCTGGCGTCGTTCTACCCGATGCAGTTCATAGCCGAGCAGATCGGCCGGGACCACGTGAAGGTCGACACCCTGACCAAGCCGGGCGTCGAACCGCACGACCTGGAGATCACGCCGAAGCAGACCGCGCAGCTCGCCGAGGCCGACGTGGTCCTCTACCTGCGGACCCTCCAGCCCGCCGTCGACAAGGCCGTCGGCCAGGCCGTCGCCCACTCCGGCCTGGAGCACGCCGTCGACGCCACCGCCCTCACCAAGCTGGAGGCGCACGGCAAGCCGGGCCACGGCGAGGAGGGCCACGAGCACACCGACGGCGACGAACACGCCGGCGGCCACTCCGAGGGCGACGGCCACGACCACGGCGAGGCCGGCGAGGACCCGCACGTCTGGCTCGACCCCACCAAGTACGCGGAGATCGCGACCGGGTTCGGCGCGGCCATGGAGAAGGCGGACCCCGCCCACGCCGCGGACTACCGCAAGAACACCTCCGAGCTCGTCGGCAAACTGCAGGCCCTGGACACCGAGTTCGAGGACGGCCTGAAGAACACGGCCACCAGGACGTTCATCACCACCCACTCCGCCTTCGGCTACCTCGCCGAGCGCTACGGGCTCGACCAGGAGGGCATCTCCGGCGTCGACCCCGAGGCCGAGCCCAGCCCGGCCCGCATGAAGGACCTCCAGGCGCTGGCCAAGAAGGACAACGTCACCACGGTGTTCTTCGAGGCGCTGGCCAGCGACAAGACGGCCAAGACCCTCGCCAAGGACACGGGCCTGACCACCGACGTCCTCGACCCGCTCGAGGGAATCACCGACAAGTCCCAGGGCGCTGACTACTTCGACGTCATGCGGTCCAACCTGAAGAACCTCCAGAAGGCACTCGGAGCCAAGTAATGACACCAGCAGTCACGGAGGTGCGAGCCATGCAGTCCACGCCCCGCACGGCAGAGGACCAGCCCGTCATATCCCTGCGCGGGGCCACGGCCTCGCTCGGCTCGCGCCCCGTACTGCGCGGCGTCGACCTCACCGTCCACCGCGGCGAGGTCGTCGCGCTCCTCGGCGCCAACGGCTCCGGCAAGTCCACGGCCGTGCGCGCCGTGGTCGGCCAGGTCCCGCTGACCGACGGCACGCTGTCCCTCTTCGGCACCGAGTTCCAGCGCTTCCGGCAGTGGTCGCGGATCGGGTACGTCCCTCAGCGCACCACCGCCGCCAGCGGCGTCCCGGCCACCGTCCGCGAGGTCGTCTCCTCCGGCCGGCTGGCCCGCTCCCGCTTCGGGATGCTGCGCCGGGCCGACAAGGACGCCGTGACCCGCGCCTTGGCCCTCGTCGACATGGAGTCGTACGGCGACGCCTCGGTGAACGCCCTCTCCGGCGGCCAGCACCAGCGCGTGCTCATCGCCCGGGCCCTCGCCGTCGAGCCCGAGCTGCTGATCATGGACGAGCCCATGGCGGGCGTCGACCTCGCCAACCAGGAGGTCCTCGCGAACGCCCTCCGCGAGCAGGTCTCCGCGGGTTCCACCGTCCTGCTGGTCCTGCACGAGCTGGGCCCGCTGGAGCCGCTGATCGACCGGGCCGTCGTGCTGCGCGACGGCTGCGTCGTCCACGACGGCCCGCCGCCGGAGGCCGTCGGACAGCACGCCCTGCCCGGCCACGACCACGTACACCCCCACGCGGCGCACGACGCCGAGCCCCTGCGGACGGGACTGCTGAGCTGATGGACCTCCTGAACTACGCCTTCATGCAGCGGGCGCTGCTCGCGGCCGTACTGGTGGGCCTGACGGCGCCCGCGATCGGCACGTACCTCGTCCAGCGCCGGCAGGCCGTCATGGGCGACGGCATCGGGCACGTGGCGATGACCGGCGTCGCGCTCGGCTTCCTGCTCAACACCAACCCGGTGTGGATGGCCAGCATCGTCGCCGTCGTCGGCGCGGTCGGCATGGAGCTGATCCGCTCCCGAGGCAGGACCAGCGGCGACATCGCGCTCGCGATGCTCTTCTACGGCGGCCTGGCCGGCGGCGTCATGATCATCAACGTGGCCGGCGGGTCCACCGCCAGCCTGAGCAGCTACCTCTTCGGCGGCATCACCTCGGTCGCGCCGGAGGACGTCACGGCCGCGGCGATCCTCGCCGTGTTCGTCCTCGCCGTCACCGTCGGACTGCGCCGCCAGCTGTTCGCGATCAGCCAGGACGAGGAGTTCGCGCGGGTCACCGGACTGCCGGTGCGCGCGCTGAACCTCCTGATGGCCGTCACCGCCGCGCTCACCGTCACCGTCGCGATGCGGATCGTGGGTCTACTGCTGGTCAGCGCCATGATGGTGATCCCGGTCGCGGCCGCCCAGCGGGTCACCCGCGGGTTCACCGCGACCCTGTCGCTGGCCATGGCGATCGGCGTGCTGGTGTCGCTGACCGGCGTGACCACGACGTACTACCTCGACGCCCCGTCCGGCGCGGCGATCGTGCTGCTCGCCATCGCCGTCTTCGTCGTCATGACGGCGGTTTCCGCGCCGCTGGCCAGGCGTCGGGCGAAAGCGGCCCGGGCCGCCGGGGAAGAGGTCTGCACCCGCGACGACGTCAAGGTCTAGGGCGGGCGGTCGCCTGGCACAATGGCGGCAGGCCGAAACGAGGAGGAACCGGTGGCGACTGCGCCTGGCGAGACGAATACCGCGCCAGTACGAGGACGGTCCACCCGGCAGCGGGCCGCCGTCGCGGCGGCGCTGGACGAGGTGGACGAGTTCCGCAGCGCCCAGGAGCTGCACGACATGCTCAAGCACCGCGGTGACTCCGTGGGCCTGACCACCGTCTACCGCACGCTCCAGTCCCTCGCCGACGCCGGCGAGGTCGACGTCCTGCGGACCAGCGACGGCGAGTCCGTGTACCGGCGCTGCTCCACCGGCGACCACCACCACCACCTGGTCTGCCGCAAGTGCGGCAAGGCCGTCGAGGTGGAGGGGCCGGCCGTGGAGAAGTGGGCCGAGTCCATCGCCGCCGAACACGGCTACGTGAACGTGGCCCACACCGTCGAGATCTTCGGCACCTGCGCGGACTGCGCGGCCGCCGGCTGAGCCGTCCGGCGAGGAAGCGACCTAGCCGGTACGGCCGATCCGGGTCAGGTTCCGGTCGAAGATCGATCGGATCCGGTCGATGTCCCGCGGGCTCGTCGCGGCCCTCTTGGGCAGCCAGCCGACGTCGCCCGTCGTGAAGACCACGACGAACAGGTGCCGGGTCTCGCCCCAGCCGCTGTACTGCGCCCACCGGTAATCGACCACCGTCCCGTCCGGGCGGTGGTTGGACATCCCCGACTCCGAGACCACGCAGTGGTACTCCGGGTACTCCGCGGCCCAGGCGTACCAGCGGCGGCAGTGCGCCGCGAGGTCGGTCAGGCACCACAGCAGGCCCATGAGCAGCCCCACGGCGACGGCGACGGCCGGCTGCGGCACCCGGCCCCCGTTGGTGACCCAGACCGCCGCCACCACGAGCACCGGCACCGAGAGCAGCCGCGACGGCAGTCCCCGCCGGTCCTGGGGGCGCCTGCGCAGGCACCAGCGTTGGACCTGGCGCACGTCGGAGCGCGCCGTGCCGTAGTACAGCCCGACGGCTTGGTCAGTCGTGTCCATGCCGGCAGAGCGTACCGGTGGGGTCAGCCGGTCGAACCCTCGGCCTGGTTCGGGACGGCGCCGCCGAAGCGACGGTCGCGCTGGGCGTACTCCAGGCACGCCGCCCACAGGTTGCGGCGGTCGAAGTCCGGCCACAGCACGTCCTGGAAGACCATCTCGGCGTACGCGCTCTGCCAGAGCAGGTAGTTCGAGGTGCGCTGCTCGCCGCTCGGACGCAGGAAGAGGTCCACGTCCGGCATGTCCGGGTAGTACATGTACTTCGCGAAGGTCTTCTCGTTGACCTTCGACGGGTCGAGCCGGCCGGACGCGACGTCGCGGGCGATGGCCTGCGCGGCGTCGGCGATCTCGGCGCGGCCTCCGTAGTTGACGCAGAAGTACAGGGTCATCGCGTCGTTGTCGACGGTCTGCTCCTGGGCGACCTGGAGCTCCTGGACGACCGACTTCCACATCTTCGGCATGCGGCCGACCCAGCGGATGCGGATGCCGAGTTCGTTCATCTCGTCGCGGCGGCGGCGGATCACGTCGCGGTTGAAGTTCATCAGGAAGCGGACCTCGTCGGGCGAGCGCTTCCAGTTCTCCGTCGAGAAGGCGTACAGGGACAGGTTCTTGACGCCCATCTCCAGGCAGCCCTTGAGCACGTCGAGGACGACGCCCTCGCCGACCTTGTGGCCCTCGGTGCGCGGGAGCCCGCGGTCCTTGGCCCAGCGGCCGTTGCCGTCCATGACGATGGCCACGTGGTTCGGGACCAGCTCGCCGGGGATCTTCGGGGGGCGCGCACCGGACGGGTGCGGCTCGGGAACCTTGTACTCGCGGCGAGAGCGTCCCAGAATCCCGCGTCGTGCCATGTGCCCAGCTCCTATTTCTCGACGTATCGCAGGGAGCGTAGCCCGCGCTCCAGATGCCAGTGCAAATAGGCCGAGACCAGCCCGCTGCCCTCCCGCACGTGACGCGCCTCGCAGGCGTCCGCGTGACGCCAGTCGCCCGTCAGCAGGGCGCTGAGCAGAGCGATGGCCTCCGACGAGGGTACGACGGAGCCGGGGACGCGGCAGTCCCCGCATATCACCCCGCCCGCGGCGACGGAGAAGTGCCGGTTGGGGCCGTGGATGCCGCACTTCGCGCAGTCGTCGAAGCTGGGCGCGTAGCCGTTGACGGCGAGGGAGCGCAGCAGGAAGGCGTCGAGGATCAGGTGGGGTTCGTGTTCGCCGCGGGAGAGGGTGCGCAGGGCTCCGACGAGCAGCAGGTACTGCTGCACGGCGGGCTCGCCCTCGTTCTCGGCGAAGCGCTCGGCGGTCTCCAGCATCGCGGTGCCGGCGGTGTAGCGGGCGTAGTCGGTGACGATGCCGTTGCCGTACGGGGCGATGATCTCGGTCTGGGTGCACAGCGGCAGGCTGCGGCCGATGAGGTCGGCGCCGCGGGCGAAGAACTGGACGTCGGCGTGGGAGAAAGGTTCCAGCCGGGCGCCGAACTTGGATTTGGTGCGCCGCACTCCGCGGGCGACGGCCCGGACGCGGCCGTGGCCGCGGGTGAGCAGCGTGATGATGCGGTCCGCCTCACCCAGCTTCTGGGTGCGCAGCACGATGCCGTCGTCGCGGAACAGGCTCATGCGCCCATTGTCCCCTGCGCGGGAACCCGTACGGGAACGCCTGCGCGGACGGCGCGGACCCCCCGTCCGGACCTGGGGTCCGGGCGAGGGGTCGGCACCCCTTGGGAGGATCAGCCGGCGGGGGTCCCCGCCTCGTCGGCCCGCTCGCCGCTCACCGGGGCCTTCTCGCCGTCGGTCGGGGCCTTCTCGGTGGACACCGGGGCCGTGGACACCGGGGCCGTGGACACCGAGGCCTTCTCGGCGCCCGCCGGGGCCGCCGCCGCCTGGACGGGCAGTCCGACCGGGGCGAGCGGGGTCGGCGCCTTGTCCTTGGCCAGGCCGTTGAAGAGCAGGTTGAGGACGATGGCGGCCGTGGCACCGAGGGTGACGCCGCTGTTGAGGAGCGAGGACAGGTCCGGGTCCATGTGCTTGGTGAAGAAGACCGGGACGGTGGCGGGGAGCAGCGCGAAGGCGAGGGAGACGCCGACGATCAGGGCGTTCTTCTCCTCCTTGAGGTCGACCTTGCCGAGGGTCTGGATGCCGGCGAGGGCGACCATGCCGAACATCACGGTCGCGGCGCCGCCGAGGACTCCGTGCGGGACGGCGGCGACGATGGCCGCGGCCTTCGGCAGCAGACCCAGGATGATCATGAAGACGCCGGCGGCGACGACCACGAACCGACTCTTGACCTTCGTCATCCGCACGAGGCCGACGTTCTCGGCGAAGGCCACGTACGGGAAGGAGTTGAGGACGCCGCCCAGCGCGGTCGCGGCGCCGTCGGCGCGCAGGGCGCGGGCCACGGTCTCGCTGTCGATGTCCTTGTCGACGATCTCGCCGACGGCGTAGGTGTCGCCGGTCGTCTCGACCATGGTGATCAGCATGACGATGAGCATCAGGACGATCGGGAACCACTCGAACTTCGGGGCGCCGAAGTGGAAGGGGGTGGTGACGCCGATCCAGCCGGAGTTGCCGACGTCGCCGAACTTCGCGTCGCCGAGCAGGAAGGCGACCGCGGTGCCGCCGACCAGGCCGAGGAGGATGGAGATGCTGGAGAGGAACGGCTTGCCGATCTTCATCAGGATCAGGATGAAGAGCATCGTGCCGCCGGCGTAGGCGAAGTTCTTCGGGTCGCCGAAGTCGGGGCTGCCGAGGCCGCCGGCCGCGTCGTTGAGGCCGACCGGGATCAGGACGATGCCGAGCACGGTGATGACGGTGCCGGTGACGACCGGCGGGAACAGCCTCATGACCGTGCGGAAGGCCTTGGCGGGCAGCCAGGCGAAGGCGAAGGTCGCTATGCCGGCGGTGATCACCGCGCCGTAGATGACCAGCAGCGCGGCGGTCCCCCCGCCGGCGCCGAGGCCGATGGCGATCATCGGGGAGACGGCCGTGAAGGTGACGCCCTGGATCAGCGGGAGGCGCGCGCCGACCCGGCCGATGCCCCAGGCCTGGATGATCGAGGCGATGCCGCAGGTGAACAGGTCGGCGTTGATCAGGTAGACGAGCTGTTCAGGGCTCAGCTTCAGCGCGTTGCCGACGATGATCGGGACGATCACCGCGCCGGCGTAGAAGGCGAGTACGTGCTGGAAGCCGTACAGCGCGAGCTTGGGGAGGGGGAGCACCTCGTCGACCGGGTGCGTGCTCTGCTCTCCGTTGGCGGAAAGCCGGGCGGCGACACGTGCCATCTCTGCCTTGCCCTTCAATGAGGTAGGTAACGAGAGGAGTCTGGTTGTCCCTGGTCGGAGTGGGTCGCTAACCCGTTGATCCGCCGGGGGCCGTCGGTGAGAACACGTGAATCGAAGCCCCGCTGTGTTTCCGGCGGCGTCTCGTCGTGTGACCGGAATTGAACGCCTGTGGGAGGGCTCACAGATATCGTCGACTTCTACAAACTGTGGAAGTCCCACCGCGCGCGATCTGTAGGTTCCGCCAGTGGCGCGGACCTCTGCGCGGGCGTATGCCCGACGGTCGGCGAATCGCCCGTCGCGATCGCGCGCTTCGACGCCGACCACATGCCCGGACCTGCGCGGACACGGTTTCCCGGGCGCCGGGGCGGGCCCGTCCGAACGCCGGGTTCCGGCCGTCCAAGGGGTGGACGGTCCCGGGCGGAGGTGGAGCCTCCACCCCTCCGCACGGACGGCCGGGGAGGCCGGTTCACCCCCCGCGAGGCCGGATCGTTACCCCCGGCGGGCTCGTTTCGGACGTTCGCGTCACCCTGCGGGGCCGCCCGCACACGCGGCCGGGCCCGGCGGGTGACCCGCCGGGCCCGGAGCCCCGTACGCGGCGCGTCCCGCTCGGGCCGGCGCTACGGGGCGCGGACCGCCGACAGCAGCCGCGCCACCTCGTCCGCGTCCATGCGCAGGGCCGCGCCCACGGTGGCCAGCACCTCGCGCTCGGCGGGGATGTACGGGCCGTCCGCGAGGGCGATCCGCGCGCCCTGGAGCAGGATCGACTCCCGGCCCGGGCCGGCCAGGTGCGGGGCGAGGGGCTCCAGCGCCTCGTGGAGCTCTATCGACAGCGCGGCCCCGCAGCACTCGGGGCCGTCGTACAGCCCCAGCCGGCCCTCGTCGGTGGCCAGCGCCTCCACCAGGGACTCCAACTGCTCCTCGGTGCAGTCCTGGAACCCGGCGGCCCGTACGGCCGACACGGCGGCCTCCAGGGCGCTGCGGGAGGTGGCGCCGCCCGCGGCGAGGACGGCCAGCGTGACGGTGTGCACGGCGTCGCGGAGCAGGGCCGAGAAGCGGGTGGTGGTGAGGTGGTCGAGGACCTCGGTGTCGTAGCGCTCCCGGCAGCCGTGGCATTCGACGACGGGCCCGGCCTGGCCCCGCGGCAGCAGCGGGACGCCGAGCACGGTGAACCGGCGCCGGCCCGTGCGCCGACGGTAATTGCGGTCACCGCCGCAGCCGGGGCAGAAGAACTCCCCGTCGCCCACGGTGCTCCAGGTGGTACGGATGCCCCAGGCCGTCAGCTTCCGGCCGTCCCCACCCCGAACTGGCAGCACGTCGCACCTCCGTAACCTTCCGGCAACATCGCCGGGTTGGCGTGATGTTAGCCACATCGGTGAGCATGCGTCAGCCGTGTGACCGGACAACCTCGCGCAGGGGGGCGTACTTGGCCGGTCTGCGCCCCTCCCCGCGCGGGCGCGGCGGGCGGCGTCCTGCCGGTGAACGGCGGCCGGCCGGCCCGCGAGGACCGCGGAAACGCCGGAGCCCCGCCCCTGCCCGGACGGGCGCGGGGACGGGGCTCCGGCGGGTGGGTCAGCGACCCGCGCGGTTGACGGCGGAGATGACCGCCTTCAGGGAGGCGCGGGTGGTGTTGGCGTCGATGCCGATGCCCCACAGGACGCGGCCGTCGATCGCGCACTCGATGTACGAGGCGGCCACGGCGGAGGCGCCCTCGCTCATCGTGTGCTCGGTGTAGTCCAGCAGTCGGGCGTCGATCCCGATGCCGGCCAGCGCGTCGAAGAAGGCCGAGATCGGACCGTTGCCGGTGCCGTTCAGCACGGCGTCGACGCCGTCGACGACGGCCTCGACGGTCAGCGTGTCCGTGCCGTCCTTGTCGGTGGCGGTCGAACCGGAGCGCAGCTGGATGCGACCCCATCGTGACGCGGCGTCTTCGGGGTTGGGCAGGTACTCGTCCGAGAAGACGTCCCAGATGGCCTTCGGGGTGACCTCGCCGCCCTCGGCGTCGGTCTTGGCCTGGATGATCCGGGAGAA
Source organism: Streptomyces sp. NPDC001568 (assembly GCF_042893755.1). Classification (NCBI taxonomy): domain Bacteria; kingdom Bacillati; phylum Actinomycetota; class Actinomycetes; order Kitasatosporales; family Streptomycetaceae; genus Streptomyces; species Streptomyces sp. NPDC001568. The sequence continues at coordinate 189,779 of NZ_JBIAVF010000007.1, read as the reverse complement.
CTCGATCTGCATGCGGCGCGGCAGGTCCAGCTTGTGGTCGTTCTTCAGGACGTACGCGATGCCGCCCTTGCCGGACTGCGAGTTGACCCGGATGACGGCCTCGTAGGAGCGGCCGACGTCCTTGGGGTCGATGGGCAGGTACGGGACCGCCCACTCCAGGTCGTCGACGGTGACGCCGGGTCCGGCGGCGGCCGCGTCGGCCTCCATCGCGTCGAAGCCCTTCTTGATGGCGTCCTGGTGGGAGCCGGAGAAGGCCGTGTAGACCAGATCGCCCGCGTAGGGGTGGCGCGGGTGCACTTCCATCTGGTTGCAGTACTCGCTCGTGCGACGGATCTCGTCGATCTGCGAGAAGTCGATCTGCGGGTCGATGCCCTGCGAGAACAGGTTCATGCCCAGCGTGATCAGGTCGACGTTGCCGGTGCGCTCGCCCTGCCCGAACAGGCAGCCCTCGACGCGGTCGGCGCCGGCCATCAGGGCCAGCTCGGCGGCGGCGACGGCGGTGCCGCGGTCGTTGTGCGGGTGCACGGAGATGCAGACGTGCTCGCGGCGGGTCAGGTTGCGGGCCATCCACTCGAAGCGGTCCGCGTGCGTGGAGGGCGTCGAACGCTCCACGGTGGCGGGCAGGTTCAGGATGATCTCGCGGCCCTCGGCCGGCTGCCAGACGTCACAGACGGCCTCGCAGACGTCCAGGGCGAAGTCCAGCTCGGTGTCGGTGAAGATCTCCGGGCTGTACTGGTAACCGAAGGTCGTCTCGGGACCCAGCAGTTTCTCGGCGTACTCCATGACCAGGCGGGTGCCGTCGACGGCGATCTGCTTGATCTGCTCCTTGGAGCCGCGGAAGACGACCCGCCGGAAGGTCGGGGCGGTCGCGTTGTACAGGTGGACGGTGGCCCGGTGGGCGCCGACCAGGGACTCCACGGTCCGCTCGATCAGGTCCTCGCGGGCCTGGGTCAGTACGGAGATGGTGACGTCGTCCGGGATCGCGCCCTCTTCGATGATCGAGCGCACGAAGGCGAAGTCGGTGTCGCCCGAGGAGGGGAACCCGACCTCGATCTCCTTGTAGCCCATGCGCACCAGCAGGTCGAACATCTCGCGCTTGCGGGCGGGGGTCATCGGGTCGATCAGCGACTGGTTGCCGTCGCGCAGGTCGGTGGACAGCCAGCGCGGAGCCTTGGTGACGCGGGCGTTCGGCCACGTGCGGTCCGGGATCTCGACCTGCTCGTAGAAGCCGTACTTGTGGATCGGCATGCCGGAGGGCTTCTGGGTGTGGGTCGCGTTCGTGATGGGCGTGGGGCGACCGACAAAAGGCTGCTGGCTCATGGCGTTGGGCTCCTCGCGTGTCCGCGTGTAGTTCGCTGGGACGGCCGACGGCGGTCGTAAAAACCGCAACACCAAACTCCGCGGGGAGGGGGCCGGCCTACGACTACAGACCCTCGCCGCGGCAGCTAAGGAGAAGCAGCCCGAAACGCATGATGGACCGAGCCTATCCGAGCCGCGCCGTATCGCGAGGACCTGTTCAGTATGCAAGACCCATGGGTCCGATTTGTACCCTTCGTGAGGTATTTCTCTTATCCGGAGGCCTTCGGGGCTCGATGTCCGGGCGATCCGTCAACGCGGCGCGGCCTCTTTCAGACAAGAGAATGAATCATGGTTGCAGCTAGTGACAGGGGCATCACGCACTGCCACATTGCGGTCATGGACGCCCCCCTTTCCCCAGGCCACGCCCACCACCACCCCGTCTTCTGCACCGTCGTGCCCCCGCACCTGCTCGACAAGGCCGCCCGCTCGGCCGACGCCGGCAGGGCCGACGCCGCCCAGCGCACCCTGGAGCAGGACGCCTTCCTGCGCACCCGGCGCCGCATCAGCACCGTCCGGGGCATCGTCCCCGCGGCCGCCGTCCCCGGCTCCGACACCCCGCAGCGGACCGTGTACGACGCCCGTCACCGCACCCGCCTGCCCGGGACCAAGGTGCGCGGGGAGGGCGACGAGCCCGGTCGTGACGCCACCGTGAACCGGGCCTACGCGGGCCTCGGGGCCACGTTCGACCTGTTCCTCCAGGGCTTCGGCCGCCGTTCCATCGACGACTCCGGGCTCCCGCTCGACGCGACCGTGCACTACGGCGAGGACTACAACAACGCGTTCTGGGACGGCCGCCAGATGGTCTTCGGCGACGGGGACGGCGACCTGTTCCTCGACTTCACCGTCGCAGTGGACGTCATCGGGCACGAGCTCGCCCACGGCGTCACCCAGTACACGGCCAACCTCGACTACCACGGCCAGTCGGGCGCGCTGAACGAGTCCATGTCGGACGTCTTCGGCTCCCTGATCAAGCAGTACTCCCTCGGCCAGAACGCCGACGAGGCCGACTGGCTGATCGGCGCCGGCCTCCTGGGCCCCAACGTCACCGGCGTCGCCCTGCGCTCGATGCGGGCACCGGGGACGGCGTACGACGACGACGAACTCGGCAAGGACCCGCAGCCGGCGACGATGGACGACTACGTGGTCACCTCGCGCGACAACGGGGGCGTCCACATCAACTCCGGCATCCCCAACCACGCCTTCTGCATCGCGGCGACGGAACTGGGCGGCCGCGCCTGGGAGCGGGCCGGACAGATCTGGTACGACACCCTGACCGGCGGGGAGCTGACGGAGCGGGCCTCCTTCGCCGACTTCGCCCGGCTGTCGGTGGCGGCGGCGGTCACCCGCTTCGGGGACGGCGGCGCCGAACACCGGGCGCTGCAGAAGGCCTGGGCGACGGTAGGCGTCCCGGCGGCGGGGTAGGACGCTCCCCATGCGCATCCAGGTGGTCAGGACGGGCGGTTTCGCGGGCATCGAGCGCCGGGCCGAGGTGGACACCTCGGGCCGGTCCGACGAGGACGAGTGGCGGGCGCTGGCCCTGCTCGCCCTGCGGCCGGACCCGGCGGGGCGACAGGACGCGAGCGGCGTCCGGGACGGGTTCTCGTACCGGATCACGGTGGACGGGCGGACGGTGTCCTGCCAGGACCCCCACCTGTCGGAGGCCCAACGGAACCTGATCTCGCGGGTGCTGAAGGAGGGCGCCTGAAACCCGGGTGCCCGGCCCGGCCCCGTGCGCTTGGATGTCCGGATGACCGACATGATCTTGTCAGCGCTGGAGCGGTACTACGACGGCGTCCCCCGCCGGGGCGGGGCCCGCGGCGAGGACTTCGGACCGCTGACCCTCTTCGTGCAGGAGGGTGAGGGCTGGCAGTACTACGCGCGCCCCACGCCCGGCGCCCCGGACGCCGGCGCGGCGGACGTACAGCGGGTGAGGGCGCGACAGCGGGAACTGAAGGTGCCCGAGGCCTTCGAATGGGTGGCCGAGAACAACCCCGCTCTACGGGCCGCGGTGGAGGCGGCGGGCCTGCGCGTCCACGCGCACCCGCTCATGGTCCTGGAAGCCGACGCGACGCCTCCCGCGCCGCATCCGGACGTACGGGCACTCGGCGCGGACGACCCGCTGCTCGCGGCGGCGGTGACGGTGCCCGCACTGGCCTTCTCCGCGCCGGGCACGGCGCTCGGCGAAGCGGGCCCCGCCGAACTGGCCGGCGCGCTGGCGGATCCGGGCGTGGAACGGCGCCGCGCCTTCGTCGCGCAGATGCTCGCGAGCGGCCGTACCGGAATGGCGGCGGCCGTCCGGGACGACGTGGTGCTGTGCTCGGGCCAGTTCAACCCGGTCGGCGAGGTCGCCGAGATCGTGGGGGTGGGCACGCTGCCCGCCGCCCGCCGGCAGGGCCTGGCCCTCGGGGTGACGGCAGCCCTGGTGGCGCAGGCCCGCGAGCGCGGCGCGGGGACGGTGTTCCTGTCGGCCGGTGACGAGGACGTGGCCCGGATCTACGGCCGCGCCGGGTTCCGCCGGGTGGGCACGGCCATGATCGCGGAACCTCCGGCGTAGCGCGACGCCGGGCACGCGGCCGGGCGCGTGACGGGCCCGACGTACGAAGGGCGGGATGCGGGCCGGTACGCGAACGGGCCCGGACCCGGCCCGCAGGCCGGTCCGGACCCGGACGGAGGAGGACGCGTCGCCGCGGACGGTGGGGCGTGCCGCGAGGCTCCGGGGTCAGAAGCCGAGCTTGCGCAGCTGCTTGGGGTCGCGCTGCCAGTCCTTGGCGACCTTCACGTGCAGGTCCAGGAAGACCGGCGTGCCGAGCAGCGCCTCGATGTGCTTGCGCGACTTCATGCCGACCTCCTTCAGGCGCGAGCCCTTCGGGCCGATGATGATGCCCTTCTGGCTCGGACGCTCGATGTAGACGTTGGCGTGGATGTCGAGCAGCGGACGGTCGGCCGGGCGGTTCTCCCGGGGGATCATCTCCTCGACCACCACGGCGATGGAGTGCGGCAGCTCGTCGCGCACGCCTTCCAGCGCGGCCTCGCGGATGAGCTCGGCGACCATCACCATCTCGGGCTCGTCGGTGAGGTCGCCCTCCGGGTACAGCGGCGGGCTCTCCGGCAGCAGCGGTGCGATCAGGTCGGCCAGCAGCTGGACCTGGCTGTCGCCGACGGCCGAGACGGGCACGATCTCGGCCCACTCGAAACCGAGCTCGGCGCCGAGCTGGTGCACGGCGAGGAGCTGTTCGGCCAGCGCCTTGGACTCGACCAGGTCGGTCTTGGTGATGATGGCGATCTTGGGGGTCTTCTTGATCCCCGCGAGCTCCTTGGCGATGAACTTGTCGCCGGGGCCGAGCTTCTGGTCGGCGGGCAGGCAGAAGCCGATGACGTCGACCTCGGACCAGGTGGCCCGTACGACGTCGTTGAGGCGCTCGCCGAGCAGGGTGCGCGGCTTGTGCAGGCCGGGCGTGTCGACCAGGACGAGCTGCGCGTCGGGGCGGTGCACGATGCCGCGGACGGTGTGGCGCGTGGTCTGCGGCCGGTTGGAGGTGATCGCGACCTTGGTGCCCACGAGCGCGTTGGTCAGGGTCGACTTGCCCGCGTTGGGGCGGCCGACGAAGCATGCGAAGCCCGCGCGGTGCGGGGCGGTGGGCTCGGGGGAACGATCGCTCATACGGGCCATTCTCCCCGATGCGGCTCCCAGCGCCGACCAGGCCACCGCCGCGAGGGCCGAAGCGAGGGCCAGAGCGAGCGTCAGCCGGGGGTGCGCGGCGTGGTCGGCGACGCCCCGGGCGCTCGCTCCCCCGCCCTCGGCGCGCACCGTCAGCCGGCTCCACTCCAGGTCGGGCGGGTCGTCCCAGCGCGCGGTGAGGGTGACCCGCGTCCCGGGGAGCAGTTCGGCGGGCAGGGCGGTGAGCTCGCGCCGGAACAGGTTCCGGCCGAGGAAACCGGAGGCGGTGAGGGTGGCTCGGGGGCGCAACGTCACGTTGCCGAGGTTGTGCAGGGTGTACGTGACCACCGCTCCGGAGCCGCCGCCCGTGACCCGGACGTCCTGGACGGCGAGGGCGGGGGCGGTGGGTCCCGTCACCCTCAGGTAGAGGCGGGCGGCGACGGCCTGCCGTACGCCGATCCCCCCGCCGGTGGGGGCGGCGGGCCCGTCCTCGACGGCGACGACGGCGCCGGGGTGGTCCCCCGGTTCGGCCCGTTCGGGGACGGCGACGGTGAAGGGCACGTCCGCGGTGCCCCCCGCGGGTACGGTGATCCGTTCCCGCGCGAGCCGGGTCCAGGCGGCGGCGCCCAGCCGCGGCTCGTCGGGGCCGCGCAGGGCGAAGCCGCCGTCGCGGGCGGTGTGGTGGGCGTCGGCGGCGTACAGCAGGAAGGTGCGGGGCCGGTCGGTGCGGTTCGCGACGGTGACGGTGTCCCGCACTTCCGCTCCGGGTGCGGCGGACAGGTAGAAGTGGGGGCGTTGTCCGACGGTCGTGGTGGCCGGCAGGACGGACCACCGCCCGTTGTCCGCGGCGCCGGCCGGTCCGGCGACGGCGACGCACCCGAGCAGGACGAGGGCGGCGCCGGCCGACACCGCCCGTACGGCCCGGGCCGCCCGTCCCGCCCGGCGGTCCGGGATCACGACAGGGTCAGCGTCAGGACCGCCGTGTACGCGCCCGGCGGGGTGTAGGGCGGCACCTGGAGGGTGACGCCGGCGTCCACCGTGAAGGTGCCGCCGGCCTCCGGGGCGTCGGCCGTGGAGGCCAGCACCGCCCCCTCCGGGCCGACCACGCCCGCGCTGCCCGCGACGCACGCTCCGGGGCTGCCCTCGGCGGCCGTGCAGGACGGGGTCCAGGACAGCGAGGCGCCGGGGATGCGGACGCCGCCGGAGCCGGCGAAGTCGGTGACCTTCCCGACCAGCGACCAACCGGCGGGCCCGCCCCGGGCGTCCTTGACGGTGACGGTGCCGATCCGGCCGGGGGCCGCGCCGCCGTCCCCGTACGGGACCGCGCCCAGGGTCACCGACTCGCCCGCCTGGCTCATGGCGAGGGTGCCCGGCTCGACGGTCGCCGTCACCTGTCGGGTCAGCGGTGCGGGCGCCGGCGCCGGCGGCGCGGCGGGCTCGACCACGGTGTAGGCGGCCGGGGCGGTGCCCCGCAGCGCCGACCAGGCCGTGCCCTCGTACGCGACCACCCCCGTGGTCGCCCGGTCCGTCAGGGGCAGCTCCGCGACGACCTCACCCCGCTCGTCGGCGGTGGCGGCGACCCGGTCGGCCGTCTCGGCGGCGCCCGCCCGGCCGGCCACGGTCACGGCGGCGCCGGGGGCGAAGCCCGCGCCGGTGACCTCGACGCGGGCGCCCGGGGTTCCGTAGGCGGCCTCGAGGCTGAGGCGGCGCAGGTTGGCGGTGGGCAGCGGGGTCGCGGTGAGGCGCTCGGACACCGGGGTGCCCGGTCCGGCGGTGCAGACCGTGGCCAGGTCCAACAGGTGGCCGGTGCGCAGGGTGTAGGGGCCAGGGGTGAGGGTGATCGCGCCGGGCGCGGTGACGGTGAAGGTGCCGGTCATGGTCACGGCGGGGAGGGCTCCGCCGGGAGGCACCGGTTCGTTGCGCCGGGCGCCGGTGACGGTGACCTCGCCGCTCTGCGCACCGCCCAGCAGGACCCGTCCGGTGGGGGTGAGCACGTCTGCGGGCAGTGCGGAGGGAAGCGGGTTCACGGCCGGGGCGGCGGCCACCCGGTAGGTCACCGTGACCGTGTCACCGACGCGCGGCGCCGGGTCGTCGACGGTGATCCGGGCCGTGGTGGGTCCGTCCGCCGGTGGCAGCCCGGCTTCCTGCGGGGGCAGGCAGTGCGTGGGGAACTCCACCTGCCCGGGGGGCGTTTCCCCCACCGCGGCGGCCGGTGCGCCCAGCGCTCCCCCGGTCACCGCCGCGAGTACCGCCAAGCCGACGGCCGCGGTCCGTCTCCTGCTGCGCGCGCCTGTTCGCACTGCCCGCCCCCTGCGTTCCGTCGCCCCGACAGGGGGCCATTCACGAGCGGGCGGCGGGAGAAGTCAATGCACGGGTCCGGCAGTGTCTGATGGGCCATCAGAAGCCGGCAGGATGACGGGACGCGCGGCGTGCTCGGCGCGGCCGGCGCCGATGGCAATGGTGGCGTCGGCGGCCTCCGCGACGCCCTCGACCGGGCGAAAGGTGCGCCGGTAGGCCGTCGGGCTCACCCCCAGGGCCGCCTGGACGTGCTTGCGCAGTGACTGGGCCGTGCCGAAGCCCGCCTCCCGGGCGATCTGCTCCATCGACAGCTCCGTCCGCTCCAGCAGTCGCCGGGCCCGCTCGACCCGCCGGCCGGTGATCCACTCCCCCGGGCTCACCCCGGATTCCTCCCGGAACCGGCGCGTGAAGGTCCGTACGGACACGGCCTCCTGGCGGGCCAGGTCGCTCAGGCGCAGCGGCTCGTGCAGCCGGTCCAGCAGCCGGGCGCGGGCCGCGGTGGTGGACGCCTGCCGCGGCTCGGGCAGCGGCCGGTCGACGAACTGCGCCTGACCGCCCTCCCGGTGGGGCGGTACGACGGTCCGCCGGGCCACGTCGTTGGCGACGGCCACGCCGTGGTCGCGGCGCACGATGTGCAGGCACAGGTCGATGCCGGCGGCCACGCCGGCGGAAGTGAGCACGTCCCCGTCGTCGGTGTAGAGCACGCCCGGGTCGACGCGGACGGCGGGGAAGAGCCGCTGGAAGTGCTCGGCGGAGGCCCAGTGGGTGGTGGCGGGCCGGCCGTCCAGGTACCCGGCGGCGGCCAGGACGTAGCCGCCCGTGCAGATCGAGACGAGCCGGGTGCCGGGTCGGATGTGCGCGAGGGCGGCCTTGAGCTCATCGGTCAGCACCCCGACCTCGTGCACCGAACCCAGCTCGTACGAGGCGGGCACCACCACGGTGTCGGCCGTGGCCAGCAGTTCCGGGCCGTGCTCGACGTGCACGGCGAAGTCGGCGTCGGTGGACACCGGGCCGGGGGCCAGACCGCAGGTGAGGATCTCGTACAGCGGCCGCCCGGCCGGATCCTTGGCCCGGCCGAAGATCCGGTGCGGGATCCCGAGCTCGAAGGGCAACAGCCCGGCGAGGGCGAGGACGACGACGCGGTGGGCCCGCGGATTCGGCTCCATGGCCCGATCGTAGCGAAGGGTGACAGTCAGGCCACTGTCGGCGGACGCGGGCCCGGCCGGAAGCTGTCGGGGTGACGCAGACAGCACCCACCTCCACCTCCTCCCCCGCGGGCGATCCGCGGGCCCCGCGCCGGGCCGGCCGCATCCACCGCGCCTGGTACGCGGCGGCCGTCGGCTTCGTGACGATCATCGGCGCCGCCGCGTTCAGCTCCCTGCCGGGCCTCCTCATCGAGCCGCTGCACGAGGAGTTCGACTGGTCGCGCGGCACGATCGGCTTCGCCGTCTCCGTCAACCTCGCCCTCTACGGGCTCACGGCGCCGTTCGCCGCCGCGCTGATGGACCGCTTCGGCATCCGCAAGGTCGTCGCCCTGGCCCTCACCGTCATCGCCGGCGGGTCGGTGGCCACCGTGTGGATGACGCGACCGTGGCAGCTGGTCCTGTACTGGGGCGTCCTGGTCGGCCTCGGCAGCGGCTCGATGGCGCTGGCCTTCGCCGCGACCGTCACCAACCGGTGGTTCACCGCGCGGCGCGGCCTGGTCACCGGGATCCTGACCGCGGCGGGCGCCTCCGGGCAGCTGGTCTTCCTGCCGCTGCTGTCCTGGATGGTCGAACACCACGGCTGGCGCCCGGCGGCGGTCACCGTGTCGCTCGCGGCGCTGGCCGTCGTACCGTTCGTGTGGCTGCTGCTGCGCGACCACCCCGCCGATGTGGGGCTCGCGCCGTACGGGGGTGCGTACGCGCCGAAACCGGCGCCGGTACGGGGCGCTGCGCGGCGGGCGGTGACGGTGCTGTTCAAGGCGGCTCGGACGGGGCCGTTCTGGCTGCTGGCCGGTACCTTCGCGATCTGCGGGGCGTCGACGAACGGGCTGGTCAAGACGCACTTCGTGCCGGCTGCGCACGATCACGGCATGCCGGTGACGGCTGCCGCCGGGTTGCTGGCGGTGATCGGGGTGTTCGACGTCCTCGGGACGATCGCCTCCGGCTGGTTCACGGATCGCTTCGAGGCACGGCGGTTGCTGGCGGTGTACTACGCGCTGCGGGGGATCTCGCTGCTCTTCCTGCCGATGTTGCTCGCGCCGTCGGTGCACCCGCCGATGGTGTTCTTCATCGTCTTCTACGGGTTGGACTGGGTGGCCACGGTGCCGCCGACCATCGCCCTGTGTCGGGAGCACTACGGGGAGGACAGCGCGATCGTCTTCGGCTGGGTCCTGGCCTCGCACCAGGTGGGCGCGGCGCTGGTGGCCTTCCTGGGCGGGGTGGCCCGCGACGCGTTCGGCTCGTACGACCTCGTCTGGTACGCGTCCGGCGGGCTGTGCGCGGTGGCGGCCCTGATGGCGATGGTCATCAGGCGGGGCCGCGCCGACGGGGGTCCGGGGATGACCGCCTGAGGGCTGCGGGCGAGTCGGGTCGGGTCGGGTCCGGGGGCGGGGACGGGGACGGAGGCTGCGGGTGGGGCCGGGCCGGGCGGGTTCGGGGCTGCGGGTGGGGTCGGGGCCGGTGCCGGGGTGGGGTGTCGTCCGGGACGGGCATGATTTATGGCGCCCTGTCCCGGGCTGCGCCGGTGGGGCGGGAGTGGGCGCCAACACATCACGTTTTAGTCCCTGACGACACCCCACCCCGTCCCCGACCCCGACTTGCGCGGCCCACCCTGGCCGACGGCGGCCCGTCCATCCAGCCCCGCAGGCATCCGTCCAGCCCCGCAGGCGCTACCCGAGCCTCGCCGGCGCCCATACAGCCCCGCCGGCGTTTGAGGCGCGGGGTCCGGGGCGGAGCCCCGGGGGAGACGGCGCCGTTCGGCCTGCTCGGGGCCGCTCCGCGCAGCAACCGCTCGGGGCCAGGCCGCCCATCCAGCCGTGCTCCGCACAGCCCGGCCACCCCAGCCCCGCCGGCGTTTGAGGCGCGGGGTCCGGGGCGGAGCCCCGGGGGAGACGGCGGCCGACGCCGCACAGCCCGGCCACCCCAGCCCGCCGGTGCGGGGGGCCGGGGTGGAAGTTTCGGCGGGGAACTCGCGCAGGGGCGCCTGGCGGCGCGGTCAGGCAGGGGGGCCGGCCGGGGTGGTCGACTTCAGGGTGCCGTCCGGGGCCGCCAGGAGGACCGGGGTGTCCGGACCGCCCAGGTCCGCGACGGCGGCGCGGTCGGCCTCCGCCGGCGCCCCGGCCTCCGTCACCACGGCCGCCGCCTCCAGCGACCGCGCCCCGCTCGCCACGGCCATCGCGACCGCCGTCCGCAGCGCGCTCAGCTTGAGGGAGTCCAGCGCCACCGTCCCGGCGACGTACGTCCGGCCGGTCTCGTCGCGCACGGCCGCCCCCTCGGGCACCCCGTTGCGGGCGCGGGCACTGCGGGCCAGTGTGATGATCTTGGTGTCCTCGGGGTCGATGCCCGTGCTCTCCGTCATGGTCGAAAGCATAGGGAGAGCGCGGGCGGAGCCGTACGACCGGCCCCGCCCCCGGTCGGCTCAGGGTCGGTCGAGCCGCAGCCGCTCCGCCTTCGGGAGCCCCGCGACGACCAGGTCGTACGAGTCCTCCACCAGCTCGCGCACCAGCGCGTCCGGCAGGCCGCCCACGGTCACCGTGTTCCAGTGCCGCTTGTTCATGTGCCAACCCGGCACGATCGCCTCGTGCTCCTCGCGTTGGCGCACCGCCAACTCCGGCTCGCACTTGAGGTTGACCTTCAGCGGCTCCGCGTCCAGGGCGCTCAGCGCGAACACCTTGCCCAGCACCTTGAACACCGAGGTCTCCGGGGTGAACGGGAACTCCTCGACCGCCGCGTTGAAGCCCAGGCAGAACGCGCGCAGTTGGGCGGGCGTCATTCGCCCTCCTCCCCGTCGGCCGCCGCCGGCGGCACCGGCTCGACCAGCACCGTCACGATCTTGTTCCGGCGTCCCGCCGGGGATTCGGCCGTCAGCCGCAGCGGGCGCCCGTCCGGCAGGTCGACCATGGCCGAGGCGCCCGCGATCGGCACCCGGCCCAGCGCCTTCGCCAGCAGCCCGCCGACCGTCTCCACGTCCTCGTCGTCGAAGGCCAGCGCCCCGAACAGCTCGCCGAGGTCGGTGATGTCCAGTCGCGCCGTGACGCGGTAGCGATCGCCGCCCAGGTCCTCGACGGGCGGCAGTTCGCGGTCGTACTCGTCGGTGATCTCGCCGACGATCTCCTCCAGGATGTCCTCGATGGTGACGATCCCGGCCGTGCCGCCGTACTCGTCGATGACGACGGCCACGTGGTTGCGCACGGACTGCATCTCGCGCAGCAGGTCACCGGCGTTCTTCGTGTCCGGCACGAACACCGCCTGCCGCATGGCCGTGGAGACCAGGTCGGCCTCCGCCTCCCGGCTGATGTGGGTCTTGCGGACGAGGTCCTTCAGGTAGACGATCCCGACGATGTCGTCCTCGTTCTCCCCGGTGACGGGGATCCGCGAGAAGCCGGACCGCAGGGCCAGCGTGGTGGCCTGACGGACCGTCTTGTAGCGCTCTATGCAGACCAGGTCGGTGCGCGGCACCATCACCTCGCGCACGAGGGTGTCGCCCAACTCGAAGACCTGGTGCACCATCCGGCGCTCGTCGTCCTCGATCAGCGATTCCTTCTCCGCCAGGTCCACCATCGCGCGCAGCTCGGCCTCGGAGGCGAAGGGCCCCTTGCGGAAGCCCTTGCCGGGCGTGAGCGCGTTGCCGATGAGGATGAGCAGTTGCGGGATCGGCCCCATGATCCGGGCGAGCGGTACGAGGACGTACGCGGCCGCCGTCGCGGTGTTCAGCGGGTGCTGGCGCCCGATGGTGCGCGGGGACACGCCGACCGCGACGTAGGAGACCAGCACCATCACGCCGATGGCGACGAACAGCGCCGTCCAGTTCTCCCCGAACTCGTCGAGGCAGACGTACGTGACGAGCACGCCCGCGGCCATCTCGCAGGTGACGCGCACCAGCAGCGCCACGTTGACGTAGCGGGTGGGGTCCCCGGTGACCTGGGCGAGCTTCGCGCTGCCGCGCCGGTTCTCCCGTACGGCCTGCTCGGCGCGGAAGCTGGAGACGCGGGCGATCCCGGACTCGGCGCACGCCGCGAACCAGGCCACCACCACCAGCAGGACCGCTCCCGTGATCAGCTGGGGGGCGTTCACGAGACGGTGGGGGCCGGGGACGCGCCGGTCATGCCGCGTTCACCGCGCCAGCCGTCGACGATGGCCGCCTGGAGGCCGAACATCTCGGCCTTCTCGTCCGGCTCCTCGTGGTCGTACCCGAGGAGGTGCAGCACCCCGTGGACGGTGAGGAGTTGGAGTTCCTCGTCCATGGAGTGCTGCGTCGGGGCTTCCTCGCCCTGCTTCTTCGCCACTTCGGGGCACAGCACGATGTCGCCGAGGAGCCCCTGCGGGGGCTCCTCGTCGTCCTTCGACGGGGGACGCAGTTCGTCCATCGGGAAGGACATGACGTCGGTCGGGCCGGGCAGGTCCATCCACTGGATGTGGAGCTGCTCCATGGCGTCCTCGTCGATGACGATGACGGAGAGCTCGGAGAGCGGGTGGATCCGCATCCGGGTGAGCGCGTAGCGGGCGATGTCGAGGATCGCCTGCTCGTCGACCTCGGTTCCGGACTCGTTGTTGACGTCGATCGACATGGTGCGCTGAGCTCTACTTCCGCTGGTGGCCGTTCGTGGCCTGCTGGCTGTCGTCGTACTTCTCGTACGCGTCGACGATACGGCCGACCAGCTTGTGGCGGACGACATCCTCGGACGTGAGCCGCGAGAAGTGGATGTCGGGCACGCCTTCGAGGATGTCCTGGACCTGTCGCAGACCGCTACGGGCGCCACCCGGCAGGTCGACCTGCGTCACGTCACCGGTGATCACGATCTTCGAATCGAAGCCGAGCCGGGTCAGGAACATCTTCATCTGCTCGGTGGTGGTGTTCTGCGCCTCGTCGAGGACGACGAAGGCCTCGTTCAAGGTGCGACCCCTCATGTAGGCCAGCGGCGCCACCTCGATCGTTCCGGCCGCCATCAGGCGGGGGATGGAGTCCGGGTCGATCATGTCGTGCAGGGCGTCGTAGAGCGGCCGCAGGTACGGGTCGATCTTGTCGAACAGGGTGCCGGGCAGGAAGCCGAGGCGTTCACCGGCCTCGACGGCGGGGCGGGTCAGGATGATCCGGCTGACCTGCTTGGACTGCAGGGCCTGGACCGCCTTCGCCATGGCGAGGTAGGTCTTGCCGGTACCGGCGGGGCCGATGCCGAAGACGATCGTGTTCTTGTCGATCGCGTCGACGTACCGCTTCTGGTTGAGCGTCTTGGGGCGGATCGTGCGGCCGCGACTGGAGAGGATGTTCTGCGTGAGCACCTCGGCGGGGGTCTCGGCCTCGCCGCCTCCCGAGCCGTTCGCCTGGAGCATGGCGATCGAGCGTTCCACTGCGTCCTCCGTCATCGGCTGCCCGGTGCGGAGCACCAGCATCATCTCGTCGAACAGGCGCTGGATGAGGGCGACTTCCGCCGCTTCACCGATCGCGCTGACCTGATTGCCCCGAACGTGGATGTCGGCCTTCGGGAAAGCCCTCTCGATCACGCGCAGCAGGGCGTCGCCGGAACCGAGCACCGTCACCATGGGGTGGCTGGCCGGAACCGTGAAGTGGGCGCGCGCCTGACCCGGCGCGGGGGTGTGGCCTGTCGGTGTCTGAGTCATGGGCCGGCACTGTGGCCTGCGCATACCTCCCACTGAAGGGTCGCGCGGATCGCCGACCTCCGGAGTACCAAGGGTACGTCCACGGCGTCGCTTACCCGAGGGGTTTTCCGGCTGGGCCGCGCCGGGAACGGGCGTACGGTCACACGGGGTGCTTGAAGCCGATCGTCGGGACGGCGCGGCGGCGCGGCGAGGGGGTCGCGCCGGGGGGCACCAGGGCGTCCAGGAAGCCGTACCGCTCCCGCAGCGGCTCCGGGGCCGCGCGCCACCAGTGGGCCACCTCCGGCCAGCCCGGGGCGGAGAGGGAGCCGCCGAACTCCTGGACGGACAGGGCGGCCGTCAGCCCCGCGAAGGCCAGCCGGTCGGCCAGCGGCCACCCGGCCAGGCTGCCGGTGACGAACCCGGCGACGTAGACGTCCCCCGCGCCGGTGGGGTCCAGGGCGTCCACGGCGATCGCGGGCACCTCGGCGGTCTCCCCGGTCCGGGAGTCGACCGCGTACGAACCCTCGGAGCCCATCGTCACCACGGCCACCGGCACCTTCTCGGCGAGCGCCCGGGCGGCGGCGCGCGGACACTCGGTCCGGGTGTAGCGCATCGCCTCGCCGGCGTTGGGGAGGAAGGCCTCGCAGTGCTCCAGGTCGGTGAGGGCGCCCAGGTCCCAGCGCCCGGTCTCGTCCCAACCCACGTCCGCGAAGATCCGCGAGCCGCGCCGGGCGGCCTCGGCGATCCACGCCTCCCCCGGCCCGGCGGCCAGCGAGGCCACGGCTGCCCGGGCCTTCGGGGGGCAGCGCGGGACGGCCCCGGGGCCGGCGGGGGGCGGGGCCTCGTGGCCGTGGGAGACCATCGTGCGCTCGCCCTCGTAGGCCATCGAGACGGTGACGGGGCTGTGCCAGCCGGGGATGGTCCGCGACATGGCCAGGTCGATGCCCTCGCCCTGTTCGAGCGCGTCCCAGCAGTACTCGCCGTAGTGGTCGTCGCCGAAGGCGGCGGCGAGGGAGGTCCGCAGTCCCAGCCGGGCCAGCGCGGTGGCCATGTTGGCGACGCCGCCGGGGCTGGAGCCCATGCCGCGCGCCCAGGACTCCGTACCGCGCACCGGGGCGGAGTCGAGGCCGGTGAAGATGATGTCGAGGAAGACGGTGCCGGTGAGGAAGACGTCGCAGCCCGGTTCGTGGGGATCGCGGAGCGGACCCAGCGGGTCCAGCTTGTCCAGCTTTCCCTGCGGGCTGATGAGGCTGTCCCGACTGGTCACGGTGTACTCCCCGGTGCGCGAAGGTCTGTGGAGCTCCTTGGAGCCCCGTGAAGCGAAGTGTCGTTTCTTCTCGTGGTTTCACGGTGCGGAGCCGGGGTGAGCGCCGGCGCCGGCCGGCCCGGCAGAACCGAAACCAGTGTGACGCACCTCACCACCGGATCGCCGCTCTCCCGCCACACGTGCCCCCGGCGGCCCGGCCGACCCGTCAGGGACGC
Organism: Streptomyces sp. NPDC001568; assembly: GCF_042893755.1. Lineage (NCBI taxonomy): Bacteria > Bacillati > Actinomycetota > Actinomycetes > Kitasatosporales > Streptomycetaceae > Streptomyces > Streptomyces sp. NPDC001568. Next base: position 174,182 of record NZ_JBIAVF010000007.1, on the reverse strand, counting down.
TTGGGCACCGCCACCGTGACCAGGTCCGCCGCGACCGTCAGCTCGCCCTCGAACCCCGCCGCCCGCGCCTCACGCTCGAAGGCCGAGGGGTCGGAGTACCGCTGCGAGAAATGCGTCAGGACCAGGTGCCGGACGCCCGCGTCCCGCGCCACCCGCGCCGCCTGACCCGCGGTGAGGTGGCCGTGGTCGGTGGCGAGCCGTTCGTCGGCCTCCAGGAACGTCGACTCGATCACCAGCATGTCGCAGCCCTGCGCCAGCTCGTCCACCCCGGAGCACAGACGGGTGTCCATGACGAAGGCGAACCGCTGACCGGCCCGGTGCTCGCTGACGTCGTCGAGACCGACCCCGCCCAGCTGCCCCTCGCGCTGGATCCGCCCTACGTCCGGCCCCTTGATCCCGTGCCGCGCGAGGAGCTCCGGCACCATCCGGCGCCCGTCCGGCTCGGTGATCCGGTAGCCGAAGGACTCGACGGGGTGCGAGAGCAGCCGCGCTTCCAGGACGTACGAGGGCCCCTGCGCGAGCACCCCGTCCCGCGACACCGGCTCCTCGGCGAGCGCCACCGTCTCCCGGTAGGCCGTCGCGTACCGGAGCCGGTCGAAGAACTTCTGCCCGGAGGCCGGGTAGTGCGCGGTGACCGGGTGCGGGACCTGGTCCAGGTTGATGCGCTGGATCACCCCGGCCAGGCCGAGGCTGTGGTCACCGTGGAAGTGCGTGACGCAGATCCGGTTGATGTCGTGCGCGGCGACCCCGGCGCGCAGCATCTGTCGCTGCGTGCCCTCGCCCGGGTCGAAGAGGATGCCCTCGCCGTCCCAGCGCAGCAGGTAGCCGTTGTGGTTGCGGTGCCGGGTGGGGACCTGGCTGGCGGTGCCGAGCACCACGAATTCACGTACGGACACGGTTTATCCCGGGGGCCATTCGAGGCCGCGGCCACCGAGCACGTGGGCGTGCGCGTGGAAGACGGTCTGGCCGGCGCCGGCGCCCGTGTTGAGGACGATCCGGTAGCCGTGCTCCTCGATCTTCTCGTCGGCGGCGACCCGGCCGGCCTCGGCCAGCACGTCCGCGGCGAGGGCCGGCTCGGCGGCCGCGAGGGAGGCCGCGTCGGGGTAGTGCGCCTTGGGGATGACCAGGACGTGGGTCGGTGCCTGCGGGTTGATGTCCCGGAAGGCGATGGTCGTCCCGGTCTCCCGGACCACGGTCGCCGGTACGGCGCCCGCGACGATCTTGCAGAACAGGCAGTCCGCCTGCGGTTCCCCGGCCATTGCTGCGCCTCCCGTGACGTTGATCGGTCCGGGCATCGTAACCGCCCCCGGCTCCGCGAACGGCTCGGTCCGCCGGAGATCCGCCGGAGCCCGCCCGCCCCTCGAGGCGTTGCGGATCAGGACCAGCGGCCGGTGCGCGCCAGCAGGACGGCGGTCGCGGCCGTGCCGGCGGTGGAGGTGCGCAGGACGCTGCGGCCCAGCCGGTGGGGCCGGGCGCCGGCCTGCGCGAACGCGGCCAGTTCCTCGGGCGAGACGCCGCCCTCGGGGCCGACGACCAGGACGACGGAGCCCGATTCCGGCAGCGGGACCGTGGCGAGGGCGTCCGAGGCGGCGTCGCGGTCCTCGTGGAGCACCATGGCCAGGTCGGCCTCGGCGAGCAGCGCGGCGACCTGCTTCGTGGACAGCGCCTCGGCGACCTCGGGGAAACGGACGCGGCGGGACTGCTTGCCGGATTCCCGGGCGGTGGCCCGCCACTTGGCCAGGGACTTGGCGCCGCGGTCGCCGCGCCACTGCGTGATGCAGCGCGAGGCCTGCCAGGGGACGATCGCGTCGACGCCGGTCTCGGTCATCGTCTCGACGGCGACCTCGCCCCGGTCGCCCTTGGGCAGGGCCTGGACCACGGTGATGCGGACGGCCGGTTCGGCCTCCTCGGACACCTCGGCGACGGAGACGACGAGCCGGTCCTTGCCCTCGGCGGACTTCACGACGGCCTCGGCCCAGCGGCCCCGGCCGTCGGTGAGGACGAGCTCCTCGCCCGGGTTCAGCCGCTTGACGGACACGGCGTGCCGGCCCTCGGGGCCGTCCAGCACGAACTCGGGCCCCGTGGGGACCTCTTCGACCACGAACACGGGGGCCGTCATGACGCTCTCCTCATGTGCAACATCTTCAACGTGCTCTGTGCCTCGACCAGTTCGGCCGCCAGCAGCTCCACCAGGTCCCCGGCCGGCATCGTCCGCGCCAGCCGGTGCCCCTGCCCGGCCCACAGGGACATGCCCTGCGGGTCGCCGGCGGCCGCGGCCGCCTTGCGCAGCCCCGAGGTCATGTGGTGGACCTGCGGGTAGGCGGCCGGGGCGTACGGTCCGTGCTCGCGCATGAACCGGTTGACGAGGCCCCGGGCGGGGCGGCCCGAGAACGCCCGGGTGAGTTCCGTGTGGGCGAACAGGGGGTCCGTCAGGGCCTTCTTGTGCAGCGGGTGCGCGCCCGACTCGGGACAGGCGAGGAAGGCGGTGCCGAGCTGCGCCGCCTCCGCGCCCGCGGCGAGGAGCGCGGCGATCTGCGCGCCGCGCATGAGGCCGCCCGAGGCGATGAGGGGCAGGGTGACCGCCTCCCGCACCTGGGCGACCAGGGCGAGCAGGCCCACGCCGGCGGTGCCGTCGATCTGCGGATCGTCGCGGTAGGTGCCCTGGTGGCCGCCGGCCTCGACGCCCTGGACGCAGAGGGCGTCGGCGCCGGCTTCCTGCGCGGCGCGGGCCTCGTCGACGCAGGTGACGGTGACGATCCCGTAGGTGCCGGCCTTGCGCAGCCGGGTGAACACGGCGGGCGCGGGACAGCCGAAGGTGAAGGAGACGACGGGGACGGGGTCGTCGAGGAGGATCGCGAGTTTGGCGTCGTAGCCGTCGTCGCAGGTCCCGATGATGTCCTCCTCGGCGAGGGAGACCTCGTACCAGCTGGCCTCGCCGGCGAGCTGTCCGCGGTAGGCCTCGACGGCGGCCGGGTCGACGTAGCCGTTCTGCGGCATGAAGAGGTTCACGCCGAAGGGGCGCCGGGTGAGCCCGCGCGTCTGCTTGATCTCCTGGTACATGCCGTCGGCGGTCTTGTAGCCACCGGCGAGGAATCCCAGCCCGCCGGCCTCGCACACGGCGGCGGCCAGGGGCGGGCAGGAGGCGCCGCCCGCCATGGGAGCCTGCACGATCGGGTACGGGGAGAGACCGTTCGGTGCGGAGGACATGGACTGCATCGTGCCACGTCCCGACCACCGGACCGAATCACGGCATTCGCCTGGCATAGTCCGCTTCCCGCAAGGCCCGTACGGGTTGTGCGGCAACGCGCGGGAGCCCGGTCCGGGTGACCCGGGCCGGGCTCCTGCGTGCTGTCGCGGGCCGCTCAGCGGCCGTTGAACGCGTCCTTCAGGCGGCTGAACAGGCCCTGCTGGCCGGGCGCGAACTGGCCCGTGGGCCGCTCCTCGCCGCGCAGCTTCGCCAGCTGGCGCAGCAGGTCCTCCTGCTGGGCGTCCAACTTGCTCGGGGTGGTCACCTCGACGTGGACGATCAGGTCGCCGCGGCCGCCGCCGCGCAGGTGCGTGACGCCGCGCCCGTGCAGCGGGATCGACTGGCCGGACTGGGTGCCGGGCCGGATGTCGATCTCCTCCATGCCGTCCAAGGTCTCCAGCGGGCACTTGGTGCCCAGGGAGGCCGCGGTCATCGGGATGGTGACCGTGCAGTGCAGGTCGTCGCCGCGCCGCTGGAAGGTCGGGTGGGGCAGCTCGTGGATCTCCACGTAGAGGTCACCGGCGGGGCCGCCGCCGGGGCCGACCTCGCCCTCGCCCGCGAGCTGGATCCGGGTGCCGTTCTCGACACCGGCGGGGATCTTGACCGTCAGGTTGCGGCGGGAACGGACCCGGCCGTCGCCCGCGCACTCGGTGCACGGGGTGGGGACCACGGTGCCGAAGCCCTGGCACTGGGGGCAGGGCCGCGAGGTCATGACCTGGCCCAGGAAGGACCGGGTGACCTGCGAGACCTCGCCGCGACCGCGGCACATGTCGCACGTCTGCGCGGAGGTGCCGGGTGCGGCGCCCTCACCGGAGCAGGTGGTGCAGACGATGGCCGTGTCGACCTGGATGGGCTTGGTCGTCCCGAAGGCCGCCTCGTCCAGTTCCAGGTCCAGGCGGATCATGGCGTCCTGGCCCCGGCGGGTCCGCGAGCGCGGTCCGCGCTGCTGGGACTGGCCGAAGAAGGCGTCCATGATGTCCGAGAAGTTGCCGAAGCCACCGGCTCCGAAGCCACCCGCGCCGCCACCGCCGCCGGCGGACAGGGGGTCACCGCCGAGGTCGTGGACCTGCTTCTTCTGCGGGTCCGAGAGGACCTCGTAGGCGGCGTTGATCTCCTTGAAGCGCTCTTGCGTCTTGGGATCGGGATTGACGTCCGGGTGCAGCTCGCGCGCGAGCCGCCGGAACGCCTTCTTGATCTCGTCCTGCGATGCGTCGCGGCGCACGCCGAGTACGGCGTAGTAGTCCGTGGCCACTTACGACTCCGCCAGGATCTGTCCGACGTAACGTGCCACTGCGCGTACCGCTCCCATCGTTCCGGGGTAGTCCATGCGGGTCGGTCCGACCACGCCGAGTTTGGCGACTGCCTCGCCGCCCGAACCGTAGCCGACGGAGACGACCGACGTGGAGTTGAGCCCCTCGTAGGCGTTCTCGTGACCGATCCGTACCGCCATCCCCGACTCCCCTGCCTCACCCAGCAGCTTGAGCAGCACGACGTGCTCCTCCAGCGCTTCGAGCACCGGCCTGATCGTCAAGGGAAAATCATGTCCGAAGCGGGTGAGGTTGGCGGTGCCGCCGATCATCAGCCGCTCCTCCGCCTCCTCCTCCAGCGTTTCGAGGAGGGTGTCGAGGACGGCCTTGACCGTCACCCGGTCCTCGGTCTCGAACGACTCCGGAAGGTCCTGCACGAGCTGCGGCACGTCGGTGAACCGACGGCCGACGACCCGGCTGTTCAGCCGCGCCCGCAGGTCGGCCAGGGAGGCCTCCCCGAAGGGCGTCTGGCAGTCCACGAGCCGCTGCTCGACCCGCCCGGTGTCCGTGATCAGCACGAGCATCAGCCGGGCCGGGGCCAGGGAGAGCAGCTCGACGTGCCGGACGGTGGAGCGGGTCAGGGACGGGTACTGGACGACGGCGACCTGGCGGGTGAGCTGCGCCAGGAGGCGCACCGTGCGTCCCACCACGTCGTCGAGGTCGACGGCCCCGTCGAGGAAGTTCTGGATGGCCCTGCGCTCGGGCGTCGACAGCGGTTTGACCCCCGCCAGTTTGTCGACGAAGAGGCGGTAGCCCTTGTCCGTGGGGATCCGGCCGGCGCTGGTGTGGGGTTGGGCGATGTAGCCCTCCTCCTCCAGCACGGCCATGTCGTTGCGCACGGTCGCCGGGGAGACGCCGAGGCGGTGCCGCTCGGTGAGCGCCTTGGAACCGACCGGTTCCTCCGTCCCGACGTAGTCCTGGACGATGGCGCGCAGTACTTCGAGCCTGCGTTCACTGAGCATCGCGCACACCTCCGGATGCGGTCGTATCGGTCGGTCCCGGTCGGGCTACGGTCGATCTGCGGCCCGACTTCGGTCCGGCTCGATCGACCGTTGTTGGCACTCCGAGCGTGCGAGTGCCAGAGAACCCCCGGTCAGTGTACGGCCGGGTGGTACGAGCGGGGCAAGGGCGGCCCGTCAGGGTAGCGTCGCGCCATGGACGTACGTTGGGAAGAGGCGGGCTGGGAACGGCTCACCGGACGGGCCGGCCGTCGCCGCCTTCCGGTGTGGGACTGCACGGTGGGACTGGTGGTGGGGGACGATTCGGTCCTCCTGATCGACCCGGGTTCCTCGGTGCGGGAGGGCGCCGGGGTGCGCGCCGAGGCGGAGCGTCTGACGGGGCGCCGCGTGACCCATATCGCATTCACACACGGACATTTCGACCACGTCATGGGCGCGCCGGCCTTCCCGGAGGCCGAGGTCTTCGGCGCGGTCGGCCTGGAGCGGCTGCTGGCCCCCGCCAGGGGCCGCGAGGAACTGCGGGCGAGCGCGGTCCGCAACGGGCTGGCCGAGGACGAGGCCGCCGAGGCCGCGGAGCTCCTGCGGGCGCCGCGGCACCTGGTGTCGGGCGAGTGGACGCTGGAGCTGGGCGGGGTGCAGGTGCTGCTGGCCAATCTGGGGCCCGCGCACTCGCAGTACGACCTGACCGTCTTCGTGCCGGGCGAGCGCGAGGTGGTCTTCTGCGGTGACCTCGTCGAGGAGTCGGGCGAACCCCAGGCGGGCGGCGACGCGGTTCCCGGGCAGTGGCCGGCCGCCCTGGACCGGCTGCTGTCGCTCGGCGGGGACGACGCCGTGTACGTGCCGGGTCACGGAGCGCTGGTCACGGCCGACTTCGTACGTGAGCAACGCGCCACACTGGCGGCCAGGTTCGGCGTGTCGGAGGCGTGATCGGCGCGGCTCTCCTACGCTCGGCCGGATGCGCGAGTACTCCCCCGACCTGACCCCGCAGTGGAAGCGTCCCCGGGCGGTGCCCCAGGTGCCGGCGGATCCCGGCCTGGTCGTCGAGGTGGCCGGCGGCGACTTCTGCGGCGCGGTCGTCGAGTGCGAGGCCGGCGCCGTGACCCTGGAGGACCGCTTCGGCAAGCGCCGGGCCTTCCCCCTGGAGCCGGCCGGCTTCCTGCTGGAGGGCGCCCCCGTGACCCTGGTCCGCGCCTCGCGGGCGCCGGCCGCGCCCGCCCGTACGGCGTCGGGTTCGGTGGCCGTCCCGGGGGCCCGGGCCCGGGTGGCCCGCGCGGGGCGGATCTACGTCGAGGGGCGGCACGACGCGGAGCTCGTGGAGCGGGTCTGGGGCGACGACCTGCGCATCGAGGGCGTGGTCGTGGAGTACCTGGAGGGCGTCGACGACCTGCCCGCCGTGGTGGCGGAGTTCGCCCCGGCTCCGGACGCCCGCCTGGGCGTCCTGGTGGACCACCTGGTTCCGGGCTCGAAGGAGTCCCGGATCGCCGCGGCGGTGACCGGCGCGGACGTGCTGGTCGTGGGCCACCCGTACGTGGACGTCTGGCAGGCCGTGAAGCCGTCCGCGCTGGGCATCGCGGCCTGGCCCGTGGTGCCGCGCGGCCAGGACTGGAAGACGGGCGTCTGCCGCGCCCTGGGCTGGCCGGAGAACACCGGGGCCGCGTGGCAGCACATCCTGTCGCGCGTCACCTCGTACCGGGACCTGGAGCCGGCCCTGCTGGGACGCGTCGAGGAACTGATCGACTTCGTCACGGCGCCCTGAGGCCCCGGGCGACGGGGCCGGGCGGCCGTCCTAGTCGACCAGGTCCCGGACCACCGCGTCGGCCAGCAGCCGCCCGCGCAGGGTCAGCACCGCCCGGCCGGCCGCGTACGGGTCCGGCTCCAGCAGGCCGTCGGACAGGGCCCGGCCGGCCGCCGCGAGCCCGGCCGGGGCGAGCAGCGACAGCGGGACGCCGTCCACGAGGCGCAGCTCCAGCAGGATCCGCTCCACCCGGCGGTCCTCCGCCGAGAGGAGTTCGCGCCCCGCGCCCGGGGAGCGGCCCTCGGCGAGGGCGGCCGCGTAGGCGCCGGGGTGCTTGACGTTCCACCAGCGGACCCCGCCGACGTGCGAGTGGGCGCCCGGTCCGGCGCCCCACCAGTCGGCGCCGCGCCAGTACAGCTCGTTGTGCAGGCAGCGGCCCGCCTCCGAGGTGGCCCAGTTCGACACCTCGTACCAGGAGTAGCCCGCGTCGGCCATCACCGAGTCCGCGATCAGGTACCGGTCGGCGTGGACGTCGTCGTCGGTCATGGGGACCTCGCCGCGACGGATGCGGCGGGCCAGCTGGGTGCCCTCCTCGACGATCAGGGCGTAGGCGCTGACGTGGTCGGGCCCGGCGCCCAGCGCGGCCTCCAGGGAGGCCCGCCAATCGTCGTCGGACTCCCCGGGCGTGCCGTAGATCAGGTCCAGGTTGACGTGCTCGAAGCCGGCTTCCCGGGCTTCGGCCACGCACGCCTCGGGCCGCCCCGGCGTATGGGTGCGGTCGAGGACCTTCAGGACGTGCTGCTTGGCGCTCTGCATGCCGAAGGAGATCCGGTTGAAGCCGCCGGCCCGCAGTTCGGCGAGGTAGGCGGGGTTCACCGATTCGGGATTGGCCTCGGTGGTGATCTCCGCGTCCTCGGCCAGGCCGAACTCGTCGCGGATCGCCGCGAGCATCCGTACGAGGTCGCCGGCGGGCAGCAGCGTGGGCGTGCCGCCGCCCACGAAGACGGTGCGCACGGCGCGCGGGTCGTCGCCGAGCACCTTGCGCGCGAGGCGGACCTCGTCGATCAGGGTGTCGGCGTAGTTCTCCCGGGAGGCGAGCACGCCGCCGGTGCCCCGCAGCTCGGTGGCCGTGTAGGTGTTGAAGTCGCAGTACCCGCAGCGGGTGGCGCAGTACGGGACGTGCAGGTAGAACCCGAGCGGCCGGTCCCCCGCACCCACGAGGGCGTGCGACGGCAGCGAGCCGTCTTCGGGCATGGGTTCACCGTCGGGCAGTGCGGAAGGCATGCCCCCATTGTCCCGCACCCGCCGCCCCGGGCGGTCCGCCCGCGGCGGGGCGCCGGGGAACCCGCCCGCGAGGTGGCCGCGGGCGGGTGCGGGCGGCCGGTGTCAGGCCTCGCGCGAGCCCTCGTACATCTCCTCGATGAGGTACTTGAACTCGCGCTCGACGACCGGGCGCTTCAGCTTGAGGCTGGGCGTGAGGTCGCCGTGCTCGACGTCCAGGTCACGGGGCAGCAGCCGGAACTTCTTGACCGTCTGCCACCGCTGGAGGCCCTCGTTCAGGGTCTGGACGTACGTCTCGATGAGGCGGGCGGTCTCCGGCGCGGCCAGGACCTGCCCGTACGTCCTGCCCTCCAGGCCGTTGTCGGCGGCCCAGGCCAGGATCGAGGGCTCGTCGAGGGCGATCAGCGCGGTGCAGAAGTTCCGGTCGGCGCCGTGCACGACGATGCTGGAGACGTAGGGGCAGATGCCCTTGAACTGGCCCTCAATCTCCGCGGGGGCGACGTACTTGCCGCCCGAGGTCTTGATCAGGTCCTTCTTGCGGTCGGTGATGCGCAGGTAGCCGTCGGGCGAGAGTTCCCCGATGTCACCGGTGTGCAGCCAGCCGTCGGACTCCAGGACCTCGGCGGTCTTGTCGGGCTGCTGGTGGTAGCCCTGCATGATGCCGGGGCCGCGCAGCATGACCTCGCCGTCGTCGGCGATGCGGACCTCGGTGCCGGGGAGCGGCTTGCCGACGGTGCCGGTGCGGTAGGCCTCGCCGGGGTTGACGAAGGAGGCCGCGCTGGACTCCGTCAGGCCGTAGCCCTCCAGGATGTGGATGCCGGCGCCGGAGAAGAAGTAGCCGATCTCGGGGGCGAGGGCGGAGGCCCCGGAGACGGCGGCGCGGAGGTTGCCGCCGAAGGCCTCGCGGAGCTTCGAGTAGACGAGCGCGTCGGCGATCTTGTGCTGGGTGTTGAGGCCGAAGGGGGCGCTCGCCCGGCCGGTGCGGCGGAAGTTGTCCTGGGTGACCTTGGCGTACTCGCGGGAGACGCCGGCCGCCCACTGGAAGATCTTGTACTTGGCACCGCCGCCCGCCCGGGCCTTGGCCGCGACACCGTTGTAGACCTTCTCGAAGATGCGCGGGACGGCCGCCATGTAGGTCGGCTGGACGATCGGCAGGTTCTCGATGATCTTGTCGATGCGTCCGTCGACGGCGGTGACGTGCCCGACCTCGATCTGGCCGGAGGTGAGCACCTTGCCGAAGACGTGCGCCAGCGGCAGCCACAGGTACTGGACGTCGTCCGCGGTGATCAGACCGGTGGCGACGGTGGCCTTGGCCATGTACGACCAGTTGTCGTGCGGCAGCCGCACGCCCTTGGGTCGGCCGGTGGTGCCGGAGGTGTAGATCAGGGTGGCGAGCTGGTCGGCGGTGATGTCCGCGATCCGCTGCTTCACCGCCTCCGGGTGCTTGGCGAGGTACTCCGCGCCGCGCGCCTCGAGGTCGGCGAGCGAGAGCACCCAGCCCTCGGGGTCGCCGTCGGCGGCGACCGCGTCGGCCGCCTCCAGGACCACCACGTGGGCGAGGTGCGGCAGGTCGGCGCGGCGCTCGCGCGCCTTCGCCAGCTGCGTGCCGTCCTCGGCGATCAGCACGTGGCTCTCCGAGTCCGCGAGGATGTACGCCGACTCCTCCGCGTTGGTGCTGGGGTAGATCGTGGTGACGGCGCCGCCCGCGCACATCACTCCGAGGTCGGCGAGGATCCACTCGACCCGGGTGTTGGAGGCGAGGGCGACGCGCTGCTCGGGCTGGATGCCCAGCGCGATGAGTCCGGCGGCGATGCCGAAGACGCGTTCCGCGGCCTGCCCCCAGCTGAGCGACTTCCAGTCGTCGGGTCCGCCCTCGGGGCCGGCCGCCGGCACGGGGAAGCGGTAGGCCTCCCTGTTCGGCGTGGCGGCGACGCGGTCAAGGAAGAGGGCCGCCACGGAGGGCGGACGGTTCTCGATCATGGTCTGTGTGTCGCTCACGACATCCTCCGGACCGGGTCCACGCGGCAGGGCGTGGGCGTGGGGCGCTTGGGACTGGCGGGGTGCAGCCGCCACCCGTGCGGATGGCGGTTCGACTGGCGCAATAGAACTGGCGAGTAACCATGGAGCAGTGATCAGACTAGAGGCCGCGTGCCCGGCACGTAAGAGCCCGCGAGTGGCCGCTTCATAACGAAACGGGCCCCCATGCGTGTGCATGTGGGCCCGTTTCGTACGACTTGGGCGATGCCGCTTCTTGACCCGCCCTTGGTGTTCCCTTGGCTGCCGCGCGCGGCGGCCGCCGGTACGGCTACTTCTTCTTGCCGCCGGACTCGTCGCTGGAGAGGACGGCGATGAAGGCCTCCTGCGGGACCTCCACGGAGCCGACCATCTTCATCCGCTTCTTACCTTCCTTCTGCTTCTCCAGCAGCTTCCGCTTACGGGAGATGTCACCGCCGTAGCACTTGGCGAGGACGTCCTTGCGGATGGCGCGGATGGTCTCGCGGGCGATGACGCGGGAGCCGACGGCCGCCTGGATCGGGATCTCGAAGGCCTGACGCGGAATGAGCTCGCGCAGCTTGGCGACCAAGCGCACGCCGTAGGCGTAGGCGGCGTCCTTGTGGCAGACGGCGGAGAAGGCGTCGACCTTGTCGCCGTGCAGCAGGATGTCGACCTTGACCAGGCTGCCGGACTGCTCGCCGGTGGGCTCGTAGTCCAGGGAGGCGTAGCCGCGCGTCTTGGACTTCAGCTGGTCGAAGAAGTCGAAGACGATCTCCGCGAGGGGCAGCGTGTAGCGGATCTCGACGCGGTCCTCGGAGAGGTAGTCCATCCCGAGGAGGGTGCCGCGGCGCTGCTGGCAGAGCTCCATGATCGCGCCGATGAACTCGGAGGGCGCGAGCAGGGTGGCCCGTACGACCGGCTCGAACACGTCCGAGATCTTGCCCTCGGGGAACTCGCTCGGGTTGGTGACGGAGACTTCCTTGCCGTCTTCCATGACCACGCGGTAGACCACGTTCGGCGCGGTGGCGATCAGGTCCAGCCCGAACTCGCGCTCCAGGCGCTCGCGCACCACGTCCAGGTGCAGCAGGCCGAGGAAGCCGACGCGGAAGCCGAAGCCGAGGGCCGCGGACGTCTCCGGCTCGTAGACCAGCGCGGCGTCGTTGAGCTGGAGCTTGTCCAGCGCCTCGCGCAGGTCCGGGTAGTCCGAACCGTCGAGCGGGTACAGGCCCGAGAAGACCATCGGACGCGGGTCCTTGTAGCCGCCGAGGGCCTCGGTCGCGCCGTTGTGCAGGCTGGTGATGGTGTCACCGACCTTGGACTGACGGACGTCCTTCACACCGGTGATGATGTAACCCACCTCGCCGACGCCGATGCCGTCGGCCGGGGTCATCTCCGGGGAGGAGACACCGATCTCCAGCAGCTCGTGCGTGGCGCCGGTGGACATCATCCGGATGCGCTCGCGCTTGTTGAGCTGGCCGTCGACGACACGGACGTACGTCACGACGCCGCGGTACGAGTCGTAGACCGAGTCGAAGATCATGGCGCGCGCCGGGGCGTCCTTGGGGCCGACGGGGGCCGGCACCGTGGCGACGATCTTGTCGAGCAGAACGTCCACGCCGAGACCGGTCTTCGCCGAGACGCGCAGCACGTCCTCGGGCTGGCAGCCGACCAGGTTCGCGAGCTCCTCGGCGAACTTCTCCGGCTGGGCGGCCGGCAGGTCGATCTTGTTCAGGACCGGGACGATCGCGAGGTCCTTCTCCATCGCCAGGTACAGGTTGGCGAGGGTCTGGGCCTCGATGCCCTGGGCGGCGTCCACGAGCAGGACCGTGCCCTCGCAGGCCGCCAGCGAGCGCGAGACCTCGTAGGTGAAGTCGACGTGACCGGGCGTGTCGATCATGTTCAGGATGTGCGTGGTGCCCTTGCCCTCGCCCTCCGTGGGCGACCAGGGCAGACGGACCGCCTGCGACTTGATCGTGATGCCGCGCTCACGCTCGATGTCCATGCGGTCGAGGTACTGAGCGCGCATCTGCCGCTGGTCGACGACGCCGGTGAGCTGGAGCATCCGGTCGGCGAGCGTCGACTTGCCGTGGTCGATGTGCGCGATGATGCAGAAGTTGCGGATCAGCGCCGGGTCGGTACGGCTCGGCTCGGGCACGTGGCTGGGGATCGCGGGCACGCAGTGTCCTGATTCTCGGTCGGAGTCGGAAGCGTTGTCCGAAGTGAAGTTCGGCTCTCGTCGCCTCGTCGGCGCGATGTGGGATCTGTACGCAGGTTCCCATGGTCCCATGGACGGGGCAGTGCGCTCGGTTTGGGCCGGTCGGAGCGTGCCTGGTAGCCTGGGCAGCTGTGTCTCGTATGCCCTCTCAGCTGCGGGACGCAGTCCGAAGAACAAAACTCTGAACCTGAAAAGGCTCTTTCGTGGCGAACATCAAGTCCCAGATCAAGCGGAACAAGACGAACGAGAAGGCGCGCCTGCGCAACAAGGCCGTCAAGTCCTCGCTCAAGACCGCGATCCGCAAGGCCCGCGAGGCCGTCGTCGCCGGTGACGCCGAGAAGGCCACCGTGGCTTCTCGCGCCGCCGCGCGTGCGCTCGACAAGGCTGTCTCGAAGGGTGTCATCCACAAGAACGCCGCCGCCAACAAGAAGTCGGCGCTGGCCTCCAAGGTTGCCTCCCTCCAGGGCTGAGCTCTCGATGTGAATCGCCGGTAGGGATTCAGCGGGCCCTCTCTCCCGCTCCGTACCGGCACACCGCGCCGCACGCGGCCTGCGTTCGCCACGCGGGTGCGGCGCAACCAAAGCAGTGACCGAAGGCCCCGGCCTCCGCCCTTCTCCAGGACGGACCGCCGGGGCCTTCGCGCTGCCCGCACCCGGTCCCGCCCGGCGGCTGCTCCACCGGCGGGGCCGCCGTCCTCGTCGAGCCCGCTACGGGCCCGGCCCGGCCCGCACCCGGTCCCGCCCGGCGGCTGCGGCCCGAGCGGAACCGGTCCCGCCTCCCCGGGGACGGATCGGCGCACCCGCACCAAGGGATCGGACGCCGGGTCGGCGAACGAAAGCTCCCGGGCGGACCCTAGTGACGGGCCGGGCGGGCCGCGCGGGCCACCGCCACCACTGCCTTCTCCAGGGCGTACTCGGGGTCGTCGCCCCCGCCCTTCACGCCCGCGTCGGCCGCGGCGACCGCGCGCAGCGCGTCGGAGACGGCGTCCGCCGACCAGCCCCGCATCTGCTGCCGGACCCGGTCGATCTTCCACGGCGGCATGCCGAGGTCACGGGCGAGGTCGCCGGGGCGGGCCCCGCGCGGCGCGGAGGCCAGCTTGCCGATCGCCCGGACCGCCTGGGCCAGCGCACTGGTGATCAGGACCGGCGCGACCCCCGTGGAAAGGGACCAGCGCAGCGCTTCGAGCGCCTCCGCGGCCCGCCCCTCGACGGCCCGGTCGGCGACGGTGAAGCTGGAGGCCTCGGCCCGACCCGTGTAGTAGCGGCCGACCACGGCCTCGTCGATGGTGCCCTCGACGTCCGCGCACAACTGCGCCGCCGCGCTCGCCAGTTCGCGCAGGTCGCTGCCGATGGCGTCGACCAGCGTCTGGCAGGCCTCGGGGGTCGCGGAGCGCCCCAGCGTCCGGAACTCCCCGCGCACGAACGACAGCCGGTCCGCCGCCTTGGTCATCTTGGGGCAGGCGACCTCGCGGGCGCCCGCCTTGCGAGCCGCGTCGAGCAGGCCCTTGCCCTTGACGCCTCCCGCGTGGAGGAGGACGAGGGCGATCTCCTCGTACGGTGCGCCGAGGTAGGCCTTGACCTCCTTGACCGTGTCCGCCCCCAGGTCCTGCGCGTTGCGCACGATCAGGACCTTGCGCTCGGAGAAGAGCGAGGGGCTGGTCAGCTCGGCCAGCGTGCCCGGCTGGAGCTGGTCGGAGGTGAGGTCCCGCACGTCCGTGTCGGCGTCGGCCGCGCGGGCCGCCGTCACCACGTCCCGTACGACACGGTCGAGCAGCAGGTCCTCCTGCCCCACCGCGAGGGTGAGCGGGGCGAGCAGGTCGTCGGTGGAGTTCTTCCTGGTGGCCATCGGCTCCAGCATCCCACGCCGCACCGACAGACCCCCGCGTCCGGTACCCGAGAATGGTCGGGTGAACGTGCGACATGTATTGGTCCTCCCGGACCGCGACGCCGCCGAAGAGGTGGCCCAGGAAGCCGTCGACCGCTTCGGCCTGCCCGAAGAACCCCAGTTGGTGCGCGACGCCCTCGCCGGTGAGGACGACGCGGAGGACGCCCAGTGGCTGGTGGTCGTGGAGGACCCGCGGGAGCGGCTCGACGCGGGCTCCCTGGACGACCTCGCCGCCGAGTACGAGGGCTGGCTGGAAGCCCCCTGACGGCCGCCCCGGCCGGGCCGGGCTCCGGGGGCGGGGCGTCAGGCCTTGTGGACGATCTGCACGTCCAGCGCCACTTCCACGCTCGCGCCGATGGCCGCGACGCCGGCCGCCAGCATCGACTGCCAGTTCAGGGTGAAGTCCTCGCGGTTCAGTTCCGCGGTGGCCCGGCAGGCGGCCCGCGGTTCCCCCTCCAGGCCCGTGCCGTGACCCAGGTACTGGGTGTCCAGGGTGACGGAACGGCTGACACCGTGGAGGGTCAGGGCGCCGGCGACCGCCCAGCGGCTGCCGGAGCGGTGGATGAACCGCTCGCTGTAGAACTCCACCGTCGGATGCCGGGCGGCGTCGAGGAAGTCCGCGGACCGCAGGTGGTCGTCCCGCAGGCGCAGTCCGGTGTCGATGCTCGCCGCGTCGATGATGACGTGCATGGACGACTCCTCCATGCGGTCCGCGATCCGGACCGCGCCGGCGAAGGTGTTGAAGCGGCCGTTGATCCGGGCGAACCCGATGTGCCGGGCGGCGAAGGCGATCGAGGAGTGCGACGGGTCGAGCTCCCAGTGCCCGGGCTGCGGCAGCCGGGGCGGTTCCACCGCGTCCAGGATGATCTCCGCGGTGCCGAGCTGCGCCGGGTCGCCCACGAGGGTCGCCCCGTGGAACGGCGCGTACCCCTCGGCGGTCACCGCGAGCCGGTACTCGCCCTCCGGCATGGCCGCGGTGAACCCTCCGTACGGATCGGTTTCGCCGCTGACGACCCGTCTGCCGATCGGATCGGTGACCTCGAACTTGGCTTGCCTGACGGGCTGGTGGACCGTGTCGAGGACCCGACAGCTCAACAGCCGCGCCGTCGGCGGCAGCGTGAGCGTCGCCGTTCTCTGCGAGTCGACGCTGCCGGCCGACTCCATCCCCCGTCGACGACCGAACATGGTTGACGCACCCCCGTGCTGTGTGGACCCGGACCGATCCGGCGAAGACGCATTCGATCATGCTGCCGGGTTGTGGGCAAACAGAATGGTCGCGCCCGGTATGCCCGAGCCCGCTGCGACGCCGCCCGGCCGGAAACGCCCTCATCCGGGGACCGCTGCCGGAAACCGCGACCGAACCGTCGGTATCGGTGCGCAGGACAGTCGCTCCGCGGGCCCGCAGCCGGGCCAGCGTGCTCGGCGCCGGATGGCCGTAGCGGTTGCCCGCGCCGACCGGGACGATCGCGATCCGCGGTCGCACACGGTCGTGGAGCGCGGGGTCCTGGCGTGCCGAACCGTGGTGGGCGACCTTCAGCACGTCCACCGGCCCCAGCTCGGGATGTTCCCTCAAGAGGGCTTCCTGGGAGGGTGGTTCGAGGTCTCCCAGCAGCAGGAACGTCGATCCGGAGGTGCGTACCAGGAGGGCGACGCTGGCGTCATTGGCCCCCTCGGGCGGGGGGCCGGCCGCCGAGGGCCACAGCACCTGCCACTCCAGCCTTCCGGCCCTCCGGCGCTCCCCCGCCACGGCCTGCGTGACGGGCACCCCGGCAGCCGCCGCGGCCCGCCCGACGAACGCCGCCTGCCCGGGAGGCTCCCGCACGGTGGTGGTTTGAATCACACCCACGGACCGGCCCCGCAGCACGCCGTGGAGCCCTCCCACGTGGTCGGCGTGGAAGTGCGTCAGGAGCAGGAGTGGGACGCGACTCACACCCAGGGCCCGCAGGCAGGCGTCCACCGGAGCGGGCTCCGGCCCCGTGTCCACCACGACGGCGGTGCCCGGCCCGACGGCGAGCACGGCGGCGTCACCCTGGCCCACGGCGCACTGCGCGTAACTCCAGTCGGGCGGCGGCCAGGCCGTGAACGTACGGATCAGCTGCGGCGGCCGCAGTACCGCGATCAGCAGCACCACGGCGACACCGGCGCACACCCCCCGCCGACGGCCGAACCTGACGGCCAGTCCGACGAGGGCCGCCGTGGCGGCCACCAGCAGCAGGGCTCCGCCCGGTCCGCCCGGCCAGGGAAGCTCCGCCCCCGGCAGCCGCGCCCCGGCCCGCGCGACCGCGGCGATCCACCCGGCGGGCACGCCCGCGCACCGCGCCAGCAGCTCCGCCAGGGGCATGCACCACGGAGCCGTGGCGAGGACCGCGAAGCCCAACACCGTGGCCGGCCCCGCCGCGAGCTCCGCCAGCAGGTTGCACGGGATGGCGACGAGGCTCACCCGGGCGGAGAGCACGACCACGACGGGGGCGCACACGGCCTGCGCCGCGGCGGCGGCCCCCAGCGCGTCGGCGAACCGGGGCCGCATCCCCCGCCGCCGCAGGGCTTCGCCCCAACGGGGCCCGAGGGTGAGCAGCGACCCGGTGGCCAGGACGGAGAGCAGGAATCCGGGGCTGCGGGCCAGCCACGGCTCGTACAGCACCAGCAGCAGGACGGCCCCGGCCAGCGCGGGGATCAGGGACCTGCGCCGCCCGGTGGCGAGGGCCAGCAGGGTGATCCCCCCGCAGGCGGCGGCGCGCAGCACGCTCGGCTCGGGACGGCAGACCACGACGAAGGCCAGGGTCAGCGCCGCCCCGCACCACGCGGTGGCCCTGAGCGACAGCCCCAGGCGGGGCGCCAACCCCCGCCGCTCGACGTGCTGCGCGCGGGCCGGGGGCCCGATGAGGAGGTACAGCACGACGGTCAGGTTGGCCCCGGAGACGGCCAGCAGGTGCAGCAGGTCGGTGGCCCTGAACGCGTCGTGCAGGTCGGGCGGGACCCGTGAGGTGTCGCCGACCACCAGACCCGGAAGCAGGGCCCTGGCATCCGGCGCGAGACCGTCGGTGGCCTCGCGCAGGCCGGCGCGCAGGGTCCCGGCGAAGCGCTGCGCGGTGTCCGGCCCGCCCGTCACCCGGGGCGGCGCATCGCCCGCGGGGCGGACCAGCGCCACGGCCCGTTCGCCGCTCCGGGCCGGGGCGAGGCGGGCCACCACCGCGACCCGGGTGGAGGGCTGCAGCCGGACCCATCCGGGGTGCGCGGCGAGTACCCGCACCGGGGTCCGGATCCGGCTCCCCCTCCCGTCGGGGCCCGTCACCCGGGTGGCCACGGCGTCCATCACCACCACGGGCGGCCCGGTTCCCGCGCGGGCCGCCCGGGGGTCCGCGCCGACGGTGAGTTCCACGAGGACCCGGGCGTGCTCCCCGGCGAGCCGGGGCAGGGGTCCCGCCCGCGCCTCGGCCCGTTCCAGCCCGGCCCCGCCCGCCCCGGCGGCCGCGCAGAGCAGGGTGGCGGACGCGGTCACCCCGACCCTCCGCAGCAGCTGCGGCCCGCGGGCGCCGCACACCAGCAGCACCCCCGCCGCGACCACCGCGACCCCCACCCCGACGGCGTTCCACGGGCCCGGCGCCGCCAGGGCCAGGGCCGCCGCCGCCCAGGCGCCGAGGGCCGGCACGACGAGCCTGAGATCCACCGACCCGACCCGCTCGCTCCCCCGCCCGCCGGCACCGCACCGCTCCGCCGCCGCACCGGCCGGCCCCGCCGGACCGTCCGCCCGCCGCACGCGCCCCACGCACCCGGCCCCGTGAGCCCGGCACCCCTCAGGGACGCCCCCACACCCTCCGGGCCCACGCCCCTCGGGACCACGCCCGCCGGGGGGACTCATGGCCTGACCAAGGGGCGCAGGTCGGCGAAGCGCCGCTCACCGATGCCGTTGACCTGCCGGAGTTCCTCCACGGCCCGGAATCCTCCCCGGGCGGTGCGGAAGTCGACGATGTGCCGGGCCAGTACCGGACCCACCCCGGGCAGCCCGTCCAACTGCTCGACGGTCGCACTGCCAAGGCTCAGCGGCACGACGCCCGAACCGGCGCCCGCACCCGAACCGGCACCCGCACCCGCGGCGCCCGCCATCGGCGGCGGCTGCGACGGCGCCCCCACCAGCACCTGTTCGCCGTCCACCAGGATCCGGGCCCGGTTGAGCCCGGTGGTGTCGGTACCCGGCCGCACTCCCCCGGCCGCCGCCAGCGCGTCCTCCACCCGAGAACCGGCGGGCAGCCTCCGCACGCCGGGGTCCCGGACCTTGCCGCCGACGTCCACCACGATGCGCCCGCCCGGCCCCGCCACGGCACCGGGCCCCGGCGCCGGGCCGGGTGCCGGTACGGGAGCCGGTACGGGAGCCGGGGTGACCACCGCGGGCGCCGTCACCGGCTGCGGCCGACCCGACCAGTACTGCTGGGCGGCCAATCCGACCGCCACGGCCAGCACGACGGCCACGGCGGCCACGGTGCGCCGCTCCACACCGCAGCGGGCCTGCACCCACACCGGCAGCCGCTCCCGTACGGCCAGTCGGCGCACGGCCGCTCCGCTCAGCGCCCCGGCTTCCGCCCTCGACCCGCCCGACACGGCAGCCCCCGCCCCGGCCCGCTCCCCCATCGCACCGGAGACAGCGGGGCCGATACCCGGCGCATCCTCGCCGAGCCCCTCACCCCCGGCCCGCACGCCGCGCACGCCGAAGCCACCCATACCTCCTTGGACGTCGGGCGGCGGTGGATCGGGCGCCCGCCCGGTCTCCCGCCCGCCCCCGGCAGCGCCGGACGCCAGCAGCGCCTCGGCGCGACGCCGCATGCGGTCGGGGTCGGGACGGTCGCGCGGACGTCCGTCGGAACGGCGGGGGCGGCCGGGACCGCTGGTGGCACCGGAGGCTACGGAGTGGCGCGAGGAGCGCGTTCGCACAGTCATGCCACGACGCTAGGGGCGAATCCCGACCCCCGCTCGGAGCCCTCAATTCCAGTGGATATCAGTCGCGTTGTGGATAACTCGACCACCCGTTCCGGTGGCGAATCCCCGAACTCGATCCCCCACCACGCGCACGCACACGCACACACGTACCCCGACCCCGACCACAGGTCACCGTGGCGAGACGACCGCCGCCAACAACCCAGGCCCCGTATGCGCCCCGATGACCGCGCCGACTTCGCTGACGTGCAGCTCGACCAGCCCCGGGATCCGTTCCCGAAGCCGCTGCGCCAACTTCTCGGCGCGCTCGGGGGCCGCCAGGTGGTGCACGGCGACGTCGACGCTCAGCGAACCCGCCCGCTCGACGGCCAGTTCCTCCAGTCGCGCGATGGCCTTGGAGGCCGTCCGCACCTTCTCCAGCATCTCGATGCGCCCGCCGTCCAGCGTCAGCAGCGGCTTGACCGCCAGCGCCGAGCCGAGGAGGGCCTGCGCGGCCCCGATCCGGCCGCCGCGGCGGAGGTAGTCGAGGGTGTCCACGTAGAAGTACGCCGACATCTCCGCGGCCCGCTTCTCCGCCGCGGCCACGGCTTCGTCGGCGGAACCGCCGGCCTCGGCCGCCTCGGCCGCCGCGAGGGCGCAGAAGCCGAGGGCCATCGCGACCATGCCGGTGTCGACGACCCGCACCGGTACGGGCGCCGTCCTCGCCGCCACCACGGCGGCGTCGTAGGTGCCGGAGAACTCGGCGGAGAGGTGCAGGCTGACGATGCCGGTCGCACCGGCGTCCGCCGCGGCCCGGTAGGCCCGTACGAACTCCTCCGGACCCGGCCGGGAGGTGGTGACGGAGCGGCGCTTCTGCAGGGCGATGGCGAGGCTGCGCGCCGAGATCTCGGTGCCCTCTTCCAGGGCCTCGCCCCCCAGGACCACGGTCAGGGGGACGGAGCTGATCCCGTGCCGCGCCATCGCCGGTGGGGGCAGATAGGCCGTGGAATCGGTGATGATCGCGACATGGCGGGACATGAGCCGGAGGTTACCGCCACCGGGGGCGATCCGGCAGCCCGGCCCCTCGGCTCACGAAGAACAGCAGGTCCGAGCCCCGCGAAAACTTCGGACCGGGTCCGTCACCACGACGGACCCGCAAGCCCCACACCGGTCGGGGCCGAAAAAACCTGAGCACGCCCCACCGCCACTGCGGCCGAGCACGCCTCACCAACCCGACGGCCCGAGCACGCCCGCCGCCCACCCCGACGGCCCGAACACCCGAAACCCGTCAGCCGGCCACCTCAGGTGGTGGCCTCGGGCCGCGGAGCCTTCTGCCACGGGTACCGCACCTCAGGCGCGGGCGGATTCAGCGCGGCCGCCTCCGGCCGCCCTTCCCGAGCCGCCCACCCGGAAGACGCCTGGGAACCCTGCGAACCCTGGGAACCTTGCGAACCCGCCCCCGCCTGCTGCGCGTCCCACGCGGCCGCGGCGGCGGCCAGTTCGTCGACGGCTTCCGGGGACCAGTCACGCAGCGCGTCCGACTCGACGCCGATCTGCGCCGACAACACGTCCAGGTCGTCCTGCGCGAACCTGCGGGCCCGGTCCCGCGCGGCCCAGCGCAGCGCGTCCGCAGCCTGCGTGATCTTGGCGGTGCGTTCGCGGAGGTCCGGCAGGCTCTCCTCGATGCGCTTGCGGTCCGGGTCGTGCTCCAGCCGCTTCAGTTCGTCGTCCAGCTCGTACCCGTGGGCGCTGAGCCGCTCGAAGAGGTGGATCGACTCCTTCAGCGAGCTGTCCGCCTGCACCCCCTGGTACAGCGCCTGCTGCGTGGCCCGCATGGAGTTGCGCAGGTCCAGCCGCAGCTGTGCCAGCGCCCCCGTGACCCCGACCTGGCCGAAGCTCTTCGCCCTCAGGGTCGTGTCCTCGACCGTCCGGCGGGCCTGCGTGATCGTACGGTCGACGCCGCGCTTCGCCGCGCCCACCACCTTCACCGTGGCCCAGGCACCCAGCCCCAAGAAGGCGAACAGCACCAACAGGGCAAAGATGATCAAAGCGCCCGCCTCCATGAGGTTCCCTTCCTCCGCCGAATCCGTCCCCTCCACCGTAAACGCCAAGGGCAGGTCGGGGGTTCCCGTCGAACCCCCAACCTGCCCTTACGGGATGTCCCTCACCCGGGGACGCCCTTCGCTCGGGGAGCCCCTCCCGAGGCCCCCTCAGATGACGATGTTCACCAGCTTCGGCGCCCGCACGATCACCTTGCGGATCTCCGCGCCGCCCAGCGCCGCGACCACGTCGGCGTCCGTGACGGCCAGCTGCTCCAGGTCCGCGTCGGAGATCGTGGGCGGCACCTCCAGCCTCGCCTTGACCTTGCCCTTGACCTGGACGACGCACGTGACGGTCTCGTCCACGACGTACGCCGGGTCCGCGACCGGGAAGTCCTGGTGGACCACAGATTCGCTGTGGCCCAGGCGGTGCCACAGCTCCTCCGCGATGTGCGGGGCCAGCGGCGCGACCAGCAGCACCAGCCGCTCGGCGACGGAGCGCTCCAGCGGGCGGCCCGCCTTCGTCAGGAAGTTGTTCAGCTCGGTGATCTTGGCGATGGCGGTGTTGAACCGCAGTGCCGCCATGTCCGCGCCGGCCCCGTCGATCGCCTTGTGCAGCGCCCGCAGGGTGTCCTCGCCCGGCTCCGCGTCGACGACCGTGACCTCGCCGCTCTCCTCGTCCACCACGTTGCGCCACAGGCGCTGCAACAGTCGGTACGAGCCGACGACGGCGCGGGTGTCCCACGGACGCGAGACGTCCAGCGGGCCCATGGCCATCTCGTACAGGCGCAGGGTGTCCGCGCCGTACTCCTCGCACATCTCGTCCGGCGTGACGGCGTTCTTCAGGGACTTGCCCATCTTGCCGTGCTCGCGCTTGACGGGCTCGCCCTGGTGGAACCAGCCGCCGTCGCGCTCCTCGACCTCGGCCGCCGGGACGTACACACCGCGCGAGTCGGTGTACGCGTACGCCTGGATCATGCCCTGGTTGAACAGCTTGTGGAACGGCTCGACGGAGGAGACGTGACCCAGGTCGAACAGGACCTTCGACCAGAAACGGGCGTACAGCAGGTGCAGGACGGCGTGCTCGGCGCCGCCGACGTACAGGTCGACGCCGCCGTGCGGGGCACCCTCCCGCGGGCCCATCCAGTACTGCTCGATCTCGGGGTCGACCAGCGCGTCCGCGTTGTGCGGGTCCAGGTAGCGCAGCTCGTACCAGCAGGAGCCCGCCCAGTTGGGCATGGTGTTGGTCTCGCGGCGGTAGCGCTTGACGCCCGCCCCGTCGCCCAGGTCCAGGTCGACGTTGACCCAGTCCTCGTTGCGCGACAGCGGCGTCTCCGGCTTGGAGCCGGCGTCGTCCGGCGCGAAGGTGCGCGGCGAGTAGTCCTCGACCTCGGGCAGTTCCAGCGGCAGCATCGACGCGGGCAGCGGGTGGGCGACGCCGTCCTCGTCGTAGACGATCGGGAAGGGCTCGCCCCAGTAGCGCTGACGGCTGAACAGCCAGTCGCGCAGGCGGAAGTTGACGGTGCCCTCGCCGATGCCGCGGTCGGCCAGCCAGTCGGTGATGGCGGCCTTGGCCTCGACGACGCCCAGGCCGTCCAGCGAGATGCCCTCGCCGGCGGAGTTGACCAGCGTGGCGTCGTACGCGACGAACGCGGCGTCCCACTCGGCCGGGTCGGTGCCCCGACCGTCCGTCGGCTGCACGACGCAGCGCATCGGCAGCTCGAAGGCGCGCGCGAACTCGAAGTCGCGGCCGTCGTGGGCGGGTACGGCCATGATCGCGCCGGTGCCGTAGCCCATCAGCACGTAGTCGGCGATGAAGACCGGGACCTGTTCGCCGCTGACCGGGTTGGTCGCGTACGCGCCGGTGAAGACGCCGGTCTTGTCCTTGGCCTCGGCCTGTCGCTCGACGTCCGACTTCGACGCCGCCTGCTTGCGGTACGCGTCGACGGCCTCTGCGGGCGTGGCCCAGCCGCCGGTCCACACCGGGTGCGTGCCCTCGGGCCAAGCGGCCGGAACGACGGCGGAAACCAGCTCGTGTTCGGGCGCCAGGACCATGTAGGTCGCGCCGAACAGGGTGTCCGGGCGGGTGGTGAAGACGGTGATCGCACCGGCGTCGCCGACGGCGAAGTCGACGCGCGCGCCCTCGCTGCGGCCGATCCAGTTCCGCTGCTGCAGCTTGATGGCCTCGGGCCAGTCCAGCGCGTCCAGGTCGTCCAGCAGGCGGTCCGCGTACGCGGTGATCCGCATGTTCCACTGGCTCAGCTTGGCCTTGAAGACGGGGAAGTTGCCGCGCTCGGAGCGGCCGTCCGCGGTGACCTCCTCGTTGGCCAGTACGGTGCCCAGCCCGGGGCACCAGTTGACCGGCGCGTCGGAGGCGTAGGCCAGCCGGAAGCCGTTCAGCACGTCGGCCCGCTCGCCCGCGGTCAGCTCGGCCCAGGCGCGGCCGCCGGGCACCTCACGGCTGCCGTCCTCGAAGGCGGCGACCAGTTCGGTGATCGGGCGGGCGCGCCGCGCGTCGGTGTCGTAGAAGGAGTTGTAGATCTGCAGGAAGATCCACTGCGTCCACTTGTAGTACTCGGGGTCGATCGTCGCGAACGAGCGGCGCTTGTCGTGGCCCAGGCCCAGCCGGCGCAGCTGGACCTTCATGTTCTCGATGTTCGCCTCGGTCGACACGCGCGGGTGCGTGCCGGTCTGCACGGCGTACTGCTCGGCCGGCAGGCCGAAGGCGTCGAAGCCCAGGGTGTGCAGGACGTTGTGGCCGGTCATCCGCTGGTGGCGGGCGAAGACGTCGGTGGCGATGTACCCGAGCGGGTGGCCGACGTGCAGGCCCGCACCGGACGGGTAAGGGAACATGTCCATGATGAACTTCTTGGGCCGGGCGACCACGGCGGGGTCGCCGGCCAGGTCACCGCTCGGGTTCGGGGCCTCGTACGTGCCCTCCGCGTCCCATACGTCCTGCCAGCGTGCCTCGATGTCGGCGGCCATGGCAGCCGTGTAGCGGTGCCCCTCGGCCGCCTCGGGGGCCGGGGTGTTCGTCTCGCTCATGATTCCTGAAGCTCCATCGATCGACTCTGCCGTCTCTGCCTGCCCAAACGAAAAAACCCCTCGCACAGGAGGGGACGCCACGCCGATGCCGATCACATCCGTGGGCTCGATGGGTCGGTACTGATCAGCGCGGCTCGGTAAGCAGAAGGCGTACGGCACGCATGGCGTCAGGGTACCGCAGCGGCCCCCACGGCCGCTCTGCCGTTCCGAGCGGTGGGCACGACGAGAAGCGGGCCACCCGATCCGGGTGGCCCGCTTCTTCACTGTGGAGCTATGGAGAATTGAACTCCAGACCTCCTGCATGCCATGCAGGCGCTCTACCAACTGAGCTATAGCCCCTTGCTCTGCTTGCCGCTTCGGTTTCCCTTGCCGGTTCCCCTTGGCGACGTCCCAAACATTACACGGTCATGGCCCTGGTCCAAAAATCGGTTTCCGCCGACCACGGGCCATGTCCGTTTTGGGGTGTATCGCCGCCTTCTCGCTACCTTCTCGTCGGGCCCGTCAGGCTCTCGCGAACTGGTAGAACCGCTTCAACGTGCAGTGCTCATCGAGCAGCCGCCCGTAGATCGGTTCCCCTTCGAGCTCCCGGTACGTCTCGATCGGGTCGCCTTTTATGATCAGCGCCCGCGCGCATTCCTCGCACCAGTACTGGTAGTCGGGGTTGACCGGTTCCATGTCCCGCACGATCGGCGTGCCGTTGTCGCACCAGTCGCACCGCCGCCGGTGTGCACCCATCCGTCAGCGACTCCCTCCCGCGTCGGGCCGTCGTGACCCCCTCCGGCCGTCCGATTCTGCCATGCCCGTGCCGGCGGGGGCAGCCGTCGCAAAAGGAACAAACGCAAGGATCCCGCCCCCTGTTGGGGACGGGATCCTGATTGTGGAGCTATGGAGAATTGAACTCCAGACCTCCTGCATGCCATGCAGGCGCTCTACCAACTGAGCTATAGCCCCGCTCTCCGCCGCGTTCCCCCCGTTTCCGGTGTTCTTCGCTGCGAACAAGAAGAACTCTAGCCTGTGACCAGCCGGAAAGTGAAATCCGGGTGGAGGGCCCGTTCCGACGTGTCAGGCCGGGCTCCGCGCGGGCTCAGTCGTCGTCGCCGAGCACCGGTTCCGGCAGCGTGCCGGCGTTGTGTTCCAGCAACCGCCAGCCGCGCGCGCCCTCGCCGAGGACGGACCAGCAGCAGTTGGAGAGCCCACCGAGGCCCTCCCAGTAGTACGCCTCCAGGCCGAGCAGGCGGCCGATCGTCGTACGGATGGTGCCGCCGTGGCTGACGACCACGAGGGTGCCGCCCTCGGGCAGCGCCTCGGCGTGGCGCAGCACGACCGGAGCGGCGCGGTCGGCGACCTCGGTCTCCAGTTCACCGCCGCCGCGGCGGACGGGCTCGCCGCGCTTCCAGGCGGCGTACTGCTCGCCGTACTTCGCGAGGATCTCGTCGTGGGTGAGGCCCTGCCACTCGCCGGCGTAGGTCTCGCGCAGCGCCTCGTCGTGCTGGACGGACAGGCCCGTGACGGCGGCCAGCTCGGCGGCCGTGTCCGCGGCCCGCCGGAGGTCGGAGGCCACGATGGCGTCCGGCTGCAGCGAGGCGAGCAGCCGAGCGGAGCGGCGCGCCTGCGCCACACCCGTCTCGGTCAGCTCTATGTCCGTGGAGCCCTGGAAGCGTCGTTCCAGGTTCCACGAGGTCTGGCCGTGCCGCCAGAGGACGATCTTCCTGCTGGTCGTGCCCGTTGCGCTGGTGCTCAGAACAGATCACCGTCCAGTTCGTCGTCGCCCGCCGCCTCGCGCAGCTTGGCGTGCTCCTCGGCCTTGCCGATGGTGAGCTTGGCGTCCTCGGGGAGCTCGATCTCGGGGCAGTCCTTCCACAGGCGCTCCAGCGCGTAGAAGACGCGCTCCTCGCTGTGCTGGACGTGGACGACGATGTCGACGTAGTCGAGGAGGATCCAGCGGGCGTCGCGGTCGCCCTCGCGGCGCACGGGCTTGGCGCCGAGCTTCTTGAGGAGCTGCTCCTCGATCTCGTCCACGATCGACTTGACCTGGCGGTCGTTGGGCGCGGAGGCGAGGAGGAAGGCATCGGTGATCGACAGCACGTCGCTGACGTCGTACGCGATGATGTCGTGAGCGAGCCGGTCGGCCGCGGCCTGGGCGGCGGCGGTGATGAGCTCGATGGAGCGGTCCGTGGCGGTCACGTGGCCATGCTTTCGGGTTGACGGGCAGATCCTTACAAGGGTCTCATGTACCGCCGACCCCGCCCGCGCAGAACGTTCCGCGCGGGCTGGGCACCGGCTCAGGGGCCCTGCGCAGGGAGCCTCGGGGCGCTCAGGACGCCTTGTAGTCCCGGCCCAGGACGACCACGACGTCCGCGTTCACCGCGTTCTCCGCCTTCTTCACGGCCGTTTCCGGCAGTCCGAGCGTCTTGGCGACGTCGATCGCCCGGTCCCGCTGGGCGTCGTCCTGGTAGGTGATTCGCGAGGTGGCGTCGGTCCGGTCCGCCTTCCCGCCGTCCACGAACGCGTAGCCGCCGTTGAGCAGGGCCGCCTTCGCCGCGGTCCCGGTCCGTTCGTCGCCCGTGGCGTCCCTGAGGCCGACCCGTGGGGCGGCGCCCGGCTGGGCCGCGGTGAAGGAACCGCCGAGGACCTCCTTGACGACCTTCTTGTTCGCCTCGTCGGTGAGGCTGCCGTCGGGCTTCACCCCGAGGACGTCGGTGCGGTACGCGCCGATCTTGGCGTGCTCGCCGATCCGCGACAGGAGCGCGCCGAGGTTCTGCGCGTCGAGTCCGGGGTCCAGGATCTGGCCCATGCTCTCCACGGTCGTCGCGGCGGACTTCGGGTCGCCGGGGATCTTGCGCAGGACGGCGTACAGCACGCGGCCGGTGCGCTCCAGTTGCTTGGCCTCCGGTTCCCCGGGGCCGCGGTGGGTGGCGTACGCGACGGCCATCGCCCCGGTGAGGCTTTGCTTGGGTCCCTGTCCGACGGCCGGGGTCCGGGCCTGCTCGTCGGCCGGGACGGCGGTGTCGGTGTCCGTCTCGATGCCGCCGACCAGCTCGACGAGGCGTTCCAGGAAGGGGGTGTCCAGGCGCCAGGTGCCGCCGATGCGGGTGCCGAGGACCGTGTCGAGGGATTCGCGGGTGCCGAGGGCGCCCTCCTCGACGGCCTTGCCGAGGGCCGCCGGGGTGCCGTCCTGCTTCGTGACGCCGAGGGTGTTGGGCAGCAGCACGGTGGCGCCCCGGCGGGTGGTGACGTTGTCCACGAGGAGGGCGGTGGAGGTGCCGCCGCGCTTGGTGTTGTGCAGGTGGACGACGATCATGTCGCGCTTCTGTTCGCCGATGGGCGCGGCGGTGTTCTTCCGCCCGCCGGGGCCGTCGAGGAACGGCAGCCGGTCCGCGTACCAGAGGTAGCCGGCGCCCCCGACGACGAACAGGGACAGGACGACGATCAGCGCGACCCCGCGGTTGCGGCCCCGCCGGCGGGCCTCCTCGCGGCGCTCGGTGCGGCTCTCGGTGAAGGCGAGCCAGTCGATGACGTCCTCGGAGTCCTCGTCCGGCTGGTCGACGAACGCGAACTGCTCGGCGCGCCGGTCCGCGTCGGCGCCCGGTTCGCCGGCCGACTCGCGGCGCGGCTCGGGCACCTGCGGCGGCGGCTCCGCGGCCGGCTCGTACCGCTGCTGCTGCTGCGGCTGCGGCTGCGCCTGTTCCTGGGGCAGGTACGTCGGCTCCGGGGCGCTCTGCTGCGGAATCCACTGCTGCGCCTGCCGGGTGTCGTACCCGGGTCCGGAGTCCTGTGGGTACGGGGCCTGCTGGTACTGGTACTGCTGCTGCCCGTACGGCTGCTGGTATTGCTGAGGCGGTTGTTGCTGAGGCGGGTACGGCTGCTGTTGCGGGTACGGCTGCTGCTCGTATCCGTACTCGTACGCGTACCCGTACGGAGGAGGCGCGGCGGGGGGCGGGGTGGCGGGAGGCGCGGCGACCGGGCCGTACACGGGTCTGCCGTACGGGTCGTAGCCGATGAGCTCGCGCTCCTGGGCGGCGTACGGGTCGTACGGATCCTGTGGGTCGTTCACCGCGGGCCCCTCTCTTCCGGAAGCTCAGGCTCCCCGGTACAGCTCACGCTTGTCGATGTAGCGCACCACACCGTCGGGAACGAGATACCAGACCGGGTCGCCCTGGGCGACCCGGGCGCGGCAGTCCGTGGAGGAGATGGCCAGTGCGGGGACCTCGACGAGGGAGACGCCGCCTTCGGGCAGTCCGTCGTCGGTGAGCACGTGGCCGGGGCGGGTCACTCCGATGAAGTGCGCGAGGGAGAAGAGTTCGTCGGCGTTCCGCCAGGTCAGGATCTGGGCGAGGGCGTCGGCGCCGGTGATGAAGAACAGGTCGGCGTCGTCGTTGAGCGCGCTCAGGTCCCGCAGGGTGTCGATGGTGTACGTCGGGCCGCCGCGGTCGATGTCGATGCGGCTCACCGAGAACTGCGGGTTCGAGGCCGTCGCGATGACCGTCATGAGGTACCGGTCCTCGGCGGGTGACACGGCCCGCTGCGACTTCTGCCAGGGCTCACCCGTCGGTACGAACATCACCTCGTCGAGGTGGAACAGCGCGGCGACTTCACTGGCGGCCACGAGGTGGCCGTGGTGGATCGGGTCGAATGTCCCGCCCATCACGCCGAGCCGGCGCTTGACCGGGCCCGTAGGCATTTCCTGCTCTCCCATGAGCGCAGAGCCTACTGGCCCGGTGCCGCGTGCACGGAGGGGCTTAGCGGTCGCGGTTCAGGCGCGTGGTCACCCAGAGCATCAGCATCAGGATGACGAACGCAGCGCCACCGGTGAGGTAGGGGCTCAGGCTGTCGTGGTTGCTGCCGTGCTCGGCGCCCCCCGATGCGAGAACGACCATGTTGTGGGTGGTGGTGGAGAGGCTCATCAGGCAGATACCTATCGAGTCGGGGAGCGTGCGGAGACTTCGCTCACATCGTAAGCGGGGCCCCTGGGCACGCTCACGCCGACTCAGTCGTTGGAGAGGATGGACGCCAGAGGACACAGGCCGATCAAGGGGGAGGCGCTATGACGGACACGGGTTTCGAGAAGGTACCGGCACGCAATCGCAGGAGGTTCCCCGGAATCTCCTCACGGGCGTACGAGCACCCCGCGGACCGTTCCGCGCTGGTGGCGCTGCGCAAGTTGAGCGGCTTCGACACGGTGTTCAAGACCCTGAGCGGGCTGCTTCCGGAGCGCAGCCTGCGGCTGCTCTTCCTGTCGGACTCGGTGCGGGTCGGCGAGACGCAGTTCCCGCACCTGCACGAGATGCTGCGCGACGCCTGTTACATCCTGGATCTGGAGAAGGTCCCGCAGATGTACGTGCAGCAGGACCCGAAGCCGAACGCCATGTGCATCGGGTTGGACGAGCCGATCATCGTGGTGACCACGGGCCTCGTGGAGCTGCTCGACGAGGAGGAGATGCGGGCGGTGGTGGGCCACGAGGTGGGCCACGCGCTGTCCGGGCACTCCGTGTACCGCACGATCCTGCTGTTCCTGACGGGTCTGGCGCTGAAGGTCGCGTGGATCCCGCTGGGCAACGTGGCGATCATGGCGCTGGTCACCGCGCTGCGCGAGTGGTTCCGCAAGTCGGAGCTGTCCGCGGACCGGGCCGGTCTGCTGGTCGGCCAGGACCTGAACGCATCGATGCGCGGCCTGATGAAGATCGCGGGCGGCAACCACCTCCACGAGATGAACGTCGACGCGTTCTTGGCCCAGGCGGACGAGTACGAGAAGAGCGGGGACCTGCGCGACTCCGTGCTGAAGATCCTCAACGTGCTGCCGCGCACCCACCCCTTCACCACGGTGCGGGCCGCCGAGCTGAAGAAGTGGTCCCAGCACCGCGACTACCAGCGGATCATGGACGGTCACTACCCGCGGCGCGAGGAGGACAAGGACACCTCCGTGACCGACTCCTTCCGCCAGTCGGCCTCGCACTACGCCGACACGGTGCGCACCAGCAAGGACCCGCTGATGAAGTTGGTCGGCGACATCGCCGGCGGCGCGGGTGACCTCGGCGGCAAGCTCCGCGACCGGTTCACCGGAGCCGGGGCGGGGGCAGGTTCGGGATCGGGTACGGGTACCGCCGGCGGCAGCGGTTCCGAGGGCAAGGGCACTACGGGGCCGGCGCCGGAGCAGGGCTGACGGGGGCCGCGGTCCCGGCCGGGCCGCCGGCGGGCTCCACGGCCTGCGGCGCGGGCGGGGGCGGCGGCTGCGCCGTGGGCGTTGCGGCCGGGGCCAGCACCCCGCACAGCCCGGCCGCGCGCCGGGGCCGGCCGTCGGTCCAGGGATCGGTCGCGGGCGGGCCCACGGTGGTGGGGGCCGCGCCGGCCGTCAGCGGGCGGAACCCGGCGGCGGGGTCACTGGCGCAGTCCTGCGGGCCCGCCATCACGTAGGCCGAGGTCAGCTCGGTGCGGCGGGCCGTGAGGTCGTCCTTGTCGAAGCGCATCCGCAGTTCGCGCCGGACGGTGAACAGCGAGGCCCCGTCGGCGCCGGCCGCCGCGCCGCCCGCCGGGCGGACGGCGTACACGAAGGTGTGGTCGGTGGTCACTTCCAGGACCTCCGGGGTCAGCTCCCGGAAGGCGAGGGTGCCGCTGACCCGGACCCGGGTGTCGGCCACGAGGGCGACGGCGGGGTCGAAGCGGACGAGCCAGCCGGTGGCGGCGTGCCTGCCGTCCCCGGAGGGTGCGGTCATGCTCTGGTCGAACTGGGTGAGCTGGCCGGGATCGAGCAGGACCCGGACGGGCCGTGAGGCGGTCCCCGACAGCACGTCGGGGTCCAGCGAGGACTGCACCAGGTAGTCCTTGGCGATGGACAGCGCGGCGACGACCTGCCCCTCGGTGAAGTGGTGCGTGCGTCGCAGGGCCGGAAGGGTGATCCCGGCCGCCCCGACCCGGTAGTCGGCCGCCCGGCTCCTCTCGTACAGCTCCGCGGGTTTCCCGCCGGGCACCGTCTCGGCCGGGGCGAGGGGGACGACGACGCTGCTGAGCGGCTCGGCCGTGCCGCCGGGCGGCGGGACGTACGGGTTGCGCAGGCCCATGTAGACGGCGACCGCGAAGGCGGTGGCGATGAGCAGCACGAGCAGCATGCCCTGGCGGGCCCCGCGCCCGGGGGTGCTCGTCCGCTGCCCGGTGGCGGCTCCGCCGGCCGACCAGAGGGAGCGGCTGCGCACGGCCCGGGCGTGCTCCCCCATGCGTTCCTCGGCGGAGAACTCCTGGAGTCGGGCAGCGCGGACGAAGTCCTCGTCGAACACCACCGACCGGTACTCGTCCGGGCGCAGTTCGTCATCGCCCCCGCCGATGCCGTCGGGGGTGCCGCCTGGTGGATCTCCTGGAACGGCCATTGCTTCTCCCCGCTGTCCCCGCTTCAGAGAAGCCCCCGTCTCCGGTTCGCGCAAGCGGGGTCGTACCTTCAGGGTTGGCGAACCACGGGGTAGGTAAACGCGCCGACGTCGCCGACTTCCCTGAGCGGGGTACTGGCGGGCGCCGGGGCGGGCTCCGCTTCGCCGGAGGCGTTGCGGTAAACGGCGCTGAAGGCGAGGGCGACCATGCCGAGCCCCATGACGAAGGCGAGCACCCAGGCGACCGGCCTCAGCCACGGCGACCGGCCGCGGTAGGGGCGCAGGCTGCCGCCGTAGGCGCCGTAGGGGCCCTCGGCGTAGCCGTAGCCGTGGTGGTCGGGATCCCAGCCGGGGTCGTCGTCGAGGCCGTACCCGTCGGGGTGGCCGTAGCCGTGGTCGTCGTCGCCGTTCCAGCCGCCGGCGACGCGGGCGGCCTCGGCCTCGGCCCGGGCCCGGTCGGCGGCCCGCTGGCGCTCGGCGGCGCTCGGTTCATGGATCTCGGCGTTCCGGACGAAGGCCTCGTCGAACACCACGGAGGCGAAGTCCTGTTCCGCGCCTCCGCGGTCGTCTGCATCGTCTTCGGGGGCCCCGTCGTCCGGGAACGGCTTGCCCCCCACGTCGTCCGGCACACCACCAGCGTAGACCTGGGGGGCGGCTTTGGGCAGGCGTACGCCGGGATCCGGCCACACCGTGTTCGCCCGACGGTTACCGGATGTGACCGTCGCCGGTGACGATGTACTTGGTGGAGGTGAGCTCGGGAAGGCCCATGGGGCCCCGGGCGTGCAGCTTCTGGGTGGAGATGCCGATCTCGGCGCCGAAGCCGAACTGGCCACCGTCCGTGAAGCGGGTCGAGGCGTTCACGGCGACGGTGGTGGAGTCGACCAGCTGGGTGAACCGGCGGGCGGCGGCCTGGGAGGTGGTGACGATCGCCTCGGTGTGACCGGAGGTCCAGCGGCGGATGTGGGTGACGGCGTCGTCGAGGGAGTCCACGACGGCGGCGGCGATGTCGTAGGACAGGTACTCGGCGGCCCAGTCCTCGTCGGTGGCGGGCAGGGCGGTGGCCTTGGTGCCCTCGGCGGCGGCCAGGACCCGCTCGTCGCCGTGGACGGTGACGCCGGCGTCGGCGAGGGCGTCGAGGGCGAGCGGGAGGAACGCGTCGGCGATGTCGCGGTGCACGAGGAGGGTCTCGGCGGAGTTGCAGACGGAGGGCCGCTGGGCCTTGGAGTTGATGAGGATGTCCACCGCCATGCCGAGGTCCGCCAGGGCGTCCACGTAGACGTGGCAGTTGCCGGTACCGGTCTCGATGACCGGGACGATGGACTCCTCGACGACGGTCTTGATGAGGGAGGCGCCACCGCGCGGGATGAGGACGTCGACGAGGCCGCGGGCGCGCATCAGCTCGCGGACGGAGTCGCGGGACTCACCGGGGACGAGCTGGATCGCGTCGGCGGGCAGGCCGGCGCTCTCCACGGCGTCGCGCAGGATCGCGACGAGGGCCGTGTTGGAGGCATAGGCGGACGAACTGCCGCGCAGGAGCACGGCGTTGCCGGACTTCAGGCAGAGCGCGGCGGCGTCGACGGTGACGTTGGGGCGGGCCTCGTAGATGATGCCGACGACGCCGAGCGGTACCCGGACCTGGCGGAGGTCGATGCCGTTGGGGAGGGTCGAGCCGCGGACGACCTCGCCGACGGGATCGGGGAGGGCTGCGACGTCGCGCACGTCGGAGGCGATGGCCCTGATCCGCTCCGGGGTGAGGGTGAGGCGGTCGATGACCGTCTCGCTCGTGCCGGCCTCGCGCGCCTTGGCCGTGTCCACGGCGTTGGCGGTGACGATCTCCGCCGTACGGGCCTCCAGGGCGTCCGCGATGGCCAGCAGGGCCGTGTCCTTGGCGGACCGCGGGAGTGGCGCGATGGTGGCGGCGGCCGTACGGGACCGCTGCGCGGTGGCGAGGACGGGGGAGGTGGCGGGGGCGTCGTCGAGCGAGGTCATGCGGTCAGGGTAGTCCCCGGTCCGACCGGGTCCGAAGGGGTTCCATCCCGCGAGACGCGGGGGCGCGGGTCGCTGCGCGGGGCTCCCCCTCCGGCCCCCCACCGGTCGGGGGCGGGCCTTCGCCCCGCCCCGACCCTTCTCCGTTTCCCGGGCTGCGCCCGGACCCCTTGCCCGCGCCTCAAACGCCGGCGGGGCCGGGAGCGGCCGGGGGCGCGGCACCCGACGGCGGCTGGATCCGGGCGGTCCGCCTCCGCCTAGTAGGGGTGTACGCCCACCGGGTGGGCCGGGGGTGGGCCGTAGCCCTCCGCCACTCGTTGGTGGTAGGTCGCGCGGTCGATCACCTCCAGGCCGACGATCTCCCAGGGCGGCAGCTGCGCCGAGGAGCGGTGTTCACCCCACAGGCGCAGGGCGACGGCCGCCGCGTCGTGGAGGTCGCGCGCCTCCTCCCAGTAGCGGATCTCCGCGTGATCGTCGGCGTACCGGCTCGTCAGCAGGAAGGGGTGGTCGTGGGCGAGCTGTTCCAGCCCGCGACGGACCTCCGACAGGGGTGCGGGCTTGCCGGAGACGCTCAGGGTGATGTGCCACAGGCGGGACTCGTCCCGGTCCCCGTGGCCGTCGCCCCCGCAGCCGTGGTCGCCGTTTTGGTGACCGTTCCCCTGGCCGTGGCCGTCCCCGGTGCCGACGCTGGTCAGCGCTCGTCTCACCAGCCGCCTCCTGTCTGCGCTACGCGTGTCCGCCCCTCACAGTTGACCAGTCCCCGGCCCCCCGCGCGGCGGTTTTGCCGAACCTCAGCCCTGGAGCAGCACCAGATCGTCACGGTGTACGACCTCCCGCTCGTACGCCGGTCCGAGCTCCCTGGCGAGCTCGCGGGTGGAGCGGCCGAGGAGCTGCGGGAGCTCCTTGGCGTCGAAGTTGACGAGGCCCCGCGCGACGGCGCGGCCGTCCGCGGAACGCAGCTCCACGGGGTCCCCCGCGACGAACTCGCCCTCGACGGCGGCGATCCCGGCGGGCAGCAGGGAGCTGCCGCGTTCGGTGACGGCGCGGACGGCCCCGTCGTCCAGGACGAGGTGGCCCTGCGGGGTCGAGGCGTGCTGGAGCCACAGGAGCCGGTCGGCGGAGCGGCGGCCGGTGGCGTGGAAGTGCGTACCGGTCGGGCGGCCGGAGAGCGCGTCGGCGGCCTGGCTGGCGGAGGTGAGGACGACGGGGATGCCCGCCGCGGCGGCGATCCGGGCGGCTTCGACCTTGGTGACCATGCCGCCGGTGCCGACGCCCGCCTTGCCGGCGCTGCCGATGGTGACGTGGGCGATGTCCTGGGGGCCCCGCACCTCGTCGATGCGGGTGGTGCCGGGCTGCGAGGGGTCGCCGTCGTAGAGGCCGTCGACGTCGGAGAGCAGGACGAGGAGGTCGGCGCGGACCAGGTGGGCGACGAGGGCGGCGAGCCGGTCGTTGTCGCCGAAGCGGATCTCGTCGGTGGCGACGGTGTCGTTCTCGTTGACGACGGGCAGCGCGCCCATGGCCAGGAGCTGGTCGAGGGTCCGGTAGGCGTTGCGGTAGTGCGCGCGCCGGCTGGTGTCGTCGGTGGTGAGCAGGACCTGGCCGACGCGGATGCCGTAGCGGGCGAAGGAAGCGGTGTACCGGGCGACGAGCAGGCCCTGGCCGACGCTGGCGGCGGCCTGCTGGCGGGCAAGGTCCTTGGGCCGGCGGCGCAGGCCGAGCGGGGAGAGTCCGGCGGCGATGGCTCCGGAGGAGACCAGGACGATCTCCTTCTCCCCGCCGCCGCGCGCCTTGGCCAGTACGTCGACCAGGGCGTCCACCCGGTCGGCGTCGAGTCCGCCCTCCGCCGTGGTCAAGGAGGAGGAGCCGACCTTGACCACGATCCTGCGGGCGTCCAGCACGCCTTGCCTTGCCGCTGACACGTCTGTCCCCTTGCCCCTTGCCGGACGGCCGGACGGATGGTCCGGCCGACCCGCCCAATCTACGGGGTGGCCGTGAGCGCGCGCTCGGCGGTTTCAGACCGTGGACGAGGACGGCGGCCGCGGTGCGGGTTCCGCCTCGCGGGGGGCGCCGGGTACCAGGATCTTGCGGGACAGCAGGAAGGTGAAGGGGATGGCGACGACGGCCGCGACGAGCGGCGCGATCCGGGTGTCCATGCCGGCCCAGGTGACCAGGGCGTAGAGGCCGACGGACTGGATGACGTAGTTGGTGACGTTGGTCAGCGGGAAGAAGAGGAACTTCTTCCAGGTGGGCCGGGTGCGGTAGGTGAAGTAGGTGTTCATGAAGAACGACCCGATCATCGACAGCAGGAACGCCAGGGTGTAGGCGGCGAAGTACGGCATCCACGGGTGGAGCAGCAGGTAGCACCCGAAGAAGGTGCAGGTGTTGACGCCGCCGACGAGGGCGAACCGGAAGATCTGGCCGAGCTGATCCTTCTTCGTCATCGGCGGCTGCTCCGCCGTCGGCGGCTGGTTCGTCGCCGGCTGGTTCGTCGCCGGTCGCTGCTCCGTCATCCGCGGCTGCGCTCCGCGATCACGGCTTCGGAGATCCCGGGCATGCGCTCGGCTCCGTGGGCCTCCTTGACCAGGAAGTGGGGGCGGCGCTTGGTCTCGTAGTAGATGCGGCCGATGTACTCGCCGATCAGACCCAGCATGATCATCTGCATGCCGCCGATGCCGGCGATCATCGCGACGAGGGTGACGTAGCCCGGGGAGTCGATGCCGTTGGTGATCGCCATGATGGTGATCCACAGGGCGTACAGACCGGTCAGGCCGACGAGCGACACGCCGAGCCAGATCCCGATCCGCAGCGGGCGGTTGTTGAACGAGATCAGCCCGTCCATGCCGTAGTTCAGCAGGCTGCCGAACTTCCACTTCGTCTCGCCGGCCTCGCGCTGGGCGTTGCGGTAGTCGAAGTGGACGGTGTCGAAGCCGATCCAGGAGAAGAGGCCCTTGGAGAAGCGGTTGTACTCGGGGAGCGCGAGGAGGGCGTCCACGGCCGGCCGGGACAGCATGCGGAAGTCCCCGACGCCATCGGCCAGCTCGACGTCGACCCAGCGGTTGACGCCCCGGTAGTAGAGGCGGCTGAGGGCCGAGCGGAGCTTCTTGTCGCCCTCGCGGGTGCGGCGGGCGATGATCTGGTCGTGGCCCTGCCGGTAGTGCTCCAGCATCGTGGCGATCAGCTCGGGCGGGTGCTGGAGGTCGGCGTCCATGATCACGACGGCGTCGCCGGTCGCCTCGCGCAGGCCGGCGAGCATGCCGGCCTCCTTGCCGAAGTTGCGGCTGAAGGAGACGTACCGGGTCCGGTCGGGGCACTCGGAGGCGATCTTGCGGAGCTTTTCGAGAGTTCCGTCACGACTGCCGTCGTCGACGTAGCAGACCTCGTACTCGACGGGCAGGGCGTCGAGCACCCGCCTGATCTCCGCGTCGAAGCTGTCGATGACAGCTTCTTCGTTGTAACAAGGGACGACTACCGACAGCTTGGTCATGAGTACTTCCTGCTGGGTCCGAACGGGTGATTGTCGGCGACCGGACCCGCCACTCACCTCTTCCTTAGAAGTATGCACGCCGGTGGCCGGCCTGCCGGAGTCGCGTGCGGTACACGGTAGCTTTGACGGGATAAGCGGAATGGAACGAAGGGATTGAGGTGCACGTGCCTGACGTCTCCGTGGTCGTCATCGTCTACAACGACGCAGAGCGTCTGCCGACAGCCGTCCAGTCGGTTTTGGACCAGACCCTGCGCGGGGTCGAAGTCGTGGTCGTGGACGACTGCAGCAAGGACGGGTCCTACTCGGTCGCCAAGGAGCTGGAAGCGGCGCATCCGGGACGGGTGCGCGCCTTCCAGCTGCCCGAGAACAGCGGCGGCTGCGGTGCGCCGCGCAACCACGGCATCAAGCAGGCCACGGGCACGTACGTCATGTTCCTGGACAGTGACGACGTACTGGAGCGCAACGCCTGCCGGAACATGCTGGCGGCCGCCGAGCGCACCGGCTCCGACCTGGTGTCGGGCATGTGCGTGCGCGTGCACCTGGACAACCGGTGGAACAAGACCACCGAGTGGTACCCGTGGATCTACTCGCGCACCCGCACGCTGGAGTCGATCACCGAGTACCCGGACCTGCTGGTCTACGACACCCTCTCCACGAACAAGTGCTACCGGCGCGCGTTCCTGCTGGAGCAGGGCCTGGAGTTCCCGGTCGGCATCCACTACGAGGACCTGCTGTTCTCCGCGCAGGCCTACGTGGCCGCCCGCCGCATCACGCTGATCCCGAACCACGTCTACTTCTGGAACGTGGTCGAGAAGGCCGCGGCGAAGTCGATCAGCAACCGGCGCCACGAGATCGCGAACTTCGTCCACCGGATGGAGATCCACCGCCGCGTCGACGAACTGCTCGCCGCCAAGGGCCACACGGCGATCAAGTCGGCGAAGGACGCCAAGTTCCTCAAGCACGACCTGGTCCTGCACCTGCGTGACCTGCCGCTCCTCGGTCACGACTACCGGCAGCAGTTCGCCCGGTTGGCGAACGGTTACCTCGCGGACCTCGACCCGGCCGCGTACGAGAACGTCACCCACCTCCAGGCCATCTGCGCCTACCTGCTCGGCAAGGAGGACTGGGACAACCTGCTCGCCGCGGCCGACGCGATGACCAACAAGGGCCGGCTGTCCTCCCCGCTCGCGGAGCGCGACGGCCGCGTCTACTGGTGCGGGGGCCATCTCGACGACGCCGAGGGCCGCCGGATACTGGACGTCACCGGCCAGGGCTTCCACACCGCCCCGCTCGCCTCCCTGGCCCTAGGCAACCGTCTGACCTCCTACGAGGACGACGGGCGCGGCATCGTGACCCTGGCCGGTTCCGTCGTGAACCCGCTGGGCCGCATCGCCGCCGACAGCGAGCTGAAGGCGACGCTCGAATTCCGGGCCCGGCGCCAGATCGGGGTCCGCTCGTTCAGCTTCCCGGTCGCCACCGTGCGCCACGCCGGTGACTCGATCGAGTGGTCCACCACGGCCGACGTCGGCAGCACCGTCCGCCCGCTCGGCATCATCGACGCCGTCTGGGACGTCCGCCTGAAGCTGACGGCGGGCGCCGACCGGATGACGACCCGCGTCTCCGTCGGCGCCGTCGACCTCGACTCGGCGGCCCGACTGCGCGTGCGCCCGCGGCTGACCCGGCTCGTCTCCGACCGCTTCGAGCCGGAGGTGACGAAGAAGGGCAACCTCTCCTACGTCCTGACCGCCGAGGGCGCCGCGGCCGTCCGCACCCAGACGCTGATCAACAGCGCGATGCACGGCAAGGCCGCCGGAGTGGTCAAGCGCGGCCTGCGCCGCGCGCTGAGGGCCCGCCGCAACATCGGCTCGGGCGAGCAGAAGGTGAAGGTCTACCACGAGGTCTTCTCGAAGCTGCCCGTCAAGAAGGGCACGGTCGTCTTCGAGAGCCACATGGGCAAGCAGTACAGCGACAGCCCCAAGGCCATCTACGAGGAGCTGGTCCGTCAGGGCGCGCCGTTCGAGGCCATCTGGTCGTACGCGGGTGGCAAGCCCACCGGCTTCCCCAAGGAGGCCACCCTGGTGCGGCGCTGGAGCTGGCCGTACCTGCGGGCGCTCGCGCAGGCCGAGTACTGGGTCGACAACCAGGGCTTCCCGCTGGCCCTGGCCAAGCGCCCCGGGACCACGTACATCCAGACCTGGCACGGGTCCGCGCTCAAGCGGATGGGCTTCCACGAGCCCCGCACCAAGGCGCAGGGCAAGGCCGGGCAGGACCGCTTCCAGGCGGCCGTCGACCGCTTCGACCACTTCCTGATCCGCTCCGAGCACGACACCCGCACCCTCGCCAAGGGCTTCCGGCTGCGCGACGAGGTCCTGTTGCGCACCGGCTACCCGCGCAACGACGCCCTGGTCGAGGCGCAGCGGGCCGAGGCGGACAGCGGGGAGCGGCTGCGCGGACCGCTCGCCGCGGAGCTGGGCATCGACCCGGACAAGAAGGTGCTGCTGTACGCGCCGACGTTCCGGGCGAACGCGGACGGCACGGTGGAGAACTTCGCGTTCCCCTTCGACGTGGAGGAGTTCGCCGACCGGCTCGGCGACCGTTTCACCCTGCTGGTGCGCACGCACTACCTCAACAGCGTGTCGCTGCCGCCGTCCGTCGCGGGCCGGGTCCTGGACGTGTCCCGGCACCACGACGTCACCCCGCTGCTGGCCCTGGCCGACGGGCTGATCACCGACTACTCGTCCGTGATGTTCGACTACGCGGTGCTGGACCGGCCGATGCTGTTCTTCGCCTACGACTACGAGGCGTACGCGACGGACATCCGCGGCACGTACTTCGACCTGAAGGAGAAGGCGCCGGGCCCGGTCGTGTCCACGGCCGACGAGCTGATGCAGGCCGTCGCGGCCTTCGACGAGGCGGACGCCAAGTACGCCGAGGCCCGTCAGCGTTTCCTCACCGAGTTCGGCGAGTACGACCGCGGCGACGCCGCCCGCCAGATCGTCGAGAAGTTCTTCACCAGGAGCGGCAAGTGAGCCTCCAGCCCCACGAGTCCGCGACGCCGGGCGGCCGCGACGTCTTCCTCGTCTCCAACAGCGTGGACGAGCTCGGTGGGGTGACCACCTGGTCGCACCAGATGGCCCGGCTGTTGACCGACCGCGGACACCGGGTGCACGTCGTCGGCATCGCGCCCGTCGCCGAGGAGATCCGCCAGAAGCTGCCGGACGACCTGCCGTACGCGACGACGACGCTCTACGACAACCACCCGCCGAAGGCGCGCCGGCTGCGCGGCATCAAGGGCCGGCTCAACGCCCCCGAGCGCCGCCGGCAGGCGGCCCGGCGGGCGGGGATGCGCGACCGGGCGGAGACGCTGAGCGGTCTCTTCCGCGCGGCCCGGCCCGGCGCCGTGGTCATCGTCACCCAGGTCTGGGCGATGGAGTGGGTGGCCCTCGCCGACACCAAGGGGCTGTCGGTCATCGGGATGAGCCACGAGTCCTTCGAGGCCAGCCGGAAGTCCACCCGGGGCGAGCGGGTCCGCCGCCACTACTCCCAGGTCGACCGCCTGCTGGTGCTGACCCCGGAGGACGCGGACCTGTGGATCCGGGCCGGCATGGAGAACGTCGACAGCATGCCGAACCCGCTGCCGTTCATGCCGGACTCCCCCGCCCCGCGCAGCTCGAAGGTCGTCGCGAGCGTCGGTCGCCTCGCCTTCGAGAAGGGCGTGGACCTGCTCCTCGACGCGTGGGCGGACGCCGCCCCCCACCATCCCGACTGGACCCTGCGGATCTACGGCGCCGGCGTGGAGGAGAAGTCCCTGCGGGCCCACTGCACCTCGCTGGGGCTCGACGACTGCGTGGAGTGGATGGGCAGCACCGACGACGTACTGGGCTCCCTGCGCGGGGCGTCGGTCTTCGCCCAGGCCTCCCGCGCCGAGGGGTTCCCGATCACCCTGCTGGAGGCGATGGCCGCGGGCCTGCCGGTGGCCGCCTTCGACTGCGCGCCGGGCGTACGGGCGATCGTGGAGCACGGCGAGGACGGGCTGTTGGCCCGCCTCGGCAACACCATGGAACTCGCCGGGCACCTGGACGCCCTGATGTCGGACGCGGCCCTGCGCGACCGGCTCGGCGACGCCGGCTTCCGTCACGTGCGGCGCTTCTCCAGTGCCGAGATCACCGACCGCTGGGAAAGCCTGTTCGCGTTCCTGGACCGCTGAGCCCCGCAGCACCGACGAAGCCGCCCGCCCCGGACCGTTCCGGGGCGGGCGGCTTCGTCGGTGCCGTGGTGTCAGACCGCGTGGACGTCCTTGTGCGGGTCCCGGCGGGCGCCCGCCTTGTTGGCCTCCCAGCCGGCCCACGCCGAGGTGATCATCTCGCGTACGTCGTGCCGGGCCTTCCAGCCCAGCTCGGCGGCGATCCGGTCGGCCGAGGCCACGACCTTCGCCGGGTCGCCGGGGCGGCGCGGGGTGACGACCGGGGCGTGGGTGTGCCCGGTGCCCTCGTTCAGCAGCTCGACCATCTCCTTGACGGAGACGCCCTCGCCCCGACCGATGTTCACCGTGAGGTCCTTGTGGTCGCCCGCGGCACCCCATTCGGCGAGCCGGCGCGCGGCCACCACGTGGGCGTCGGCGAGGTCCTCGACGTGGATGTAGTCGCGGATGCAGGTGCCGTCCGGGGTCGGGTAGTCGTCGCCGAAGATGCGGGCGCCCTCGCCGGCGTCGTAGCGCTCGAAGACCATCGGGACCAGGTTGAAGACACCGGTGTCCGCGAGCTCGGGGGTGGCCGCGCCCGCCACGTTGAAGTAGCGCAGGCAGGCGGTGGAGATGCCGTGCGCCTTGCCGGCGGCGCGCACCAGCCACTCGCCGGCGAGCTTGGTCTCGCCGTACGGGCTCAGCGGCCGGCAGGGGGTCTCCTCGGTGACCGAGTCCACGTCGGGCATCCCGTACACGGAGGCGGAGGAGGAGAAGAGGAAGTTGCGGATGCCGGCGGCGGCCACGGCCTGGAGCAGCACCGTGAGGCCCTGCACGTTCTCGTGGTAGTAGTACATCGGCTTCTCGACGGACTCGCCGACCTGCTTCTTGCCCGCCAGGTGCACGACGCCCGTGATGTGGTGGCGGCGGATCGTGTCGTCGAGCACCAGCCGGTCCAGGACCGAGCCGACCACCAGCGGAACGCCCTCCGGGACACGGTCCTCGTTGCCCGTGGAGAGGTCGTCGAGCACCACGACCTCCTCTCCGGCGAGCAGCATCGCGCGAACGACGTGCGCGCCGATGTAACCGGCGCCACCGGTGATCAGAAATGTCATGCGTATCTCCCGAGCTCTAGCGTGACCGGCGCGTGCGGGCGCGGTCGAGGCGGTTGCGTACGAAGGTCAGGGCGCCCCCGGCGCCGGGGGCCAGGCGCAGGGCCAGTGCTCCCGACGCCGTCCGGTAGGGCTGCGCCAGCAGAACACCGTACCGGCTGCTGGGCAGTGCGCGGCGGCGGAGCAGTCCGCCGAGGGGGCGCAGGGAGGTGATCAAGGAGCTTCCGTCGGCGCAGTGCACGCCCGCCCGGACGTCCCAGGCCTGCATGCCGCGCAGGCCGCGGCGACGGCCGAGGGCGGCGAGCGCTGCGGGCCGCAGCGGGACCACGGCCGTCCAGCCGTCGCCGTCGGGGCTCAGCTCCACCGGGCGGGCGGGTACGGGCTCCGCGCCGGTGCGGGGGTGGAAGGTCAGCGCGACGCTCTGCGGACCGGCCTGCGCGAGGCGGCCGTACAGGTCGTGGACGCGGAGGCGGACGGCGCCGCCGGCGGCGGGTTCGGCGTCGATGGTGACGGGCAACTGCGCGACGGGCAGCTCGGCGAGGCCGTCGAGGGGAACGGGCAGCTCCGCGCTCCACACCGGCAGCCCGGCCGGGTCCGCGGCGTACGGGGGCGGCAGCCGGGCCGGCTCGGCGGCCAGGCGCGTCAGCCGCTCCACGTCGGCGGGCGGGGCCGGGGCGGCCAGCAGCACGCGCGCCGTCCAGCGGGCGCGGGCGGGGGCGGCCTCGACGTCGGCCTCGGCGAAGCCCTTCAGGTAGGTCCGGGTGAGGTCCCACCAGGCCGCGCGGTAGCCGGGGTCCTGGCCGAGTTCGCGCAGGTAC
This sequence comes from Streptomyces sp. NPDC001568, assembly GCF_042893755.1. Lineage (NCBI taxonomy): Bacteria > Bacillati > Actinomycetota > Actinomycetes > Kitasatosporales > Streptomycetaceae > Streptomyces > Streptomyces sp. NPDC001568. The sequence goes on along the minus strand of NZ_JBIAVF010000007.1, from coordinate 130,632 downwards.
ATGCGCAGGTCGTAGTCCAGGAACTTGACCTGGCAGGCGCGGCCCAGCTCCGCGGAGGCCTCGGCGAGGGTGGCGCAGGCGGCCCGGTGGGCCTCGACGCGGGAGCGCCAGTTGCTGACGTCGGCGCGGTCGAGGGAGATCGACTTCCGGGCGGCGCTGCGGCGCACGTGCCAGACGTAGACGAGGTCGCCGATGACGGCCATGCGGGGGGCCGCGGCGAGGACGCGGGCGGTGAAGAGGAAGTCCTCGTAGACGAAGCGGCCGTCGGGGAAGCGGATGCCGTGCTTCTCCAGGAAGGCGCGCTCGTACAACTTGTTGACGCAGAGGGTGTCGCGGACCAGTTCGGGCCGGTCGGCGGGCCGTTCGATGACCTCGCCCGGCGTGTGCAGCCCCGGCATCCACGGCACGTCGCGGCCCTCGGGCAGCTCACGGCGCACGCACGCGCCGACGGTGACGGGGGCCCGGTGCTCCTCGGCGGCCGCGAGCAGCGCCGCGGCGGCACCGGGCGGCAGGACGTCGTCGCTGTCCAGGAACAGGACGTACGGGGCGCTCGCGGCGGCGATCCCGTCGTTGCGCGGGGTGCCGCAGCCGCCGCTGTTCCGCGTGCGGTGGACGACCCTCAGCCGGGGGTGGACGGCCGCCAGCTCGTCCAGGACCCGGCCGGTGCCGTCCGAGGAGGCGTCGTCGACCGCGATGACCTCGGCGACCACCGGGCCCTGGGCGAGGGCCGAGGAAACGGCCTCGCCCACGAGCCCGGCGTCGTTGTACGCGATCACCACCACGGAGACGGCGGGGGCCGCGGCGGCGTCAGTGCCGGAATTGCTGCTGTTCACCCGCAGGATCCTAGGCGAACGATGTAAGGCCGGCTTCAAGTCCCCGGATCCGCGGGATCAGAACGGGCGGAACTCGTCGTACTCCTGCTGGGAGGAGTCGCCGCGCTTGGCTTCCTTGTCCTTGCGGCGCGTGGTCGCCGGGCGCGGTGCTTCCAGGCGGTGGTCCTCGCCACGGCGGCCCAGCATCTCGGCGCCGGCCATCATGGTCGGCTCCCAGTCGAAGACCACGGAGTTCTCGTCGGAGCCGATGGCGACGCCGTCACCGGCGCGGGCGCCGGCCTTCTTCAGCGCGTCCTCGACACCGAGGCGGTTGAGCCGGTCCGCGAGGTAGCCGACGGCCTCGTCGTTGTTGAAGTCGGTCTGACGGACCCAGCGCTCGGGCTTCTCGCCGCGCACCTGGTAGACGTCCTCGACCTCGTCGTACGTGACGGTGAAGCCGGAGTCGTCGACGGCCTTCGGGCGGATGACGATGCGGGTCGCCTCCTCCTTCGGCTTGCGCGCGCGGGCCTTGGCCACTACCTCGGCGAGGAAGTAGGACAGCTCCTTCAGACCGGTACGGGCGACCGCGGAGACCTCGAAGACCTTGTAGCCGCGGGCCTCCAGGTCGGGGCGCACCATCTCGGCGAGGTCCTGGCCGTCGGGGATGTCGACCTTGTTGAGGACGACGAGGCGGGGCCGCTTCTCCAGGCCGCCGCCGTACAGCCGCAGCTCTTCCTCGATGACGTCGAGGTCGGCGAGCGGGTCGCGGTCCGACTCCAGGGTGGCGGTGTCGAGCACGTGCACCAGTACCGAGCAGCGCTCGACGTGGCGCAGGAACTCCAGGCCGAGGCCCTTGCCCTGGCTGGCGCCCGGGATCAGGCCCGGTACGTCGGCGATGGTGTAGACGGTCGAGCCGGCGGTGACGACGCCCAGGTTCGGGACGAGGGTGGTGAAGGGGTAGTCCGCGATCTTCGGCTTGGCGGCGGAGAGCACCGAGATCAGCGAGGACTTGCCCGCGCTCGGGAAGCCGACCAGCGCCACGTCGGCGACGGTCTTGAGCTCCAGGACGATGTCACCGGTGGTGCCGGGGACACCGAGGAGCGCGAAGCCGGGCGCCTTGCGGCGGGCCGAGGAGAGCGCGGCGTTGCCGAGGCCGCCGCGGCCCCCCTCACCGGCGACGTAGGTGGTGCCCTGGCCGACGAGGTCGGCGAGGACGTTGCCCTCCTTGTCGAGGACGACGGTGCCGTCCGGCACGGGCAGGATCAGGTCCTGGCCGTCCTTGCCGGAGCGGTTGTCGCCGGCGCCGGGCTGACCGTTGGTCGCCTTGCGGTGCGGGCTGTGGTGGTAGTCCAGCAGGGTGGTGACCGCCTGCTCCACCACGAGGATGACGTCACCGCCACGGCCGCCGTTGCCGCCGTCGGGGCCGCCGAGCGGCTTGAACTTCTCCCGGTGAACGGAGGCGCAGCCGTGGCCCCCGTTACCCGCGGCGACGTGCAGCTCGACGCGGTCCACGAAGGTGGTCATGGTTGTTCCTCCAGATACATGCGGGAATGTCCCGGGCAGGCCTTGCTACCCATTTAACGTGTCCATATGACAACGCGCCGAGGGCGGACCTCTCTTCCCGGCATGCGCCGGGAAGAGTTGAGATCCGCCCTCGGGGAGTTCAGTACGCCTTGATCAGCAGGAGCTGGATCAGGCGGCCGGAACGATGTTGACGACCTTGCGACCGCGGTGGGTGCCGAACTCGACGGCACCGGGCAGCAGCGCGAACAGCGTGTCGTCGCCGCCACGGCCCACACCCGAACCCGGGTGGAAGTGGGTGCCGCGCTGGCGGACGAGGATCTCACCAGCGGAAACGACCTGACCGCCGAAGCGCTTCACGCCGAGCCGCTGAGCATTGGAATCGCGCCCGTTCCGGGTGGACGATGCGCCCTTCTTGTGTGCCATGTCTCAGTCCCTCTTACTTCGCAGCCGTGGGGATACCGGTGACCTTGATCGCCGTGTACTGCTGGCGGTGACCCTGGCGACGGCGGTAGCCGGTCTTGTTCTTGTAGCGCAGGATGTCGATCTTGGCGCCCTTGTGGTGGTCCACGATCTCGGCCTGAACCTTGATCCCGGCCAGCACCCACGGGTCGCTGGTCACGGCGTCGCCGTCGACAACGAGCAGGGTCGAGAGCTCGACCGTGTCGCCAACCTTGGCAGTGGAAATCTTGTCAACCTCAACGATGTCGCCGACAGCAACCTTGTGCTGGCGACCACCGCTGCGCACGATGGCGTACACGCGGATCTCTCTCTCACTCGGGACGGATGCTCCTGAAGCCAGCCACTCACGCGGGCCGGGGCCCACGGTGATCCGGATTGGACGAGCGGCCTCTCCCGTGACCCGTCCGCTCGCGCGGACGATGTGGGAGGAAGGTGCTCAGGAGCGCGACGCACGTTGAACGGTAATCGTTCAAGACACGCCGACGGTCTAGGTTACGGGGCTGGTTCCGGGGGGTCAAACCGGGCCCCGCACGGCCGTGGGCCCCGCCTTCCGGCGGGGCCCACGGCGTGGAGCGGATCAGGCTTCGTCGGTCGGAGCCGAGACGGACGGGAGCGTCTGCTCCGCCGCCGCGGTCTTCTTCGTCGCCCGCTTCGCCACGGTCTTCTTGGCCGTCGTCTTCTTCGCGACGGTCTTCTTCGCGGCCGCCGCCTTCTTGGCCGGGGCCTTCTTCGCGGCCGTGGTCGTCGCCTTCTTGGCCGGCGCCTTACGGGCCTTCTTCACCGGAGCCGGCTCGGCCTCGGCCTCGGCGGCCGGGGCGTCGGCTTCGGTCACCGGCTCGGCGACGTCGGCAGCGGCGCTCTCGACCACCACGACGGCCGCCTCCGCCGCACCCGCGGGTGCGGTGGCCTTGCGGACCGCGCGGCGCCGCGGACGGGCCGGAGCGGCCTCCACGACCGGCTCGGCCTCGACGGCGGCCGGGGCCTCGTCGGCCACGACCGGGACGACGGGCTCCGGCTCGACGGCTGCCGGGGCCTCCGGGGCGGCCGGCGCCTCCGGCGTCACGGACGCTGCCGGGGCAGCGGTCCCGCCGGCCGGGGCGCCCGCCGGAGCGGTCGCCTTACGGGTCGCACGACGACGGGTCCGGCCCTTGGGCGCGGCCTCCTCGACGGGGACCTCCGGAGCCTCCGGGGTCTCCACGGCGACCGCCTCGACGACCGCGGCGGCCTCGGGGGTCGGCTCCAGGACCGTGTCGGCGGGCTCCACGACCGGCTCGTCCTCGACCACCGGGGTCACCGGGGCCGCGGCGGGCCGCACCGCACCGCGCGGGGCGCCCGCCGGAGCGGTCGCCTTGCGGGTGGCGCGACGACGGTTGCGACGACCGCTGACACCGGCGGCGGCCTCCGCCTCGGCGGCGCTGCCGTACAGCTCCTCGTCGGCGACGAACTCCGGCTCGGGCAGGGCCCGCGGCGCGGCGGCCTCGGCGGCCACCTCGGCCTCGGTCTCGGCCTCGATCTCCGCGTCGGCCTCGAACACGTCCGTGCCGACGGTCTCGACCGTCTCGTGGTCGTGGTCGTGCTCCGTGCCACGGCCGCCACGGCGCTTGGAACGCTTGCCGTTGCCGCCGCCGCCGACCACGGTCGGGGTCTCCATGTGCACGATGACGCCGCGGCCGTTGCAGTGGACGCAGGTCTCGGAGAAGGACTCCAGCAGACCCTGGCCCACCCGCTTGCGGGTCATCTGGACCAGGCCCAGCGAGGTGACCTCGGCCACCTGGTGCTTGGTGCGGTCCCGGCCCAGGCACTCCAGCATGCGCCGCAGCACCAGGTCCCGGTTCGACTCCAGGACCATGTCGATGAAGTCGATGACGACGATGCCGCCCAGGTCGCGCAGCCGCAGCTGGCGCACGATCTCCTCGGCCGCCTCCAGGTTGTTCCTGGTGACGGTCTCCTCGAGGTTGCCGCCCTGACCGGTGAACTTGCCGGTGTTGACGTCGATGACGATCATCGCCTCGGTCTTGTCGATCACGAGGGAGCCGCCCGAGGGCAGCCACACCTTGCGGTCGAGCGCCTTGGCGAGCTGCTCGTCGATCCGGTACGTCGCGAAGACGTCGACCTCGGAGGTCCAGCGCGACAGTCGGTCGGCCAGGTCCGGGGCCACGTGGTTCACGTAGCCGTGGATGGTCTCCCAGGCGGTGTCACCGCTGACGATGACCTTCGAGAAGTCCTCGTTGAAGATGTCGCGGACGACACGGACGGTCATGTCCGGCTCGCCGTACAGCAGGCTCGGCGAAGAGGTCGAGATCTGCTTCGACTTCTTCTGGATGTCCTCCCACTGGGCCTGCAGGCGCTCTACGTCGCGGCGCAGCTCGTCCTCGCTCGCGCCCTCGGCGGCGGTGCGCACGATGACGCCCGCGTCCTCGGGGACGATCTTCTTGAGGATGGTCTTCAGGCGCGCGCGCTCGGTGTCGGGCAGCTTGCGGCTGATGCCGGTCATCGAGCCCTCGGGCACGTAGACCAGGTAGCGGCCGGGCAGCGAGACCTGGCTGGTCAGGCGGGCGCCCTTGTGGCCGATCGGGTCCTTGGTGACCTGCACGAGGACCGACTGGCCGGACTTGAGGGCGGACTCGATGCGACGCGGCCCGTTGGCCATGCCGAGCGCCTCGAAGTTGACCTCACCGGCGTACAGGACCGCGTTGCGGCCCTTGCCGATGTCGATGAAGGCGGCCTCCATGGACGGCAGCACGTTCTGGACCTTGCCCAGGTAGACGTTGCCGACGTAGGAGGTGGCCTCCTCCTTGTTGACGTAGTGCTCGACGAGGACGTTGTCCTCGAGCACGCCGATCTGGGTGCGCTCGCCGGCCTGGCGGACGACCATGACGCGCTCGACGGCCTCGCGGCGGGCCAGGAATTCGGCCTCGGTGATGATCGGGACGCGACGGCGGCCCTGCTCGCGGCCTTCGCGGCGGCGCTGCTTCTTGGCCTCCAGGCGGGTCGAGCCCTTGATGGACTGGACCTCGTCGGAAGAGGTGGAGGTGGACTCGCCGCGCTCGCGCGCCGGGCGCGGCTCGCGGACCTTGACGACGGTGCGTACGCCGTCGTCCTCGGCGCTCTCGGCGTCGGCGGCGGAGTCACCGCTGCGACGGCGCCGGCGACGGCGGCGACGGCTGGACGAGGAACCGAGTTCGGCGTCGTCCGCGTCGTCGGCGTCCTCCTCCTCGGGCTCCTCGGCGGCGCCGGTCTCCTCCTCGGCGGACTCGTCGAGGTCGGCGGACTCACCGCGACGGCGACGGCGGCCACCGCGACGACGACGGCGCGAGGGGCGCTCGCCCGACTCGTCGGCCTCGTCCTCGTCGAGGTCGGCGGCCTCGGCCTCGGCGTCCTGCTCCTCGTCGAGGAGCTCGACGTCGGCCAGCGACACGGGAGCGCTCGGCGCGGGGGCGGCGGGCGCGGCGACGGGCTCGGCGGCGGCGCCACGGCGGCGGCGACGACGGCCGGTGGGCTGCTCGACGGGGGCCGGGGCCTGGGCCTCGACCTCGGTCTCGTCCTCTTCCTCCTCGGCCTCCTCCGCGTGGGACGCGGCGGCTGCGGCGGCCGCGGCCATGGCGGCGGTCTCCGGGGTCTGGAACATCGGCTCGGCGAAGACCGGCGCCTGGAAGACGGCCACGGCGGGACGCGCGGCGCGGCGGGCGGCGCGGTTCTGAGCCGGGGCGGCGGCCGTGTCGGACTCGACGGCGGCCGCGGGCTGCGCCGGGGCGGCCGGCGAGGCGGAGCGGGTGGCGCGGCGACGACCGCCGCGCTTCGGGGAGTCGACGGCGTCGGCGACGGTCACGGCGCGGGCGGCGGCCTTGGGGGCCTCCTGCACGGCGGCCGGGGTCTCGACGGCGCTCTCGGCGACGGGCGCCTCGGCGGCGGCCGGGGCGGCGACGGCGCGGGTGGCCCGACGACGGGCACGCGGCGCCGGAGCGGCCGGGGCCTCGTCCTCGGCCGCGGGGGCGGCGACGGGCGCGGGGGCGGCTTCCACGACGGGCTCGGCGACGGGCGCCTCCGGGGCGGTCACCGCACGGGTCGCCCGACGACGGGCACGCGGAGCGGAAACCGGAGCCGCGACGGGCTCCTCCACCACGGGCGCCGCGGCGGGAGCGGCCTCGACCACGGGCTCGGCAACCGTCTCGACGGCGGCCGGAGCGGCGACGGCGCGGGTGGCCCGACGACGGGCACGCGGCGCCGGAGCGGCGGCGGGCTCCTCCACGACGGGCGCGGGGGCGGCTTCCACGACGGGCTCGGCGACGGGCGCCTCCGGGGCGGTCACCGCACGGGTCGCCCGACGACGGGCACGCGGAGCGGAA
>NZ_JBIAVF010000007.1:0-123398 GCF_042893755.1 Streptomyces sp. NPDC001568 | reverse complement strand
GTTCTCGACGGCGGCCGGAGCGGCGACGGCGCGGGTGGCCCGACGACGGGCACGCGGCGCCGGAGCGGCGGCGGGCTCCTCCACGACGGGCGCGGGGGCCTCCGCGGCGGGGGCTTCGGCAGCCGCGGCGACGCCGCCGGGCGGGCCGGCCGGCCGGGAAGCGGCGCGGCGACGCCTGCGCGGGGGCAGGTTGTCGCTGGGGCTGCCACTGTCGGCGGCGGGGGTGTTCTCGTTTTCGGTGTTGAGCATGCGGGGTTCTCCCGTCACGCTCCCGGGCGCCGCGGCTGACGTCCGGTCCGGCACGGCTGCCGCGTAATGAGCGCGGAGCCGGCCTCCGGGGCGCGTTCGCCACACGGGAGCTGTAGTCCATGGCCGCCGGTTCCGTACGTGTTGTCCGTACGGCCTGGCGGAAGTCTTCAGGTCAATGCGCTGCCCGACCCAGGTGGCTCCCGAGTGCCAGGGCGGCGCGACAACGACGATCCCTACGCGGCGGGACCTTCCGGCGCCTTCGCGTCGGTCGTTACGGCGGCCGTGGGTGGGGCGGCCGTGACGGCCTCGCGGTCGGGCGCGAGCGGGTCGGTCACCGTGCCGGACTCCTCGTCGAAGAGCCCCTGCGCCAGCCTGGTCACCGCTGCGGGGACCGGCGGCGCGAGGTCGGCCACAGCGTGGAGACCGGACAGGACGTCGTCGGGTCGCACGGCAGGTGTCAAATGCCGAACAACCAGCCGCAGTATCGCACAAGCATTGTCCAGCGGCCTATCAGCCTCAGCCGGAAGTGCTTCGAGGCTGACCACGGCCCCGCGGGTGTCGAACGTCCGCACGCCGTTCTTGGTGCGGCGCTGGACCTCCACGGCCTCGGCCGCGAGGAAGGTGGTGACGGCGCGCTCCGCGTCCGCAGGCTCGACGCCCTCCAGACGCAGTTCCCACACGGAGGCCGTCAGCCGGTCGGCGAGGCCCGAGGTGTGGGCTTCGACGGCGTCGATGATGTCGAGCCCGGTGGGCATGGACTCATCGAGCAGGGCACGGAGCTTTTCGGGGTCCCGGGAGGCCGCAAGGGCGATCTCCAGGTATTCGGCCTCGCTGCCGGTACCGGTCGGCGCGGCGTTCGCGTACGAGACGCGGGGGTGCGGGGTGAAGCCGGCCGAGTACGCCATGGGGACCTCGGCGCGGCGCAGGGCCCGCTCGAAGGCTCGCTGGAAGTCTCGGTGGCTGGTGAACCGGAGGCGGCCACGCTTGGTGTAACGCAGTCGAATGCGCTGCACCACCGGTGCGGGAGGCGGGCCTTCGGGCTGTCGCTTGCCCAGTGGTTCTTCTCCTTGTGCGGGGCGTCGCGGCTCGCACGTCGCCCTGAGTGTCCTTGGGGGCCTGCCGGCCACGCCCTGCCTCCGGCTCACCCCTGCGTCTTGCGCAGGGAGATCTCGGGAGCGGGCGCGTTGCCTGCGGCCTTCGTACTACCCAGAGTACGCGCCCGTGACCTCGTCGGTTCCCCGGGAGGAGTACCGAACAGCAGGCGACGCACCTCTTCGCGGGCCTCCCGTACCGCGGTGCGGGAGCTGCGCCACACGGCGCGGAGGGCGTGTCCGGCCGGTGTGGCGACGTGACGGTGGACCCAGGCCCAGGGGCGGGCGACGCAGCCGCGCCAGAGCCACAGCAGTCCGCGGCCGAGTGCGCGACTGATCCGCCCGGCGAGTCGCCAGGCGGAGACGAGGAGGTGTCCGAGGGGGCTGAGCAGGTACCGGTACAGGTTCCGGCCGAGCGGGGCGAGCAGGTACCGGTACGTCACGGTGCCGCCCGGAACCAGGACGTACCGCCACAGGCCCACCCACGGCCAGTACAGAAGACCCAGCGCCAGCCACCGCACCACCAGGGCGACCCCCCGACCCAGCCACGCGATCCCGTGCCCCGACGGAATCAGCACGTACCGCCACAGCCCGACCCACGGCCATACGAAAACCGCGGCGAACGCCCTCGGCAGGAACCAACGCAGCCCGCGCCCGAGCGGGGTCAGAACGTACCGCCACACCCCGCCCGCGACCGGGGCCAGCAGGTACCGGTGGGCGGCGGCGAGCAGCCGGACGATGCCCCGACCGAGGGGCGCGAGGACGTACGCGCCGAACGCGAGGACCGCCCGTACGAGTCCGCGCCCGAGGGGGCCGAGCAGGTACCGGTGGACGGCGGTCGCCACCGGAACGAGCACGTACCGCCACAGGCCCACCCACGGCCAGTACAGAAGCCCCAGCGCCAGCCACCGCACCACGAGGCCGACCCCCCGACCCAGCCACGCGATCCCGTGCCCCGACGGAATCAGCACGTACCGCCACAGCCCGACCCACGGCCACACGAAAACCGCGGCGAACGCCCTCGGCAGGAACCAACGCAGCCCGCGCCCGAGCGGGGTCAACACGTACCGCCACACCGGATCCAGCAGGTACCGGTGGACGGCGGTCGCCACCGGAACGAGCACGTACCGCCACAGGCCCACCCACGGCCAGTACAGAAGACCCAGCGCCAGCCACCGCACCACGAGGCCGACCCCCCGACCCAGCCACGCGATCCCGTGCCCGAGCGGGTTCAGGACGTACCGGTACAGGGCGGAGCACAGCCGGGCCGTGGCCGCGCCGACCGGGCGCAGGGCGCGCCGGTGGATGGTGCGCGCGGCGAGGACGAGCAGGTCCCAGAGCAGGCGCACGGGCAGGACGACCAGCACGGCGACGATCTTCACGGGAACCCGCAGGACCCCCACCAAACACCCTTCGCCGCCGGGCACGGGCTGTGGCTTCTCGGTTTCCATGCCTTGAAGGACACACCCCGGGGCCGAGCCGTTGCGGCCACGGGGCACGAAGGAACGGCCGCGCGGAAAAAGCCGGGAAAAGGAACGTGCCCCCACCGTTTCCGGTGGGGGCACGCGTCCGGTGCTTCAGCGGCCGGATCGGCCGGGGGTCACTTCACGACCGACAGCGGCAGGAGCTTCTGGCCGGTCGGGCCGATCTGGATCTGGGTGTCCATCTGCGGGCACACGCCGCAGTCGAAGCACGGGGTCCAGCGGCAGTCCTCGACCTCGGTCTCGTCGAGGGCGTCCTGCCAGTCCTCCCAGAGCCAGTCCTTGTCGAGACCGGAGTCCAGGTGGTCCCAGGGCAGGACCTCCTCGTACGTGCGTTCGCGGGTCGTGTACCAGGCCACGTCCACGCCGTACGCGGGCAGCGCCTTCTCGGCGGCCCGCATCCAGCGGTCGTACGAGAAGTGCTCGCGCCAGCCGTCGAACCGGCCGCCGGACTCGTACACGGCGCGGATGACGTCGCCGATGCGGCGGTCGCCGCGCGAGAGCAGGCCCTCGACGATGCCCGGCTTGCCGTCGTGGTAGCGGAAGCCGATGGAGCGGCCGTACTTCTTGTCGCCGCGCAGCTTGTCGCGGAGCTTGCCGAGGCGGGCGTCGGTGTCCTCGGCGGACAGCTGCGGCGCCCACTGGAACGGGGTGTGCGGCTTGGGCACGAACCCGCCGATGGACACCGTGCAGCGGATGTCGTTCTGCCCGGACACCTCGCGGCCCTTGGCGATGACGTTCACCGCCATGTCGCCGATCTGGAGGACGTCCTCGTCGGTCTCGGTCGGCAGGCCGACCATGAAGTACAACTTCACCTGGCGCCAGCCGTTGCCGTACGCGGTGGCGACGGTCCGGATCAGGTCCTCTTCCGAGACCATCTTGTTGATGACCTTGCGCATGCGCTCGGATCCGCCCTCCGGGGCGAAGGTGAGGCCCGACCGGCGCCCGTTGCGGGTCAGCTCGTTGGCGAGGTCCACGTTGAAGGCGTCCACGCGGGTCGACGGGAGGGACAGGCCCACCTTGTCGTCCGCGTAGCGGTCCGCGAGGCCCTTGGCGATGTCGGCGATCTCGGTGTGGTCGGCCGAGGACAGCGACAGCAGGCCGACCTCCTCGAAGCCGGTCGCCTTCAGGCCCTTCTCCACCATCTCGCCGATGCCGGTGATGCTTCGCTCCCGCACGGGGCGCGTGATCATGCCGGCCTGGCAGAAACGGCAGCCGCGGGTGCAACCGCGGAAGATCTCCACGGACATCCGCTCGTGGACGGTCTCGGCGAGCGGGACCAGGGGCTGCTTGGGGTACGGCCACTCGTCGAGGTCCATGACGGTGTGCTTGGACACGCGCCACGGCACGCCGGAGCGGTTCGGCACGACACGGCCGATGCGGCCGTCCGGCAGGTACTCGACGTCGTAGAAGCCCGGGACGTACACGCCGCCGGTCTTGGCGAGGCGCAGCAGGACCTCCTCGCGACCGCCGGGGCGGCCCTCGGCCTTCCACGCACGGATGATCTCGGTCATGTCGAGGACGGCCTGCTCGCCGTCGCCGATGACGGCGCAGTCGATGAACTCCGCGATCGGCTCGGGGTTGAAGGCCGCGTGGCCGCCCGCGAGGACGATCGGGTGGTCGATCGTGCGGTTCTTGGCCTCCAGCGGGATGCCCGCGAGGTCCAGGGCCGTCAGCATGTTGGTGTAGCCGAGCTCGGTGGAGAACGACAGTCCGAAGACGTCGAAGGAGCCGACCGGGCGGTGGCTGTCCACGGTGAACTGCGGGACCTTGTGCTCGCGCATCAGTTCTTCGAGGTCCGGCCAGACGGAGTAGGTGCGCTCCGCGAGGACGCCCTCCCGCTCGTTCAGCACCTCGTAGAGGATCATGACGCCCTGGTTGGGCAGCCCGACCTCGTACGCGTCCGGGTACATGAGCGCCCAGCGGACGTCCGCGCTCTCCCACGGCTTCACCGTGGAGTTGAGCTCACCACCGACGTACTGGATGGGCTTCTGCACATGCGGGAGCAGAGCTTCGAGCTGTGGGAAGACCGACTCGGACATCACGCGACTTTCGTGAAGCGGGCAGGGGGCGACTCTCAAGCGTACCCCGAGGGCCGCTACGCCCTGCCCACATGATCACTTGAGTGCGGACCTGAGCTCCGGATCGCCCGCCCGGGCCCAGACGTCCGGGAGTTCCCGTTCGAGGCGCTCGGCGAACGCCTCCTCGCGGGCGTACAGCAGACCCCACGTGAAGGACGCCTCGCTCGCGCCGGCCGCCTGTTCGGCGATGCCGCGCAGCGCCTTGCGGGAGACCACGCTGTCCTGGTGGTCGCCGAGCAGGGTCTGGACGGACTTGGCGGCCTTCGACATCCGTTTCGCCGGCTTGCCGAGGGCCGATCGGGCGGCGTCGGCCGCGTACCGGGCCCGCTTGGCGGCCTTGCGGGCGCCGTGCAGGGCCACGTCACGGTCGGCTCCCGGCTCCATCGCCAGGGCGTGCTCGACGCGCTCCGTGAGTCGCTCGTCGTCGTGCAGGATGCCCTTGGGCAGGACGCTTTCGGCGGGCCGGGCGGCGGCCTTGAGCAGCGGCGGGTCGGCGAGTACGGCGTCGAGGGCGTCCAGCAGGGCCGCGTACCAGGCGCTGTCGAGTGCGGCCAGGGCCTGGCCCCGGGAGGCCCGGCGGCGGGCGGTGTCCCAGGTCCGCAGCCGGTCGGCGACCGGGCCGAGCCGCAGCTCGGCGGGCACCTCGTCGAGCCGGGCGCGCAGCCGCTCCGCCAGCACTTCCTGGTCGCGGTCGACGCCGAGTTCGGCGGCCAGTCGGCGCAGCCGCTCGCCGATCGGGTCGGTGACCTCGCGGTCCAGGACCTTGCGGTAGCTCTTGAAGGCGCTGCGCAGTCGGCGGGTGGCGACGCGCATCTGGTGCACGGAATCCGGGAGGTCGCGGCGGACGGCCGGGTCCTGCGCCACGAGGACGTCGCGTTGCTCGCGGAGGTACGCGAGCACGTGCGCGCCGGCCGATCCGTCGGCGGCCTCCGGGCCGGGCGGGGCGGGTGGCGCGGCGCCGGTTTCGGCGAGGGCGCGGGCCAGTTTCGAGGGGGCGTCGCAGACCCGGAGTCCGGCCTCGTGGAAGGTCTTCTCGACGGCGTCCAGCAGTGCGGGGTCCGTCCCGTCGGCGAGTTCGACCTCGACCTCGGTCCATTCGGCGGTGGCGGAGCCCCGCTCGGCGAGGACGGCGTCGGTGGACAGCTCGGCGAGCAGGTTCCCCTCGGCGTCGAGGAGGTGGATCAGGTCGCGGGAGGAGACCAGTCGGACCTGCGGTTCCAGTGGCTGCTGCCGGGTCCGGGAGCGTACGAGGGCGGCCAGGGCGGCGGGTACGGAGTCGGAGCCGCCCTCGGAGTCGGCGAGCGGGGCGTGGACCTCGTCGCGGACTCCCGGGGAGACGGGCAGTTTGAGGTGCCAGCCGGCGTCCTCGCCGCCCGTTCTGCGCCGCAGGGTGACGCCGTCTGCGGCGAGCAGGTGGTCGGGGGTGTCGTAGTAGACGGCGTCGAGGAGGACGGTGCCCCGGTCCCGGGTCTCCGCGATCCCGGCGGTGCCGGTCAGGTCCGGGACGCGGGCCGGGTCCGCCCCGGACTTCGCGCGCCTGCCCGCCTTGTCGCCCTTCCGGGGCTTGTCGCCCTTCCGGAGCTTGGCGTCCTCCCCGGGCTTCCCGGCCGTGCCGGGCGGGAACTCGAATTTCCGCTCGATCTCACGCTTGCTGTCCGCCATGAACCGAATCTAGACCGGTTCGGGCCGCGGCGGGAGGGCGCCACGACGCACCGGAGGCGGGCCGGGAACGTCCCGACCCGCCTCCGGCCCCGCCGTGGGGCCCCCGCCGTGGGGCGCCCGTTCGGCCCCGCCCGCCGTCAGGCGGACAGGGGCCGTTGCACCCGGATGGATTGGAGCAGGCCCACCGCGATCCACACGGCGAACATCGAGGATCCGCCGTAGGACACGAAGGGCAGCGGCAGACCGGCGACCGGCATGATGCCGAGCGTCATGCCGATGTTCTCGAAGGCCTGGAAGGCGAACCAGGCGATGATGCCGGCGCAGACGATCGTCCCGTAGAGCTCGGTGGTCTCGCGGGCGATCATGCAGGCGCGCCACAACACGATGCCGAGCAGGACGAGGATCAGCCCGGCCCCGAGGAAGCCCAGCTCCTCCCCCGCGACCGTGAAGACGAAGTCGGTCTGCTGCTCGGGCACGAACTGGCCGGTGGTCTGGGAGCCCTTGAAGAGGCCGGACCCGGTCAGTCCGCCGGAGCCGATCGCGATGCGGGCCTGGTTGGTGTTGTAGCCGACGCCCGCCGGGTCGAGTTCGGGGTTGGCGAAGGCGGCGAAACGGTTGATCTGGTACTCGTCGAGGACACCGAGCTGCCAGATCAGGATCGCCCCGCCGGCGCCGGAGCCGATCAGGCCCAGCACCCAGCGGTTGGAGGCGCCGGAGCCCAGCAGGACGCCGAGCACGATGACGACCATCACCATGACGGAGCCGAGGTCGGGCATCAGCATGACGATGCCCATGGGGGCGGCGGCCAGGCACAGCGCCTTGACGACGGTGCGGTGGTCGGGGTGGGCGAGGTCACCCGCGTCCACCCGCGCCGCGAGCAGCATCGCCATGCCCAGGATGATCGTGATCTTCACGAACTCGGAGGGCTGGAGCGAGAAGCCGCCGCCGATCACGATCCACGCGTGGGCGCCGTTGATGGTGGCGCCCAGCGGGGTGAGCACCGCGATGATCAGGACCAGCGAGAGTCCGTACAGGACCGGTACGGCGCCGCGCAGGGTGCGGTGCCCGAGCCAGATGGTGCCGATCATCAGCACGAGGCCGATGCCGGTGTTCATGGCGTGCCGGAACAGGAAGTAGTACGGGTCGCCCTGGTTCAGCTGGGTCCGGTTGCGGGTGGCCGACCACACCAGCAGGGCGCCGATGAAGGAGAGGGCGAGGGCGGACAGGAGTATCGGCCAGTCGAGCCGGCGCACGACGGAGTCGCGGGCGGTCAGCTTGGCCACCGTCCCGCGCTCGGGCGCGTACCGGGAGACGGAGAACTTGTTGGCGGTCTGCATGTCGTGCGGTCCTCGGTCCTCAGTCCTGGTGCTTGGGGGGTGCGGCGGGGGGCCCGGCGAGCGCGGGTGGGGCCAGCTCCTCCGGGGACGGCGGCACGTAGGGCTTGATCTCGGGGGCCTCGATGGAGCCGTCCGGGTTGACCCTGGGCAGTTGTGCCTGCGGCTTCGGCAGCAGGGCCCGCTTCAGGTCCTGGTTGCCGGCCATGTCGAGCCCGTACATGGCGTTGTAGATGTTGCGGACGGCGGGCCCGGAGGCGCCGGAGCCGGTGCCGCCCTGGGAGATCGTCATGACGATGGTGAAGTCGTCGGTGTAGGTGGCCAGCCACGAGGTGGTCTGCTTGCCGTAGACCTGGGCGGTGCCGGTCTTGGCCCGCATCGGGATCTTGTCGAGGGGCCAACCGCCGAACCGCCAGGCGGCGGTGCCGCCGGGCGCGACGACGGAGCGCAGGCCCTTGTCGAGGTCGTTGATGGTCTTGGCGTCGATGGGCAGTCGGCCGTGGGAGGCGGGCTTGATCATGTCGACGCGCTTGCCGTCGGGGCTGATCACGGCCTTGCCGACGGTGGGGTTGTAGAGGGTGCCGCCGTTGCTGATGGCGGCGTAGGCCGTGGCCATCTGGATGGGGGTGACGAGGACGTCACCCTGGCCGATGGCGAAGTTGATGCTGTCGAACGCCTTGAGCTGGTTGCCTTCGAGGCAGCTCTCGTAGGCGATCTGCTGGACGTAGGTGCCGCCCTTCTTGCCCTGCTTGCACCAGGAGTCCTTGTTGGCCGCCCAGAAGCTCTTCTTCCACCGGCGGTCGGGGATCCGGCCGGTGACCTCGTTCGGCAGGTCGACCCCGGTCTCCGAGCCGAGCCCGAACTCGCGGGCGGTCCGGTAGAACCAGTCGTGGGTGTCCTTGTTGGGCTTGAGGCCGCCGTCGCGCTGCCATTCCTTGTGGCCGAGGGCGTAGAAGACGGTGTTGCAGGAGAACTTGAGGGCGTCCCCGAGGGTGATGGGGCCGTGGCCCTTGGACTCGAAGTTGGCGAAGCTGCGGCCGCCCAGGCTGTAGGAGCTGCTGCAGTTGTACTTGCCGTCGAAGTCGTATCCGGCCCGTACGGCCGCGCTCGCGGAGACCACCTTGAAGATGGAACCGGCGGGCGCCTGGCCCTGGATGGCCCGGTTGAGCAGCGGGTAGTTGGAGCTCTTGCTGGTGAGCCTGGCGTAGTCCGTGCCGGAGATGCCGCCGACCCAGGCGTTCGGGTCGTAGTCGGGCTGGGAGGCCATCGCGACGATGCGGCCGGTCCTGGTCTCCATGACGACGACGGCGCCCGAGTCGGCCTCGTACTTGCGGCCGGTGATCTTGTCGGTCTCGTTGCGGACGGTCTTCATCGCCTGCTGGAGTTCGAACTCGGCGACGGACTGGACCCGCGCGTCGATGCTGGTGACGAGCGTGGCGCCGGGGACGCCCGGGTCGGACTTGGTCTGGCCCATGACCCGGCCGAGGTTGTCGACCTCGTACGAGGTGACCTCCGCCTTGCCCCGCAGCTGCGTGTCGTACGTGCGCTCGATGCCGGAGCGGCCGACCTGGTCGGACCGCAGGTGCGGCGAGTCGGTGTCCTTGGCCTTCTGGATCTCCGCGTCGGTGACGGGCGAGAGGTAGCCGAGGACCTGCGCGGTACGGGTCCCGCCGGGGGCGGGGTAGCGGCGGACGGCGGTGGGCTCCGCGGTGATGCCGGGGAAGTCCTCGGGGCGTTCGCGCAGTTGCAGTGCCTGCTGCGTGGTGGCTTCGAGGGTGACCGGGATCGGCTGGTACGGGGAGCCGTTCCAGCAGGGTTTGGGGGTCTCGGAGTCGCAGAGCCGGACCTTGTCCATGACTTCCTTCGGAGCCATGTCCAGGACGCTGGCGAGGCGGGTCATGACGGCCTTGCCCCGGTCCTTCATCTTCATCAGCTGGGTGCGGCTGGCGGAGACGACCAGGCGGGTCTCGTTGTCGGCGAGGGCGATGCCGCGGGCGTCGAGGATCGAACCGCGCACGGCGGGCTGCACGACCCGCTGGACGTGGTTGCTCTTCGCCTCGTGGTAGTACTCCTCGCCGTTGCGGATCTGGAGGTACCACAGGCGTCCGCCGAGGGTGACGAACATGGAGAGGACGAGCACCTGGATGATGACCAGGCGGATCCGCACCCGGGAGGTGCGGCCGGTCTCGGGGATGTTGCTCACGTCCGCTCCCGTCTCACAGTTTCTTGACGCTCTTCACGCTCTTCACTGCCTTGACGCCCTTTATGCGGCCGGCCCGGTTGGCACGGCCCCGTGCGGTCTTCAGGCGCAGGCCGCCGCGCTGGCTGCCGATGCGCAGTCCGGTGCCGCCGGCGAGCCAGCCGCTGGACACGTCGTTGCCCTGGGGCGGTCCGCCGCCGGCCTCGACCGCCATCGGGTCGTTCTCGGCGCGCCGGGCCAGGGCCATGATGAACGGCACCGTGAAGGGCGCGAGGAGCAGGTCGTAGAGGGTGGCGGTGAACACCAGCCCGGTCAGACCCACGTGCCGGGCGGCGGTGTCGCCGACGAGGGCGCCCACCCCGGCGTAGAGCAGGGTCGAGCCGATCGCGGCGGCGACGACGGTGAGCATCGGCCCCCAGGCCGAGCGGAACCGTCCGTTGTCGGGCCGGACCAGGCCGACGAGGTAGCCGATCAGGCACAGCACGAGCGCGTAGCGCCCGGCGGCGTGGTCGGCGGGCGGCGCCAGGTCGGTGAGCAGCCCGGCGCCGAAGCCGATGAGGGCGCCGCTGAGGTGCCCGTAGACCAGGGCGAGGGCGACGACGGTCAGCAGGACGAGGTCGGGTACCGCGCCCGGCAGTTGGAGCCGGCCGAGTACGCAGACCTGGACGACGAGGGCGACCACGACGAGGGTGGCCGAGAGCAGGATCCGGTTGAAGCGCATGACGGTCAGCTCCTACTCGTCGGCGGGCTTGCCGGACACGCCGGCGGACGGGGTGACCGTGACCGTGACGGTCGGGGTCGGCTTGGGGGCCTCGGGCTTGGGCGGCAGGACCGCGTCGCGGGGGTCCTCGCGCGGGGGCATGACGACGACGCCGACGATGTCCAGGCGGGAGAAGCCCACGTACGGGCGGATCCACACGGTCCGGGTCAGGTCGCCGCGCGAGGGGTCGACCTTGACGACCTCGCCGATCGGGACGCCGGGCACGAAGGGCTTGTTCCCGCGCGAGCCGAAGGTGACGAGCCGGTCGCCCGGGCTCACCTTCGCCTTGCCGTTGAGCATCTGCACGGACAGTGCCCGGTCGCCCTGTCCGGTGGCGAAGCCGAGTTCGTTGGTCTTCTCCAGCCGCGTTCCGACGGTGAAGTCGGGGTCGTTGGCGAGGACGACGGTGGAGGTGTCGGGGCCGACGGTGGCGACCCGGCCGACGAGGCCGTCCCCGTTGAGGACGGTCATGTCGCGCTCGATGCCGTCCTTGCTGCCGGCGTCGATGGTGACGGTCCAGGAGAAGCCCTGGGCCGCTCCTATGGCGATGACCTCGGCGCCCTTGATGCCGTACTGGCCGGCGCCGGCCCGCTTGAGCATCTCGTCGAGTTCGCGGATCCGGCTGCGGTTCTGGTCCTCGCTGCCGAGCTTCGCCTTCATCATGCTGTTCTCGCGTTCGAGCGTGGCGATCCGGTTGTGGCGTTCACCGGAGTCGCGGACCGCCCCTATGGCGTTGGCGACCGGGTCCACCGCGGTCGCGACGCCCTTCTCCACCGGGCCGAAGACCGCCGCGGCGGCCTGCCGGGCACCGTCGACCGGAGACTCCTCGCCCGCTCTGATGTCCACCGTGATCAATGCGAACGCGATGGCGATCAGAAGCACCAGGAGCAGCCGGCTCTCTCGTGTGTCCCTCACGTGCGGCGGCCGTGCCTTCCTCGTAGATACCCGTGCGGCGGAGCCGCTCCGGTGGAGCCGGGACTCCGACCGGACTGTGCCTGTATATCAACGATCCGCCGCACCGGCGCGCTAGCACCCGTACGGCGGATCCTTGTGTTCCGCTTGCCCCTTCGACGGGGATCCGATCATCGTCGGGGCTGGGCGTCCAGGACCTGCTGGAGGGCTTCGAACTCCTCCACGCACTTGCCGGAGCCGAGTGCGACGGAGTCGAGCGGATCCTCCGCGATGTGGATCGGCATGCCCGTCTCGCGGCGCAGCCGCTCGTCGAGGCCGCGCAGCAGGGCGCCGCCTCCGGTCAGCACGATGCCGCGGTCCATGATGTCGCCGGAGAGTTCCGGCGGGCACTTGTCGAGGGTCGTCTTGACCGCGTCGACGATGGCGTTGACCGGTTCCTCGATGGCCTTGCGCACCTCGGCCGCCGAGATGACCACGGTCTTGGGCAAACCCGAGACGAGGTCGCGACCGCGGATCTCGGTGTGCTCGTCCTTGTCGAGGTCGTACGCCGACCCGATCGTGATCTTGATCTGTTCGGCGGTGCGCTCACCGAGGAGGAGCGAGTACTCCTTCTTGATGTGCTGGATGATCGCGTTGTCCAGCTCGTCACCGGCGACCCGGATGGACTGTGCCGTGACGATTCCGCCGAGGGAGATGACGGCGACCTCCGTGGTGCCGCCGCCGATGTCCACGACCATGTTGCCGGTGGCCTCGTGGACGGGCAGGCCCGAGCCGATGGCGGCGGCCATGGGCTCCTCGATGATGTGCACCTGGCGGGCGCCGGCCTGCGTGGACGCCTCGATGACGGCGCGCCGCTCCACTCCCGTGATGCCGGAGGGCACGCAGACCACCACGCGCGGGCGCGCCAGGTAGCGGCGCTTGTGGATCTTGAGGATGAAGTACCGGAGCATGCGCTCGGTGATCTCGAAGTCGGCGATCACGCCGTCCTTGAGGGGGCGTACGGCGACGATGTTGCCGGGCGTCCGGCCGATCATCTTCTTCGCCTCGGAGCCGACCGCCAGGATGCCACCGGTGTTCGTGTTGATGGCGACCACGGACGGCTCGTTCAGGACGATTCCCCGGCCCCTCACGTACACCAGCGTGTTGGCGGTCCCGAGGTCGATCGCCATGTCACGGCCGATGAACGACATAGTGTTCCCCTTGTTCCCCATGAGGAGCGTCTGGCCTTCCAGTTGATAGCGGCTGCTGTCAGGTCGGCGAGGTGGGTGTGTGGGTGGAGGCCCCATCGTAGTGCCGCAAGTACGGACACCGCGCGACGGGACTCCGGCAATCCCGCCGGAACGGATACCCGCCCCCTTAGTGGTGACGTCGCGTCCTGCCCATGCGTTCCCCGAAGGGCCCGGTAATACCGAAGGGCGACCGAAATTACTTCGGTCGCCCCAGGTCATGAGCGCTATTCGGCTGATGTCTCGTCAGGAAAGAGTAATCAGAGCGCGGGGAAGAACAGCTTCAGTTCCCGCTCCGCGGACTCCTCGGAATCCGACGCGTGGATCAGGTTCTCCCGGGTGATGCTGCCGAAGTCACCCCGGATGGAGCCGGGCGCGGCGGCGATCGGGTCGGTGGGTCCGGCCAGCTGCCGAACACCCTCGATCACGCGTTCCCCTTCGACCACCAGGGCCACGACGGGACCGCTCGACATGAAGCCCATGAGCGGCTCGTAGAAGGGCTTGCCCTTGTGCTCGCCGTAGTGGGTCTCCAGCGTCTGCGCGTCCAGCGTGCGCAGCTCCAGCGCGGGGATGGTCCAGCCGGCCTTGCGCTCGATGCGGCCGACGATCTCGCCGATCAGGCCGCGGCGGACGGCGTCGGGCTTGAGCAGGACGAGCGTGCGCTGGGTCATGGTGGGAACTCCTTGCGGCATACGGGTGCGGTAGGGCGAATCTACAGGGCCGTCACGGTGAACCGTCACGCAGCGTCAGGAGCGGCCGCTTCCGCCTGTTCGGCCCAGCGGGCCTTGATGGCGTCGATCCGCCGGCCGTAGTGCACCGAGCACCACCACAGGCCGGCGAAGACCGCGCCCAGGAAGAACATGGTCGGCACCACGAAACCGCTCGCGATCAGCCCGATCTGGAGCGCCCAGCCGAGCTGTACGGCGCCCGGGCGCGAGAGCATCCCGCACAGCAGCACCGACAGCAGCATCGTCACGCCGCAGACCGTCCACACCTGGGCCTGGGTCAGGTCCGGGTTCTTCATGGCCACCAGGCCCGCGAAGCCGACGATGAAGAACTCACCGATCAGCGTGCTCGCGCAGAGCGTGCGCATCGATCCCTCAGCCTCTCTTGAACAGCAGGCGGGCCTCGCCCACCGTGATCACGGAACCGGTCACCAGGACCCCGGCCCCTCCGTACTCGGCCTCTTCCTCCGCCAGGGTGACGGCGGCCTCCAGGGCGTCGTCGAGCCGCGGCTCGACCTGCACCCGGTCGGGGCCGAAGACCTCGACGGCGACGGCCGCCAGTTCGTCCGCGCCCATCGCCCGGTGGCTGGTGTTCTCCGTGACGACGACCTCCGCGAAGATCGGCTCGAAGGCCTCCAGCACGCCCCTGACGTCCTTGCCCTCGCTCGCCGCCACGACCCCGATGAGCCGGCTGAAGCCGAACGCCTCGGTGACCGCCTCGGCGGTGACCCGCGCGCCCGCCGGGTTGTGCGCGGCGTCCAGCACCACGGTCGGGCTGCGGCGCACGACCTCCATGCGGCCCGGCGAGGTCACCGAGGCGAAGGCCTTCCGCACGGTGTCGCCGTCGAGCTCGCGGGCGTGCTCCCCGCCGATCCCGAAGAACGCCTCGACGGCCGCCAGGGCGACCGCCGCGTTGTGCGCCATGTGGGCGCCGTACAGCGGCAGGAAGATGCCGTCGTACTCGCCGCCCACCCCGCGCAGGGTCAGCATCTGGCCGCCGACCGCCACCTCGCGGGAGACGACGCCGAACTCCATGCCCTCGCGGGCCACCGTCGCGTCGACCTCGACGGCCTTCTTCAGCAGCACCTGCGCCGCGTCGACCGGCTGCTGCGCCAGGATGACGGTCGCGTCCTGCTTGATGATGCCGCCCTTCTCCTGGGCGATCTCACCGGGCGTCGTGCCGAGCCGGTCGGTGTGGTCGAGGCTGATCGGGGTGATCACCGCGACCGTGCCGTCGATGACGTTCGTCGCGTCCCAGCTGCCGCCCATGCCGACCTCGACGACGGCCACGTCCACGGGCGCGTCCGCGAAGGCCGCGTACGCCATGCCCGTGAGCACCTCGAAGAAGGACAGCCGGTACTCCTCGGCGGCGTCCACCATCTCCACGTACGGCTTCACGTCGTGGTACGTCTCGATGAAGCGCTCGGCGCTGATCGGGGCGCCGTCCAGGCTGATCCGCTCGGTGACCGACTGCACGTGCGGGCTGGTGTAGCGGCCCGTGCGCAGCTCGAAGGCGTTCAGCAGGGCCTCGATCATGCGGGCGGTGCTGGTCTTGCCGTTGGTGCCGGTCAGGTGGATCGACGGGTACGCGCGCTGCGGCTCGCCCAGGACGTCCATCAGCGCGGAGATCCGGCTGACGGAGGGCTCCAGCTTGGTCTCGCCCCAGCGGGTCGCCAGCTCCTGCTCCACCTCCAGCAGCGCCTTCGCCACCTCGGGGTCCTCGGGGCGGGACGGCACGGGATCGCCCTGGGGCGCTCCGGCCTGCGCGCGCAGGGTACGGCTGCCGGCCTCGATCACCGCCAGGTCGGGGTCGCGGTCGGACTCCTCCGCGACTATCTGGTCGAACTCGTCGACGGTGTTGTCTCGGTCGGGGCTCTCGGGCTGCTGGTCACTCACGGACCCCAGTCTACGGACGGGGGCCCCGAGGACTTTCGGCCCGGCCGTTTCGGGACCTTCGGCGGGGAACGCGACCGGATCGTTATGCAAGCCTTGCGAGCAGGAGATTGGGGAACAAATGCCGCAGGCCAGCACCAAAAAGACCGCTTCCAGCCGCGACATAGGAATCGACCTGGGGACCGCCAACACCCTCGTCTACGCCCGGGGCCACGGGATCGTCCTCAATGAGCCGTCCGTGGTGGCGGTCAAGGCCGGTACGACCACGGCGCTCGCCGTCGGTACGGAGGCCAAGGAGACCATCGGTCGCACCCCTGGATCCATCACCGCGATCCGCCCCCTGCGGGGCGGGGTGATCTGCGACTACGAGGCGGCCGAGGAGATGATCCGGCACTTCGTGCGCAAGGCCGTCCCCGGCCGGCGACCGCGCACCCGGATGGTGATCTGCGTGCCCTCCGGGGTCACGCCGGTCGAACGGCGGGCCATCGTGAACGCCTCCACCCGGGCCGGCGCGAAGTCCGTCCACCTCATCGAGGAACCGATGGCCGCGGCCATCGGCGCGGGACTACCGGTGGCCGAGGCCCGCGGCTCGATGGTCGTCGACATCGGCGGCGGCACCTCCGAGGTGGCCGTGATCTCGCTGGGCGGCATCGTCACCGCCCAGTCCCTGCGGATCGGCGGTGACCGGCTCGACGCGGCGATCATGGACCACGTGCGCAAGGAGCACTCGCTGCTGATCGGCGAGCGCACCGCCGAGGACGTCAAGGTCGCCATCGGCTCCGCCCGGCCCGTTCCGGACCGGCCCGAACGGGAGACCCTCACCCACACGGTGCGCGGCCGCGAGCGGGTCGGCGGCATGCCCAAGACCCTCGAACTCACCGCCCCCGACGTGCGGGCCGCGCTCGACGAGCCGATCGAGGCCATCATCGCGGCCGTCCGCACCACCTTGGAGGAGTGCCCCCCGGAACTCTCCGGCGACGTCATGGAACACGGCATCGTCCTCACCGGGGGCGGCGCGCTCCTCCCCGGCCTGGACCTGCGCATCGCCGCCGCGACCGGCATCCCCGTCCGCGTCGCGGACGACCCCCTGGACTGCGTGGCCCTCGGCTCCGGCCGCTGCGTCGAGGACCTGGACACCCTGAACGCCCTCCTGGCCCCGGCAAAGGCCTGACCCCGCCGGCCCGTGCGCGCCCCGGCCCGCGGCGTCGGGAACGCGCCGTCAGCAGCGCGGCAGCGTGGCCACCACCAGGTAGGCCTCGTCCGTCCGGGTGGCCGTCAGGGTGCCGCCCAGGCTGCCGACGCGCTCGGACATGCTCGCCGTTCCGGAGCCCGCCGAGACGGGGGCCCGGCCCGGCGTCCGGTCCGGGAGGCCGTTGCTGACGGCGATCCGCAGCAGCGGGCCGTCCGTGGCGATGGACACCTCGATGGTCTCCCCGCGGGCGTGCTTGGACGCGTTCGTCAGGCACTCCTGCACCACCCGGTACACCGCCGCCTGCCGCAGCGGCGACAGCCCGTGCACCTGCGGATCCAGCGTCAGCCGTACGGGCGAGCCCGCCCGGTCGCTCTCCCGCGCCAGCGCGGCGAGCCCCTCCACGCCGGGGGTCGCGTCCCGCTCCCCGCGCTGCACGATGATCTCGTTCAGCACGAGGTGCGCCCGGCGCGCCGTGTCGGCGAGCTCCTCGAAGTCCTTGGCGTACGCCGTCTTGCGCGCCCGCACCGACAGCACCTCGGAGCGCACCGTCAGGAGGGTCAGTTCCCTGCCGACGAAGTCGTGGACGTCCCGGGCGACCGAGGTCCGCTCCTGCTGGACGGCGTTCAGCACCGCCGACTCCGCCCGCCGGGCCTCCAGCTCCCGCACCAGGTCGTGCCGGTAGGCGGCGATGCCCACGGCCGAGGCCAGCACCCCGATCGGCACGACGAGGCTGAGGAAGGAGCTCAGGGTCTGGATCCGCGGCTCGGGCCAGCCCGGAATGCTGAACACCGCGAACGCGAAGGCGACGTAGCCGACGGTGGCCAGGATCCCGGCCCGCCGGCCCCGGTAGCGGCCGACCGAGTACAGCGCGAACTGGATCAGGGTCAGCTCGTGCAGCCAGCCGACGAACAGCAGGGCCGTCGCGTACGCCACCCAGGGCGCCCGGCGCCGCACCAGCAGGCTCGCGCAGCCCACGGCCAGCACGAGGGCGGCCAGCCAACCGTTGAGGGAGTTGTCGGCGGCGGCGAGACCGGGCAGGTCCAGCGCCACCAGGGCCAGGCAACTCAGGGCCGTGAGGACGTCCAGCGCCCGGGGCGAGGCCGCCCAGCACTCGGCCCGTCGGCGGCCCGAGGCGGCGACCCGGTGGTACGCCGCGAGGACGACGGGCTTGACGCGCATGCTCCCCATCATCCGTGGTCGGCGCACCGGGATCGG
This sequence comes from Streptomyces sp. NPDC001568, assembly GCF_042893755.1. Taxonomy (NCBI): domain Bacteria; kingdom Bacillati; phylum Actinomycetota; class Actinomycetes; order Kitasatosporales; family Streptomycetaceae; genus Streptomyces; species Streptomyces sp. NPDC001568. Next base: position 105,377 of record NZ_JBIAVF010000007.1, on the reverse strand, counting down.
ATCCGGGCGGGGGGCATATGAAGTGATATGCGGCACTCCGGTTACTGCCCGGCAGGGTCGATCGACCCTGCGCACCCGCGACCTTCCGCCCTGGGCGGCCGCCCCGGACCCTCGTAGCGTCGGAGGAATGACCGCCGCGAAGATCACCCCGCAGACCACCGGAAGGGCCTCCCGGAAGATCGACGAGAGCCGGCGCACCGGACTGCTCCTGCTGGTCGGCGGCCTGCTCGGCGCCCTCGCGTCCGGCGTCCTCACGCACGACCGCTTCCGCACCCTGGAGGACCCCCTCTTCACCCCGGGCTGCACCATCAACGCGGTGCTGAGCTGTGGTGACGTGATGAACACCTGGCAGGGCAACCTGCTGGGCTTCCCCAACATGCTCCTCGGCCTCGCCGGCTTCGCCGCGCTCGCCGCCCTCGGCGCGGCCCTCGCCGTCGGGGCCGCGCTCCCCCGCCCGCTCTGGCGCGCCGTATGGGCGGGCACCGCGGCGGGCTTCGCGTTCACGGGGTGGCTGATCGGCCAGTGCCTGTACGTGATCGGCGCGCTCTGCCCGTGGTGCGTGCTCGTCTGGGCCGTGGTGATCCCGCTGTTCTGGTACGTCACGCGGTACCTGTCCCGCCCCGGCTCCCCGATGCGGGCCCTCCCCCACTGGCTGGTCCCGGTGACCTTGTACGCCCTCGTCGCCGTACTCGTCCTCGAACGGTTCGGCACCCGGCTGCTGTGAGGAGCGGGTGCGCGAGGGCCCGGGAACGCGAAGGGCCCCCGTACGGCCGACAGCCGTACGGGGGCCCCTCACCCGTGATTACGCGGCGGGCAGCGCGTCCAGCTGGGCCTGGATCCGGGCGATGTCCGTCTCGGCCTTGGCCAGCCGGCCCTTGATCTTGTCCACGACGTTGTCGGGGGCCTTGGCGATGAACGCCTCGTTCCCGAGCTTCGCCTCGGCCTGCTGCTTCTCCTTCTCGGCGAGGCCGAGGTCCTTGGAGAGGCGCTTGCGCTCGGCGGGCACGTCGATGGTGCCCGACAGGTCGAGCGCGACGGTGGCGCCGGCGACCGGGAGCGTCGCGGTGGCGCTGAACGAGTCGCCCTCCGGCTGGAGACGCAGCAACTGCCGGATGGCGCCCTCGTGCGCGGCGAGCGCGGTACCCGACAGGTCCAGACGGGCCGGCACCTTCTGGCCGTCCTGGAGGCCCTGCTCCTTGCGGAACCGGCGGACCTCGGTCACGACGGCCTGGACGGTCGCGATCTCGGCCTCGGCGGCCTCGTCACGGAAGCCGCTGTCCTTCGGCCAGTCGGCGATGACGAGGGACTCGCCGCCGGTGAGCGTGGTCCACAGCGTCTCGGTGACGAAGGGGACCACCGGGTGCAGCAGGCGCAGCATGACGTCGAGGACCTCGCCCAGGACCCGGCCGGAGACCTTCGCCTGCTCGCCGCCCGCGAAGAACGTCGTCTTCGACAGCTCGACGTACCAGCTGAAGACCTCGTCCCACGCGAAGTGGTAGAGCGAGTCCGACAGCTTCGAGAACTGGTAGTCGTCGTAGAACGCGTCGACCTCGGCCACGGTCTTGTTGAGCCGCGACAGGATCCAGCGGTCGGTCGCCGACATCTCCTCGGGGGCCGGCAGCTCGCCCTCGATGGTGGCGCCGTTCATCAGCGCGAAGCGGGTGGCGTTCCAGATCTTGTTGGCGAAGTTGCGGGAGGCCTGGACCCAGTCCTCGCCGATCGGGACGTCGACACCCGGGTTGGCGCCGCGGGCCAGGGTGAAGCGGACGGCGTCGGAGCCGTACTCGTCCATCCAGTCCAGCGGGTTGACGGCGTTGCCGAAGGACTTCGACATCTTCTTGCCGAACTGGTCGCGGACCATGCCGTGCAGGGCGATGGTGTGGAACGGCGGGGTGCCGTCCATGGCGTACAGGCCGAACATCATCATCCGGGCGACCCAGAAGAAGAGGATGTCGTAGCCGGTGACCAGGACGGAGTTCGGGTAGAACTTCGCGAGGCTCTCGGTCTGCTGCGGCCAGCCGAGCGTGGAGAAGGGCCACAGACCGGAGGAGAACCAGGTGTCCAGGACGTCGGTGTCCTGGTGCCAGCCCTCGCCCGTCGGCGGCTGCTCGTCCGGTCCGACACAGACGATCTCACCGTTCGGGCCGTACCAGACCGGGATGCGGTGACCCCACCACAGCTGGCGCGAGATGCACCAGTCGTGGAGGTTGTCGACCCAGTCGAAGTAGCGCTTCTCCATCTCCTGCGGGTGGATCTTGACCCGGCCGTCGCGGACGGCGTCGCCCGCCGCCTTCGCCAGCGGGGCGACCTTGACCCACCACTGCATCGACAGGCGCGGCTCGATGGTGGTCTTGCAGCGCGAGCAGTGGCCCACGGAGTGGCTGTACGGGCGCTTCTCGGCGACGATCCGGCCCTCGGCGCGCAGCGCGGCGACGATGGCGGAGCGTGCTTCGAGGCGGTCCAGTCCCAGGAACGGGCCGTGGACGGTGATGACGGCGTGCTCGTCCATGACGGCGATGTTCGGCAGGCCGTGGCGCTGGCCGATCTCGAAGTCGTTGGGGTCGTGCGCCGGCGTCACCTTGACGGCGCCGGTACCGAACTCGGGGTCGACGTGCTCGTCGGCGACGATCGGGATGCGGCGGCCGGTGAGCGGCAGCTCGATCTCGGTACCGACGAGGTGCTTGTAGCGCTCGTCCTCGGGGTGGACGGCCACGGCCGTGTCACCGAGCATCGTCTCGGCGCGGGTCGTCGCGACGACGATGGCGTCGTCGCCCTCGCCGTAGCGGATGGAGACGAGCTCGCCGTCGTCGTCCTGGTACTCGACCTCGATGTCGGAGATCGCGGTGAGGCAGCGCGGGCACCAGTTGATGATGCGTTCGGCGCGGTAGATCAGCTCGTCGTCATGGAGCTTCTTGAAGATCGTCTGGACTGCCTCGGACAGGCCGTCGTCCATGGTGAAGCGCTCGCGCGACCAGTCGACGCCGTCGCCGAGGCGACGCATCTGGCCGGAGATCTGACCGCCGGACTCGCCCTTCCACTGCCAGACGCGCTCGACGAACGCCTCACGGCCGAGGTCGTGGCGGGACTTGCCCTCCTTGGCCAGCTCGCGCTCGACGACGTTCTGCGTCGCGATGCCGGCGTGGTCCATGCCGGGCTGCCACAGGGTCTCGAAGCCCTGCATGCGCTTGCGGCGGGTGAGGGCGTCGATCAGCGTGTGCTCGAAGGCGTGACCCAGGTGCAGGCTGCCCGTGACGTTCGGCGGCGGGATGACGACGGTGAACGGGGGCTTCTCGCTCTTCGCGTCCGCCTCGAAGTAACCGCGCTCTACCCAGCGCTCGTAGAGCTTCCCCTCTACCTCGGCCGGCGCGTACTGGGTCGGCAGTTCGGAGGTGGGGGCGCTGGGTGTCTGCGTGTTCTCGGTCACGGGGCACAGGATACGGGGGGTGCCGCCCACGGTACGAATCCGTTTCATGACGGGGCCCTCCGTTGACGCGGCGCACCGCCGGGGGCCGTCCTGCGGTCGCGCGCCGAGGTCCCGGCGGCGTCGTGGTTCGGTAACGCCTGGGACCCCGGCGCCCCGACCGGGGCCGCCTTCCGTCAGGATGTGAGAAACGGATAAGCAGACACCTCACAGGGGGACGCGGGATGAGTTTCAACCAGCCGGGACCATACGGCCAGCAGCCGCAGCAGCCCGGACCGTACGGGCAGCAGCCCCCGCAGCAGCCGAACCCGTACGGGCAGCCCGCCCCTCAGCCCGGCTACGGGTACCCGCAGCAGACCCCGCCGCCGCCCGGCGTCCCCTCGCAGGGTTACGGCCAGCAGCCCCCGGCCTCGACCCCGCCGGGCTACCCCCAGCAGCCCCCGTCGGCGCCCGGCTACCCGCAGCAGCCGCAGCAGCAGCCCGCGTACGGCTACCAGCAGCCCCAGCAGCCTCCGTACGGCGGCGGAATGCCCCCGCAGGAGACCCCGAAGAAGTCCAAGACGGGCCTCATCATCGGCGTGGTCGTGGCGGTGGCCGTGATTGCGGGCGGCGGCTGGTACTTCCTGGGCGGCGGCAGCGGCGGTTCGGTCTCCGACGCCACCAAGGGCTACAAGCTGGTCGCGCCCGAGACGGTGGACGACTTCAAGAAGAGCCCCAAGTACGAGCAGAAGCCGATCACGGACGACGCGCGCAAGGAGGCGGAGGCCGCGGGCATCAAGAACCCGACATCGGTGGGCATGAACTACCAGATCAGCGACCCGAGCAACCCGCTCGTCGCCAAGGGGCTCAACTTCGACGGCTTCTACGGCGAGATCGCCGACCCGGAGAAGACGGTCGACGGGTACTTCAGCGCCTTCAAGCTGAAGAGCACCAAGGAGGGCAAGACGAACGTCGAACTCATCGGCAGCCCCAAGTCGATGAGCCCCAAGGGGTTCGACGGCGCCGTCCTGAAGTGCCAGGACGTCAAGTTCACGAACGCGGACCCGGCCGTCAAGGGCCCCAAGGAAGCCACGCTCCCGCTCTGCATCTGGGGTGACTACAGCACCATGAGCGTGGTCTTCGCCTCGGACTCCGCGGCCGTCCTCACGGGCAAGCCCGGCTACACCCTCGACCAGAACGCCGAGTTCGCGGCGAAGCTCTACAACACCGCCCGCGTCAAGAACTGACACCGGCCGGCCGCACACGCGAGAAGGGGCGCCCCCGCGGGGGCGCCCCTTCTCGTACGTAACCGCCGTACCGCTACGCCGACTTCTCGTGCGGGCCCTGGTCCTTCGGGACGATGCGCGGCACCAGCGTCGGGTTGACGTTGGAGCGGACCACGTCCGAGGTGATGACCACGCGGGCCACGTCCTTGCGAGACGGGACCTCGTACATCACCGACATCAGGACCTCTTCCATGATGGCGCGCAGGCCGCGCGCGCCCGTCTGGCGGAGGATCGCCTGGTCGGCGATGGCCTCGAGGGCCTCGCGCTCGAAGTCCAGCTCGACACCGTCGAGTTCGAACAGCCGCTGGTACTGCTTGACCAGCGCGTTGCGCGGCTCGACGAGGATCTGCAACAGCGCCTCGCGGTCCAGGTTGTGCACGGAGGTCAACACGGGCAGACGGCCGATGAACTCGGGAATCATCCCGAACTTCACCAGGTCCTCCGGCATGACCTCGTGGAACTGGTCGCTGGCCTCGATCTCGCGCTTGGAGCGGATCGTCGCCCCGAAGCCGATGCCCTTGGCGCCCGCACGCGACTCGATGATCTTCTCCAGGCCGGCGAAGGCGCCGCCCACGATGAAGAGCACGTTCGTCGTGTCGATCTGGATGAACTCCTGGTGCGGGTGCTTGCGTCCGCCCTGCGGCGGCACCGAGGCCGTCGTGCCCTCCAGGATCTTCAGCAGGGCCTGCTGCACGCCCTCGCCGCTGACATCACGCGTGATCGACGGGTTCTCGCTCTTGCGGGCGACCTTGTCGATCTCGTCGATGTAGATGATCCCGGTCTCGGCCTTCTTGACGTCGTAGTCCGCCGCCTGGATCAGCTTCAGCAGGATGTTCTCGACGTCCTCGCCGACGTACCCGGCCTCCGTCAGCGCGGTCGCGTCGGCGATGGCGAACGGAACGTTCAGCATGCGCGCGAGGGTCTGCGCGAGGAGGGTCTTGCCGGAGCCCGTGGGGCCCAGCAGCAGGATGTTGGACTTCGCGAGTTCGATCGCGTCGTCACGGCCCTGCGCGCCACCGTTCTCGCCGGCCTGGACCCGCTTGTAGTGGTTGTAGACCGCTACGGAGAGCGCCTTCTTCGCCGGCTCCTGGCCGACGACGTAGCTCTCCAGGAACTCGTAGATCTCACGGGGCTTGGGGAGTTCCTCCCACCGGACCTCGGAAGTCTCCGCGAGCTCCTCTTCGATGATCTCGTTGCAGAGGTCGATGCACTCGTCGCAGATGTACACACCGGGTCCTGCGATGAGCTTCTTCACCTGCTTCTGGCTCTTTCCGCAGAACGAGCACTTGAGCAGGTCGCCGCCGTCACCGATGCGTGCCACGAGGTGCTTCCCCTTCGCCTGGGAGACGCCTGGTTCAGCGCTCCTGGTGCCTCATATCCGACGGTACCTTGCCGGGGGCCCCGTGCGGGGCCCCCTTGACGTGGTTCACATCGCCGAACGACGACACGCCCACGCCAATTGGCGGCAAGGATCAGACCGCGCTGCTCTTACGGGTGGAGACGATCTGGTCGATCAGGCCGTACGCGAGAGCGTCCTCGGCCGTCAGGATCTTGTCGCGCTCGATGTCCTCGCGGATCTTCTCCAGCGGGGTCGTCGAGTGCTTGGCCAGCATGGACTCCAGCTGGTCACGCATGCGCAGGATCTCGTTGGCCGCGATCTCCAGGTCGGAGAGCTGCTCGCGACCGGTGCCGCCCGAGGGCTGGTGGATCAGCACGCGGGCGTTCGGCAGCGCCATGCGCTTGCCGGGGGTGCCGGCGGCGAGCAGGACCGCGGCGGCGGAGGCCGCCTGGCCCATGCAGACCGTCTGGATGTCCGGCTTCACGAACTGCATCGTGTCGTAGATCGCCGTCAGCGCGGTGAAGGAGCCACCGGGGCTGTTGATGTAGATGGAGATGTCGCGGTCCGGGTCCATCGACTCCAGGCACAGCAGCTGCGCCATGACGTCGTTCGCGGACGCGTCGTCGATCTGCACGCCGAGGAAGATCACGCGCTCCTCGAAGAGCTTCGCGTACGGGTCGTACTCGCGCACGCCCTGCGAGGTGCGCTCGACGAAGCGCGGGATGACGTAGCGGTTGTCCACCTGCGGGCCGTTGTGGAGGCCGCTCGCGGGAGAGAGGTTGTTCATGTACATCTGGGTGTTCACCATCCTGGTGGCGTTCTGCGGGCTGAGGCTTGCCTGGAACGGGCGGGCGTACGGAGGTCCGTGCGCGGGACCGGGATCAGGCCCCGGTGCCGCCGCCGCCCGGGACCAGGGACGCCGCGGAGATGATCTCGTCGATCAGGCCGTACGCCTTGGCCTCCTCGGCCGTGAACCAACGGTCGCGGTCACCGTCACGGATGATCGCTTCCACGGTCTGGCCCGAGTGGAGCGCGGTGATCTCAGCCATGCGCTGCTTCGTGCGCAGCAGGTACTGGGCCTGGATCTTGATGTCCGAGGCCGTGCCGCCGATGCCGGCGGAGCCCTGGTGCATCAGGATGTCGGTGTTCGGCAGCGAGAAGCGCTTGCCTGCGGTGCCGCCGGTGAGCAGGAACTGGCCCATCGAGGCCGCCATGCCCATACCGATGGTGACGACGTCGTTCGGGATGTACTGCATGGTGTCGTAGACGGCCATGCCGGCCGTCACCGAGCCACCGGGGCTGTTGATGTACAGGTAGATGTCCTTCTCCGGCTCGGCGGCCAGGAGGAGGAGCTGCGCCGTGATCTTGTTCGCGATGTCGTCGTCGACCTGCTGCCCGAGGAAGATGATGCGCTCGCCGAGCAGCCGGTTGTAGACATGGTCGCCGAGGCCGCCACCGATGGACGGCTCACCCGCGGCGTAAGGCTTCAGATTCGTCACGTATCCACCTGCTCGTCTCCGACGGCCATGTGCCGTCTCAGCGTCTCGTTCTGGGGCGCGGACCTACCGGTGGGGCGATGCCCTCCGGCTTCGGGTACTCCCGTGCCCTCGTATTCATGGACCCTAACGCGCAGGTAGGACAACGCCATCCCGCTTCCCGAACTGTTCGCTCGGAGCGCAAGGTCCGGGCCCCTCGCGCCGGGTGTGCGGAAGGGCCCGGACGCGGCTGCGTCCGGGCCCTTCACGGCACTGCTCAATGGGCTTCGCCCGAGGTGTTACTTGGCCTCGTCGGCCGCCGGCTCGGCGTCGGCGTTGCCCTCGGCGTCGGCCGCGGCCTCGACGGCCTCGGTCTCGTCCTCGTCGTCGGAGAGGTCGATGACCTCACCGTTGGTGTCGGTGACCTTGGCCTTCTCGACGACGACCGCGAGGGCCTTGCCGCGAGCGACCTCGCCGACCAGCATCGGGACCTGGCCGCCTTCGACGACCGCCTGGGCGAACTGGTCGGGCGACATGCCGGAGGACTGCGCGCGCCGCATGAGGTGCTCGGTGAGCTCCTCCTGGTTGACGCCCAGCTTCTCCTTGTTGACCAGGGCGTCCAGCAGGAACTGGGTCTTGATGCCCTTGACGGCCTGCTCGGTGGTCTCGGCGTCGAACTCCTCGACCGTCTTGCCCTGGAACTCCAGGTACTTCTCGATGGTCAGACCCATCTGGCCGAGCTGGTGGTGCTCCAGGTTGTGCTTGCGGGTCTGGACCTCGTCCGCGAGCAGCTTCTCGGGGACCGGGATCTCCGCGAGCTCGAGGAACTTCTCCAGCACGCGCTCCTGGGCCTGGGTGGCCTGGTCGTACTGCTTGGTGTCCTCGAGGCGCTTGCGGCTGTCGGCCTTGAGCTCGTCGAGGGTGTCGAACTCGCTCGCCATCTGGGCGAACTCGTCGTCCAGCTCCGGCAGCTCGCGGGCGGAGACCTTGGTGACCTTGACGGTGACCTCGGCGTCCTTGCCCTCGGCGGAGCCGCCCTTCAGCTGGGAGGTGAAGGTGGCCTCGCCACCGGCCTCCAGGCCCTTGACGGCCTCGTCGATGCCGTCGAGAAGCTCGCCCGAGCCGATGGTGTAGGAAACGTCGCTCGCGACGCCGTCCTCCAGCACCTCACCGTCGACCTTGGCCTCGAGGTCGATCGTGACGACGTCGCCGTCCTGGGCGGCGCGCTCGACGTCCTTGGTGGACGCGAAACGGCCGCGCAGCTGCTCGACCGCCTTCTCGACGTCCTCGTCGGACACCTCGACGGCGTCGACCTCGACCTCGATGCCGGAGTAGTCCGGGATCTCGATCTCGGGGCGGACGTCCACCTCGGCGGTGAAGGACAGCAGCTCGCCGTCCTTCAGCTCCTTGATGTCGACCTCGGGCTGGCCCAGCGGGTTCAGGTCGGCCTCGTTGACCGCCTCGGTGTAGAACTTCGGGAGGGCGTCGTTGACGGCCTCCTCCAGCACCGCACCGCGGCCGAAGCGCTGGTCGATGACGCGGGCCGGGATCTTGCCCTTGCGGAAGCCCTTCACCGTGACCTGCTGGTTGATCTTCTTGTAGGCCGCGTCGAGGCTGTCCTTGAGCTCCTCGAAGGGCACCTCAACAGTGAGCCGAACCCGAGTCGGGTTCAGGGTCTCCACGGCGCTCTTCACGGTTCGGTCTCCTTGTGGCTGACTGCTGGGGGTTCTGCCGTCACGCTGTGATTCAGCGGTTCAGCGGATTCGGCCCGGCATCAGACACACGGGCACGCAGCTTGCATAGTAACCGCAAGCGGCAATCAGCCCACAACGCGATCATCAGCGCGATCTTGGTGGAGGCAGTACTCGTGGTCGGGGTGGCCGGATTCGAACCGACGACCTTCCGCTCCCAAAGCGGACGCGCTACCAAGCTGCGCCACACCCCGTCGGTGCGACACGTAGGGTACATGCCCGGAGACCCTCCGACACGCGCGTTTCCCCTGCGGGCGGTCGCGCGCGCGACGCGGGGCTCGTGAGCCGGCGCGCAAAGCGGTGTGCAATCCCCCGATGGAACCCGCTAGGATGCTGTCCGTGCCGCGGTCCCCGGACCTGCGGCGCACGTCTTGCGGGTGTAGCTCAATGGTAGAGCACTAGTCTTCCAAACTAGCTACGCGGGTTCGATTCCCGTCACCCGCTCTGAAGCGAAAAGGGCCAGGTCGGAGGACACCTCCTCGACCTGGCCCTTCGCCGTTCCCGGGGGCGCCGTTCGGCTCCGCGCCCCCTGCGTGCCCCTTCCGTTGTGGATCTTCCTTCGTGCCCCGCACGCCCTTCTCCTTGTTCCTGCGGCTCTTCTTCACGAGCACGCTCAGGGCGTCGGCGATCAGCCGGTCCCGATCGGCGCTGGCGTGTTGGTAGATCAGCGCAGCACGGGCGGTGCTGTGGCCCATGCGCGTCATCAGCTCCCGCGTACTGGCGCCCGTTGACGCGGCGAGCGTATTGCCCGTGTGCCGAAGGTCATGGAAGTGAAGCCCCTTGATCCCCGCTTCTCGACACGCCTTGTGCCACAGCAGGTTGAAGTGATTCCGGCGCGGCGTCGCCCCCTTGGCCCCGATGAAGACGCGGCCGTCGACGCCGGCCTCGGCGTCCCCCTTCAGGTGCTCGTGGAGGCCGGGAGGATCACGCCGGGAATGGAGACCGTCCTCTTTCCCGCGGCACTCTTCGGCGCTTTGATCTCCCGCTGTCCATTGCTCAACTCGGCGACGGACCGGCGGACCCGCACGGTCCGGTGCTTAAGGTCCACGTCCCGCCGACTGAGCCCGATCAGCTCGCCCCAGCGCAGCCCGAGGAATCCGGCCAGGAGTACAAGAGCCCGGTAGCGGGGCTGAATCGCCTCGGCCAGCGCATAGACCTCTTTGACCGTCGCGGTCGGCCGCTCCGGGGTGTGCACGGAGCTGGCGCCCTTGACCTGGCAGGGGTTCCGCCGGATCAGCTCGTCCGACAGCGCCGTCCCCAGAATGGCCCGGAGCAGGGCGTAGGACTTGGCGACCGTGGTCGGGCCGGTGCCGGCGGCGAGCTTGTCGGCACGCCAGCTTAGGACGAGGGGGCACACCACCCGCGGCATCGTCGCCCTGGCCTTCCGCTGCAAGCCCGCCGGCGGGGCCGCGCTCACGTCGGAGGAATCGACCGCGGTTGCCTGGCTCACTCCGCAGGAGGTGTCCGAGCAGATGTCCGAGGTCTTCGCGATCCTCCTCCTCGACGCCTTGGACCAGGGCGGGCCCCCATCTCCGCAGCCACGACGGCCAGCACTTGGTCCAAGCGCGCTGACCATGCCGATCAAACCGCGACCCACAGTGGGCTACGGTCCTGCCATGGAGGATCCCTTTCCTGAGATCGAGTCCGTCGAGGAGTTCATACGCCTGAGCCGGAGTGAGGATCCTGCGGAGCGCGACCGCGCGGCACGGGCTGCTATGCCACTGACGTTGTGGTGGCAGCTTGTCCGGGAGCATTCAGAGATGCGCTTCTGGGCAGCCCACAACCGCACGTGCCCGCCGGAGATCATGACTGAGCTGAGCAAGGACGCGGACTGGCGGGTACGGCAGCGCGTACTGGGCAAGCGTTCCTGTCCACCAGAACTCATGGAGCAGTTGGCGGACGATCCTCACGACGCAGTCCGTAACACCGTTGTCACGCACCCACGTTCGCCACGGTCTGCAGTCGCTCGGCTCGTCGATGATCCCTGGCAGACAGTCGCAGAAACGGCACGCGCCCGCCTGGCCAACTGGCCTGCCCAATAACCCACCGGCATGCTTAGTAGACCGTCCTCAGGGCGACACCTTTCAGCGGTTATTCGCCGCCTTGCCCTCTGAACCTGATGCGCGGTAAGAGTTTCCCTACTTCATCAAGGGCGCTTCCGCCGCGCACGGCGCGGCGTCGCGCGCCCGTCGCCCCGGGCCTGCGCTCCTGTCTCCGCCCCGCTCCCGCCCGGACCGCCGGCCACGCGCCCATGGCTAAGGACTTGATGGGGTACCCCGCCCGGTTGGCCGGCTGACGGTCAAAGCAGATGCCTCCGGCGGGGGCGCTCAGGCTCCGGGATGCCCGGTGCCAGTCGTGCGCATGCAGGCCGGTTCGTGGTGGGGGCTGTCATCCCGTCTGCCGTCGACCCAGGCAAGCCATAGCAGACCAGGCTTCTGGGGCCCAGGTCGTTCGTCCAGCCGGGCGCTCCACCTGGGCCCCAGAAGCCTGCCCCGCTATCACTCCGTGTGGGTCGACGGCAGACGGGATGACAGCGGAGTGGGTTGGGGCCAGGCCCTCACACAGCAGAACGAACGCGAACTCTGGCTCGGAGCATCCGCACCCTACCCAGTCGGCTCGCGTGCCCCCATCATGATCGGGTGCCTCGACAGGGACCGCCGCGACGAATCTGGGGGGATCGTGTACTTCAGCGAGCTGTTTGAGATCGAATACAAGGCTGAGTTCGATTGGTTCGACCCGATCATCGAGAACGACACACTGCTATTCATCGACCCCTTCTTGATCTTCTCAGACTCGGACCCGAGCTGGCGACAGGCCTACGTCGAGATGATGGAATACTTCGACTCCGCATTCAGGTTGCTCTCACGGAGCGACTTGAACCCAAAACATCAATACTTCAAGCGCACACTCTCACTCATGGAATTCCCCGAGCCTCAGGAATTCCGCCTGGGCTTTGCCAGCAAGAGCAGTGCCGGGTCCGGGTCCGGCCCTGGGCTAGCAGCGAAGGTTGTCGAAGCTATGACCCAAGCGGTTCGACGTGGCATCGAGGACATTGAACACTTCGAGGAACTTGGAATCCTGGTGCCCGGAATTAATCGTGATCGAATATCCGATATCACCTGTAACCTACTGAAGCCTCGGTTCATCAAATATACCCAGGACATCTGCCACTCCCTGGACGTTCCCATGGAAGTACAGAAGATCCGCCACAGTACCTACGACGCGATGCGTTCGCGATGGATGGATGCCGAGCACCTGGCACCCGTCGATCCGGAATCGGGCAGGCCGATCCTCCTAGTCCCGAAGCGGTTCCTTCGCGAACTCCCTACTCTTTCATCCGAAAGTTGGGGACAGTTCCTCGACACGTCGCTCCGAGACGACATGAACATTAAAATATCCGAAGGCGTGAAGAAGGCTGAGATTATCAATCTAGCCCGCAGCCGCCCGGACGTGCTTCGACGGTGGGTTCAGCATCTGGAAGAGACCGGATCCGCGCCTTACGATGTCGATTCAGACCCGATGCTGCACGTGAGCTGGCAGCGCTTGGCCCGCGAAGCCATCGACACAGAGCCGATCTGCAATGTGATGCCGATCGCCAGCCCTAACGATCTCCTAACCTTCGCGCATTCTGCCATTGAGCACTTCCGCAACTGGGTGGAAAAGAAGGGTGGGTGGCGCGCCTTTTGGCGAGACCTACCCAACCTCAAGCCCGTCCCGGAAACGAACATGCAGCTTCTCTTCCTCGGAGTGCTCGATCATTATTGCGCGCAGGCTGGAGTCACCCTCGATCGCGAGGTGGAAACTGGTCGAGGGCCGGTAGATTTCACATTCACTTCAGCTGGAAACATTCGAGTTCTTTTGGAAATGAAGAAGCTTACACACGGAGAATTCTGGCACGGACTGCATACGCAGACCCCAAGCTACATGGCCAGCCAGGGGGTCGATCATGCAGTCTTTCTCGCCGTCCGCGACTCCCAGACCAAGCCCATGCAGGAGCGCTGGAAAAAACTCGATTCGGAAGCTGCCTCGATCAGCGAGGCCAACTCATGCACGATCGAAGTCGCTCGCATCGACATCATGCCGAAGGAATCCGCCAGCAGCTCCTAGGCAAGTTCGAGGGACCGGCACGGAACGTCGCTCGCGGGTGGCACACGGCTGCTGGTGGGCGGCCGCACCATCGCCCTGCGTGGCCCGCTTCCTGGTATGGCCGGCGGGGCGGCGGATACGGTTGAACATGCTGACAGTTCCTATCGCTGACGGCCAGGTCCCCGGACGTCGCCCGTCGCGGGGTCCGCTCTATCTACGGCGGCCCACAGGAGCGGCCGGCCTTTCCGTTGGCTATGAGTCCGAAGCGGTCTGCTTCCGCGACGATCGCCAGGAGCGCCCGCATGGCTGAGATCGGGATCGGCGTCAGCCACGCCGTGGAGCAGCCGGAGCCCCGGCAGGCGACTCCCGAGGAGGCATCGCTCCTCGGGATCCAGAAGGCCTCATTCGTCACGCACATCCGGCGGACGTACTACAGCGACGAAGGCCGGCCCGTGGAGACCGCGGACATCATCGTGCCAGCGACGCTATGTGAGGTCGTCTACGAGATCCCCATCGGTCCTTGAGCGGCGCGGCGCACTTACAGAACGAAGCTCCCGATCACAGTCGCAGCCGACCCCGGGGACTGAGCCGGGAATCTCCGAAGATCTCGGCGGATCGACACAACGACAGCTATACACTCCCGCCATGACAGATCTGAGTGTGGAGTTCCTGTCGATCGCCACCGCGGCTCGTTCTCTTGCCGAACGCGCGGACGGCCTGGACGCGGCAGCGCTGCTGGCCTTGGAGGAAGCTGCGACAGAGGCCGGAAAGTCCTGGTCTAAATCCAACCTCGGCTACCAAGCGAACGTGTATTACCGGGATTTTCGCACACCTCCCCCTGGACACGAATTCAGCCGGGAATGGGGATTCCTCGGATCCTTTCATGGAACGGTCGGAGATTGGAAGACCTACAGCGCTGACGAAGTCGAAGCACGCATCAAGCAGTCAGCCGGCAGCCCCAACCTTGACGCCTCACGAGAGGCGGCGGAAGCAATCAGGGGCGAGGTCGCCGGGCTTATCGATCGGGCGCGCTCGATATCGGCCAGGATCCAGCCGCCGCACGACGACTACCTGACTGAAAATCTTGAGGCTCTGCAAAAAATCTCCCTGCCCACCGCCCGTCAGATTGCTGCTTCGCTGACGAGGCGGATCAACGGGCAATTCCCCGTCCGTGACATGCAGGCTTTCGAGGGTGGTTGGCAAGTTGCCGGCCATCAAATGGTTCTAGCTGAGGTATTGCACACACGCTCCCCATATCTGACAGCACGAAAAGTGGCCGAGGTGTGCGGGAGGTTGGGTCAGCATTTGGAAGCGATCAACACAGGAGTGGAGGCGGTGCTAATGCAGCTGGGAAGCAAGGTCTTCATCGGCCACGGAGGGATGTCAAAGGAGTATCTGCAACTCGGGGTCTGGCTCACTAACGAGGGGCTAGAGTGGGAGGTTTTCGACCGCGAGCCGACTGCCGGACTCAGCACAAAAGAGCGACTCTCCGAGATGCTCGATAATGCTGCGATCGCCTTCCTTTTGATGACGGCGGAAGACGAGACCTCAGATGGCAAGATGCGTGCTCGGGAGAACGTCGTCCACGAAGTCGGCCTATTCCAGGGGCGGCTGGGTTTTTCAAAGGCGATTGTCCTGGTGGAAGATGGGTGCGAGCGGTTTTCTAACATCTCAGGAATCGGCCAGATTCGTTTCCCAAAAGGTGATATTCGCCCCGCCTTTGACGAGATCCGAGGAATTCTTCGCCGGGAAGGCCTACTGACCTAAGGGTGACCAGGTCAAATGCGGGCACGGGGGCAGGGGTTCGGAAAATGCGCGCTCGCTGCCCTAGTCGCGACGGTCGCACCCTCATGGCACATCACAGAGGCATACGGCATCCGATAGTGGACAAGGCGACTGTGACTCTGTCAGCCTGACTGGCCAGATTCCAAGGTGGCCACCACGCAGACCGTGGCCACCATGCAGACCGTAGCCACCACCCTGTACCTAAATCGGCTGGACTCAGACACACTTGTGGTGTGACAGCAGCCATCACCACCGCTAGCGCAAGCATCGTCGTCGCTGTACTGGCCTTCCTCCTCAACCAGCGAGCCCAAATTCGACAGGAGCGGCGGCAGGCCCGTATTACGCGCATCAACAGCCAGCTCCGAGAGCTTTACGGACCTCTCAACACTCTAGTCAGCAGCAACGAACGGGTCTGGGATGCGTTGCGGGCCTCCTTTGTGCCGGACAAGGATGCAAGGGACCCAGCAGCCGAATCCGGCGAATGGCAAAAATGGCGCGACCAGGTACTCATTCCCACAAATCATCGAATGCGCGACCTGATCATCCAGCACGCGGACTTGATAGATGAGGCCGTAATGCCACTGCCTCTTCGCGATTTTTGCGCCCATGTCCTCGCCCTGGACATTTCCGCCATGGAGGAGCGCGAGGGATCTCCCAGGAGTGCTTTGATAGCGCACCCCGGCAAAGATTTCACTGCTTACATTGAGGCCTCATTCTCTCGACTGAAGAGCGAACAGAATAGGCTGCTTGGAATGTCTCTGTGAGTTCAACTGTGTCGGAATTATTACGTGTCGGCCGGTATCCGGCGCGCGGAGCGACTCAACCGGACCGCACACCTGGCACATGAACTAAGAGAGAGGGGGCCCAGATCAGCGGTGGGCACGAAGCCTCAGATTCGCCACACTGAATCCCCTCCGAGGTTCCCACACCTGGTAGGCGGATCGGTGACCGTGGCGCAGTCGTAACGATGCTCAACATCACATGGCGTCTTGACCTGCCGAACAACAGCGTGAGTGCCCGTCATCCTGACAATCAAATCTGACAACAACGGGGGTGGATCCTGGCAGTGGCCAGCGGTCCCGTGGAGCCTTCGTTTCCCAGGTCAGACCCCGTATACCACCGCCCCGGCCGAGCTTACAAAGCAGCTGTCGCCGACACCCGTTTGACAGTGAAGCCCCCCACCAATCGGCTGGGGGGGCTTCGCTGTCGTTGGGGTGCGTGCTATTAGTCGGAGGCCGCTGGCCGGCAAGGGGCTTCGGTGTGTTCTTCGCCGGTGGAGGGTGTTGGTATCGCTAGACGGCGGCCGCGGCTCGTTGCTACGCGGACCACGTCTCTCAAGGCTCCCGCCAGATCCATTGCCAAGAGGCGGAGTTCAACCGAATCCACCTCTTGGTCGGCGAGGACGTCAACGGCGTGGTCCAGGAGTTCGGCCCCCAAGCCGAGCTGCACGACCTCAGCGTTGTCGGCGAGGCGGGAGAGGTAGCCAACATTGCCATCGGAGCTCAGGAAACAGGGCTTGCCGTCCGGGCCTGACCATGGCAGGAGTCGTAGTTCATTGGAGGGTGTCACGCTTCCGCCCTCCTGGCTTCGGTCGTGTGGTGGGTGGTGAAGACGGCATCAGCGCGATCGCCGGGGAGTGCCAGGAGGGCCGCCTCGACCACGCGGCCGGTGGTGTCGGTCGCCACGCGGGTGATCGAGAGGATCGCCAGGGTCGAGCTGATGCGGAGGGTCGTCGCTTCGTCGGGAGTGGGGAGACGGGTGCTGACCGTTTCCTGGACCACGGCCAGCGGTGGGCGCAGGTCTGGCAGTCGTGCGGCTAACAGCCCTTCCGGGACGTTGGCTGGCGCCAGGTCTCGGGGGACGTAGATGAGGGCCAGGCTGTGCGGTGTCTTCCCCTCGTGGCTGAGGCAGAGGAACTCCGTCAGGGGGCTGTGGGGCGAGACCTTGAGGAGGGCGGTCAGATGGCCGTGCGCTCGGAGGTTGGTGGCGCGGACCGTGGTGTGGAGGGCCCCATCGGCCGCGGTCGGTGTGCTCGGTGTGTGTCCGCCGCCGATGTACGTGGCCCAACGGAGCGGGTGGCGGACGAAGTTGCCGCTGCCGTGGATCTTCTCCACTAGGCCTTCGGCCTGGAGGAGCGCGAGGGCGTTCCGGAGGGTGGGTGTGCTGACCGCGTAGCGGGCGGCCAGTTGGACTTCTGAGGGGAGGCGTTCGCCGGCCTTGAAGTGGCCCTCCGAGATCTGGTTCCGGAGGTCGTCGGCGATGGCGTGGCGGCGGGTGGGTGCGGGTGGGGTCACCAGTTCCTCCGCATGCGGAGGGCGATGAAGCGGGTTCGGGCATGCATGGTCAGGAGTTCGCCCGACTCGAAGCAGAGTCGCTTCGCGCTGGCGGGGAGTTGGATCAGGTCGATGACGCGGCACGGTTGGCCGCCGATCTGGATTACGTCGCCGCGTTGGACGGTGGTCGAGGTGATCTCGACGTTTGTGGCGAGGGCACCACTTGGGGTCCATCCGCTCACTGGGTCACCTGCCGCGGTTCGGGCAGGTCGCTTGGCGTGTGGCAGGGGCAGTCGCAGGCCTCGTAGATCACGGGGACGCCTACCGGTGCCGTGGCGGGGGACGACTGCGCGCACTCGTGATGGGTGCCGATCGCGCACGAGCTCGACCGGTAGGGGGTGGGTTCTGCACCGGGCGGTAAGGCCAGCCGGAGGGGGCGCCCACTGGTGCGGGCGGTGGTGGGGATCGTACGGTTCGACATGCTGATCAGCTCCTACTGCTGTCGGCCAGGTCCCCGGACGTCGCCCGTCGCGGGGACCGCTTTGCGTACGGCGGCCCATAGGGTGCGGCCGGTCAAGCTGCTGGCTTGGAGCCCGAATCGGTCGGCCTCCGCCACCACTTCCAGGGCCTCCTGCCATGTGGAGGCGGGCAGCGCTTCCGGTACCTCCGCTTCGATCGACGTGTAGCGGGCGTGCTCCTCCACTCGCGTGGCCAGACCCAGGGCGGACAGTCGCGCAGCGATGCTCTCGGCCCTTGATTCCGAAGCGGGCACCGAGGGCCTCCGTCGCCGAGTGAACACGTTGAGTGAAGCTAGTTAACTAGATTAGAGCTAGTGGACTAGATTTTCTACATGCCTGAGCAGCCGCCTTATCTCCGTATCGCCGACGTACTCCGGCAGCGGATCGCGGAGCATGACTGGAACGTTGGTGACCGGCTCCCCTCGCGGACGCAGATCGCCGAGGAGTGTGGCGTTGGCGAGAACGTCGTTCGTCGGGCGCAGGAGCTCTTGATCTCCCAGGGAGTACTGGAGGGTCGCGCGGGCTCGGGTACGTACGTCGCGGAGCCACGGCAGCGCGTGCGGGTTGTCCGGTCGTCTGCTCGTGAGCAGCCGGGTGGTTCTCCGTTCCGTGCAGACATGCAGGCCTTGGGTAGGCAGGGGCACTGGGAGAGCCGGACCGAGGCGAAGGTTCCCGCGCCGGTCGAGATCGCCGCGCGTCTCGGGATCCCGGCTGGGGAGCTGTGTGTGCGCACGGTGTACGAGTTCCTTGCCGATGGCAGGCCTGTGCAGTTGTCGACGAGTTGGGAGCCGTACGAGCTCACCGCCAGCACGCTCGTTGTCCTGCCAGAGGGCGGGCCGCACGCCGGCGTTGGTGTCGTGAACCGGATGGCCGTCATTGGGATCACGGTCAGCCACGCCGTGGAGCAGCCGGAGCCGCGGCAGGCGACCGCCGAGGAGGCGTCACTTCTCGGGACCCAGAAGGCGGCCCTGGTGACCCACATCCGGCGGACGTACTACAGCGACCAGGGGCAGCCCGTGGAGACCGCGGACATCGTCATCCCGGCCGCGCTGTGCGAGATCGTCTACGAGGTGCCCGTCAGTCGCTAGCGCGCCCCAGTACCACCCCGAGCACCTGGCGAGCATGAGAGAGGGCAACCCACTGTGGACGTGGAGCGAAAGGCCCGGATAGCCGGCCTGGCCTTGACGGCGCAGCCCGTCTGGGATCAGAACCACGACGCTGGGGCTCTACAGGATTTCCTGAAGGAGATCGGGTGTGACGGCGTGGATGCGGTCATGGTGACCAGGCAGGTGGTGGGGTGCAGCCTCGGCGAGGCTCAGCAGATGTTCATCACCGCCCCATGCCGGGCCTCCGAGCTCGTCTTCCACAACGCGTTCATGGAAGCTCTTGAGCGGTCTCAGGACGACCTCTGAGGCCGCCGATCGAGGTCCTGCCGGGGAGGGCGCCCATCGGGCCGCTGTCCGCCTATGCAGGCCATCAGTGCGCTCCCGTCTTCGGTGAGGAAGAGCATGAAAATCCGTGACCGGTCGACAGATGTGATCTTCCCTAGGCGGATCGGCTGGTCACGCTCGCCGAGCAGTTGCACCGCTCGTTCCAGGCCCAGGGTCTCTATGCCTCTTCGCCGCAACGACCCACGTCGGTACTCGTATCTGCGGGCCTGCTCCTCGGAGGACAGGGTTCCGTCCTCCCATACGACGAAGTCGTCGCCATCGACAAGGGCGGCCAGCGCGGCCTTGGACGCTTCGTCGTCGCCGGCTAGCAGCCGCATCAACTGATCCCGATCCATAGCCACCCCCTGTGGCATCCTGCAACGCGACAGCAACGCATCACAACCGCGTATGCCACTCGCCGCTGATACCCCCATGGGCCTGGAGACCGTGTCCCCTGCGTGCCCGATCGGGCGGGCGTCGGCGGGGAGCCTCGGGGAATGCCGGACGGGTGGGCGGGGACGTGCAGGTCAGGCGCTTGGCTGGTGAGAGGCCGGGCGCGTACGCGATCTTCCAAACTAGCTACGCGGGTTCGATTCCCGTCACCCGCTCTGAAGCGAAAAGGGCCAGGTCGGAGGACATTTCCTCGACCTGGCCCTTCGCCGTTCCCGGGGGCGCCGTTCGGCTCCGTGCCCCGCCGTGGGGCCGGGTGTGCGCCGCGCCTTCGGTGGGCGCGGGCGGCGCGGCGTGGCGTGGCGTGGGGGCGCCGTGGCGGGGGCTCCCTAGAGCTTGATGCCGGCGATGGTGTCGGCGAGGGAGTTCAGGAAGCGGTTGACGTCCGGGGCGATGGAGCTGGACGCGAGGAAGAAGCCGAAGAGGACCGCGACGATCGCGGGGCCGGCCTTCATGTGCTTGCCGCGAATCATGATCACCAGGATGATCGCCAACAGAACCACCACTGACAGCGAAATGGCCACTACTGATCACACCTTCGGTCGTCCCCTGGCCGGCCGAGGGTGCGCGGCCCTGCGCACCCCCACACGTTCCATCCTCCCACCAACCGGCCCCGGCTATCCGTCTCGTGACGAATCGCCCTCGCGTCTTTCCTTCCGCGAGGGCGTGTTGCCGGGCTCACGGCGTGATGATGCCGAGGAGGGAGCGGACATACGCGTACTTCGCGGACAACCGCTCGCGGGTGGGGTCGTCCAGGACGGAGAGTCGGACGGGGTCGGCGTTGTGCGCGAGGTCCGCCTCCTTGACGAGGACGGCGCCCGGGGTGGCCAGGATGCGGGCGGCGTACTCCTCCAGCGGTTCCCGGGGGCGTTTGGTGAGGGCCAGGACCATGGCCTTGACCGCGTCCGGGAGCGCGGCGCCGGCGAGCCATTCGGCGCTGAGGGCGTCGTCCTCGACAGAGTCGTGGAGCCAGGCGGCGGCCTGCTGTTCGGGGCTGCCGCCGCGCAGGCGGACGCCCTCGGCAACCGCCGCGAGGTGCTCGGCGTAGGGCCGGCCGGCCTTGTCGGTCTGACCCTCGTGCGCCGCGCGGGCGAGGGCTTCGACCTCCAGGAGGGTCAGTGGCTGTCCCGTCATGCGATCTCCTTCGCTGCCGTACTGAGGGCCTCGGCGGCCCGGCGTACATCTGCTTGCGTGGTACGCCAGTTGGAGAACGCGGCACGCAGCGCGGGGGTTCCCTCGTGGACGGTCGGGGTGACGAACACCTCGGCGGCGGCGGCCTCCCGTAGGGCGGTGAGGCGCTCGGGGGTGGGGTCGGAGGCGAGGGTGAAGCAGACGACGTTGAGCCGGACCGGGGCGAGGAGCCTGAAGGCCGGGTCGGCGTCGAGGCGTTCGCCGAGGGAGCGGGCGCAGGCGATGTCGCGTTCGACGATCTCCCGGTGGCCGCGGCGGCCGTAGGCGCGCAGGGTGAACCAGGCGGCGAGGGCGCGCAGTCGGTGCGAGTTCTCGGGGGTGAGGTGGACCAGGTCGGGGTGGTCGCCGAGGGGGCCGAGGTAGGCGGCGGCGTTCTGGAGGACGCGGGCCTGGAGGTCGGGGCGGCGGGTGAACTGGACGGCGCTGTCGTAGGGGACGTTGAGCCACTTGTGGAGGTCGACGCAGACGGAGTCGGCTGCGTCGAGTCCGTCGGCGAGGTGGGCGTGTTCCGGGGAGAGGGCCGCGAAGGCGCCGAAGGCGGCGTCGGTGTGCAGCCAGAAGTCGTGGTGGTCCTTGAGGGCGGCGACGGCCCGGAGGTCGTCGAAGTCGACGGTGTTGACGGTGCCGGCGTTGGCGACGACCACCGCCGGGCCGGGGGTGTCGGCGAGGGCCCGCGCCAGGGCGGCGGGGTCGACGGCCTCGCGGCCGGGCAGGGTGGGGACCCGTACGAGGGCGGAGCGGCCGAGGCCGAGGAACGAGAGGGCCTTGGCGATGGAGGAGTGCGGGGCTCCGGAGAGCACCCGTACGGGGCCGAGGACGGCGGCGCCGTCCTCGGCCGGGGACGCCCCGAGGCGTTCGCCGAGCCATTCGCGGGCGATCGCGAGGCCGGTGGTGTTGGACATGGTGGCGCCGCTGACGAAGGTGCCGCTGTGGGCGTCGGAGAGGCCGAAGAGCTCGCGGAGCCAGCCGACGGTCTCGCGTTCGAGGAGCTGACCGGCGCCGTCGAAGGAGGAGTTGGAGTTCTGGTCGTGCGCGGCGGTCAGCCAGTCCCCGGCGAGGGCGGCGGGGGTGGCGCCGCCGGTGACGAAGCCGAGGTAGCGGGGGCCTGCGGAGGCCGACAGGCGGTGGGCCCAGCGGGTGCGGAACTCGGCGAGGGCCTGCTCGGTGCCGTCGCCGTGCTCGGGGAGCGGTTCGGGCGGGGGCGGGGAGCCGGGGGCGGGTACGACGGGCCGGGCGTCCAGGGTCGTGAGGGCCTCGGTCGCGGCGCGGCGGGTGGCGTCGAGGAGTTCGGGGAGGCGGGCGAGGTCATCGGCGAGGCTGCGGTCCATGGCGGCACGGTAGACGGTGGCGGGGACGGCGGGGACGTGCCAATTCGCTGCGATTGGCCGGGGTGGGGGTGGGAGCGGGCGGGGCGGACCGGGGCGAGGCGAGGGGCCGGGGGCTGCCTGCGATCGCGGGGCGGTGCGGGCGTTGGGCGCGGGGTCGGGGGTGGGGAGGACCGGGGGTTGGGGTGGGGCGGGCGGGGGGTGGGGCGGTCGTAGGGTCGGGGGATGGTGGTCATGAAGCGGTGGGTGCGGGGTGTGGTCCTGACGGTGGGTCTGGTGGCCGTGGCGGGGTGCGGCACGGGAGCGGCGGGCTCCGGTCCGGCGGCGCCGTCCGGGCTGCCGACGGTGACGCCCGGGGCGTCCGCGATGTCGGGGATGTCGGGCGCGCCGAAGGTGGGCCGGTTGGATCCGAGTGCGCCGGTGTACGGGGCGCCCGTTTCCCCCGGAGCGCCGGGCGCCTCGGGCTCGGGCTCGGGCTCATCGGACGTTTGTCCCGAGGGCGGGGTGCGGCTGCTGGAGGGCGCCGGGGACGCGGCGATGGGGCTGCGGGTGGCCGAGGTCCAGTTGGTCAACTGCGGTACGAAGCCCTACGTACTCAACGGCCATCCGCAGGTACGGGTGCTGGATCGGCAGCGACGGCCGGTGGAGGTGTCCGTCGCGCCCGGGTCGAACGGAGTGGCGACGGGGACCGGGCTGGACGCGGCGCCGCAGCGGGTGACGCTCCAGCCGGGGCAGGCGGCTCGGATGGGGCTGGTGTGGCGGAACCTGGTCACCGACCCGACGGTGCCGGTGGCCGAGGGCTGGGTGCTGGACGTCGTCCCCCGCCCCGGCGCGCCCCGACAGACCCTGGAACTGGGGCGGTCCATCGATCTCGGCAACACCGGCAGGCTCGGCATCGGCCCCTGGACCGCCGTGACCCGGTAACGGGCGGGCGCCGGAGGCGACAGCCCGGGACGGGGCCGCCTGGCTCGCCCCCGTGGGCGCCTTCCTGGGCGGCGGACGCCGGGCTGCCGTTTCGCGGTGGCCGTCGGCCGGGACCGGGGTTGCGCGGTGTCCCGGTCCGGGATCTGGAGCGCCGTCGTCCGAGTGGCGCGGGGGGCGGACCCTCGACCGGGGTCGGCCCCGGACGCCCCGGACCACCGCAGCCGGTGAACCGCCGGGGCCGGTCCGGGGCGGGTCCGGCCCCGGTCAGGGGCCGGGGTGGCGGAGGGCGTTGCGGGCCGGGAGGGTGGTGGCGGCCAGACCCAGGGCGAGGGCCGCGGCCACGAAGGAGCCGTAGAGGAGCGGCGGGATGTGCGGCGGGGCGCCGGTGAGGGCCCGGGTCATGGGGAACAGGGTGGCGAGGGCGATCGCGGAGCCGAGGGTGACGCCCGTACCTGTGATGAGCAGCGCCTCCCAGCGGATCATGCGGAGCACCTGACGGCGGGTGGAGCCGATGAGGCGCAGCATCCGCAGTTCGCGACGGCGGTCCAGGACGGTCATGACCAGGGTGTTGACGGCGGCGACGGCCGCGAAGCCGCCGAGGACGGACGCCATGGTGGTGTTGGCCCAGGCGTTGACCTGCCGGTCGGTGTCCTGCGCGGTGGTCCAGCCGCGCCGGTCGGTGACGGGGCCGAGTTCCGCGAGGGCGGGTGAGTCGCCGAGGACGAGGAGTTCGGTGGGGGCCGGGGAGGTCATGTGCCCGGCGAGGTCGGCGGCCGGCAGGGTGACCTCGGCGAAGCCGAGCCCGCGGGTGTAGAGGGCGATGATCTCGGGGGCGGCCTCGGTGCCGTCGGGCAGCCGCAGTCGGAGCCGGTCGCCGAGGCCGGCCTTCGCGGAGCCGGCGAGGTTGCGGTCGACGGCGACGGTGCCGGGGCGCAGGGCGTCGAGGCCGCCCTCGCGGACGCCGAGGTCCTGGACCCGGGCGAGGTCAGCGCCGGGTCCGGTGACGACCTGGGCGGAGGCTCCCTGGAGCCAGTGGTCGGAGCCGGAGCCGAGTTCGGCGATGACGGACGTACGAGTGACGGGTACGGCGGCGGTGACGCCGACGGGCAGCGGCCGGGAGGCGACGTCGGAGGGCGGGGCGGTGACGACGCGGTCGGCGAGCAGGCCGCTCGTCTGCTGCTCGCGGGTGGCCCGGTCCTCACTGGTGTGCAGGAACACCAGGGTCGAGGAGAAGGCCATGGCGAGCACGATCGGGGTGATCGCGGAGGCGAGCCGTCGGGCGTGGGCCCGGGAGTTGGCGGCGGCGAGTGAGGCGGACGCGTCGCCGAGGCGCAGCGGGAACCCGAGGATGCCGGCGCAGGCGCGGGCGATGAGGGGGCCGAGCAGGGCGACGGCCAGCATGAAGAGCATGACGACCCCGAGGGCGGCGTTGGCCGCGTCCGGCCCGCTGCCGCTGGCGGCGAGGCCTCCGCAGGCGGCGCCGCCGGCGAGGGCGAGGACGCCGAGGGGCGTACGGATCCACCCGGGGCGGACGCGTTCGACCGCGGCGGCGGCGAGGGCCTGGCCGGGGCGGATCCGGGCCGGTTTGCGGGCGGCGGCCCAGCCGGAGATCAGGGCGGTGAGCAGGCCGATGCCGGCGGCGCAGACGAGGGGGATCCAGGAGACGGACAGTTCGACGGCGGCGGGGACCGCTCCCTTGGCCTGGAGCGCGCCGAACCACCAGGAGGCGAGGGCGTAGCCGGGCAGGCAGCCGAGTACGCCGGCCACGGGGGCCACGAGGAGGGCCTCGGTGGCGATCGTACGGCGGATCTGGCGCGGGGTGGCCCCGACGGCGCGCAGCAGGGCGAACTCGCGGGAGCGCTGCCCGACGGAGAGGGCGACGGTACCGGCGGCGGTGAAGACGGCGACGAGGGTGGCGGTGCCGCCGAACGAGCCGCCGAGGGCGGTCAGGAGTTCCTTGGCGCCGGCGAGCCGCCGGTCGACGGCGCGGTCCGCCCCGGTGAGCACCTCGGCCCGGCCGGCGACGGCGGACCTGGCGGAGGCCGCGAGCCGCTCGTCGGACGCGGCCGGGGCCGTGGCGGGTCCGGTCGGGGCGGGTCCGGTCGGGGCCTTGGGGAGGAGGGCCACGGCGTCCAGGGTGTTCGGGTGGCCGGAGAGGGTGCGGGCTTCGGGGTCGGAGAAATGGGCGCCGGGGACGTCGGTGCGTCCCACCACGCGGAACTCGCGCTTTCCGACGGGGGTGTCCAGGGTCACCCGGTCCTGGCCGGGCGCGGCCGAGGCGCCGCCGAGGACGACCTCGCCCGCGCCGGGCGCGCGGCCGGCAGCGAGCTTCGTACCGGTGAAGGCGGTGGCGCCCCAGCCGGAGGCCTCGTGGACGGCGCCGGCCGCGTCGCGGACGGGGAACACCACGTCGGGCACCGCCCGGCCGAGGGGAGCCAGGACCTCGAGCAGGGCGGCGTCGACCCGGGCGCGTTCGGGGACCGGCGCCGAGACCTCGTAGGAGCCCTCGCCGCTGCCGACCCGCAGGTGGGTCTCCTGGTCGGCGGCGATCACGACGGGCACGGTGGCGTAGCGGGTCGGCGGGAGGCTCGCGCGCAGGCCGCTCTCCAGCAGGATGCCGCAGGCGGAGACGATGGCGACGGTCATGAACAGGGCGACGAAGGTGCCGACGAAGGCGGCCGGACGGAACCGGACCGCCGCGCGGGCGAGGCCGTTGGGGCGGATCGGCATCAGAGCGCCGCACCCGCGTACGCCGGGGCGGGCCGGGCCGTGAGGGCGGCCATCCGGGCGGCGACGGTGTCCGCGGAGCCGCGCGGCAGCCGGTCCACGATGAGGCCGTCGGCGAGGAAGAGCACCTGGTCGGCGTGGGAGGCGGCGACGGGGTCGTGGGTGACCATGACGACGGTGGCGCCGAGGGAGTCCACGGCGTCACGCAGCAGGGAGAGGACCTCGGCCGCGGTGGTGGTGTCGAGGGCGCCGGTGGGCTCGTCGGCGAAGACCACGTCGGGGTGGGTGACCAGCGCCCGGGCGATGGCGACGCGCTGCTGTTGGCCGCCCGAGAGTTCGGCGGGACGGCGACGGCCCTTGCCCTCCAGGCCGACCCGGTCGAGCAGGTCGGCGGCCCGTTCCGCGCCGCGGGAGGCGGCGCGGCCTCCGGCGAGGCGCATCGGGAGCAGTACGTTCTGCTCGACCGTGAGGGAGGGCAGCAGGTTGAAGGCCTGGAAGACGAAGCCGAGGCGGCTGCGGCGCAGTTCGGTGAGTTCGTTCTCGTTCATTCCGGTGATCTCGGTGCCGCCGAGGCGGACGGAGCCCTCGGTGGGCAGGTCGAGTCCGGCGGCGCACTGCAGGAAGGTGGACTTGCCGGAGCCGGAGGGGCCCATCACGGCGGTGAAGCTGCCGCGGGGCAGGCTGAGGTCGATGCCGCGCAGGGCGTGGACGGTGGAGGCCCCGCGCCCGTAGCTGCGTCGGACGCCGCGCAGTTCGACGGCGCAGGGGGCGGGGTCGGGGCCCTCGTACGCCCGAGTCCGAGTCGACCGCGCCGACCGCCCCGACTCCTGTACCGGTCCCCGCGAGGTCTCCTGGTCCCGCCGCTTGCTCCGCCGGAGCCCCATGGTGTGCCGCCTTCCGTGCCGTCGTCCGCCGTGTCCGCCGCGGCCTGCCGTGCGCTGCCGCGGTGATGTCCTCGACGCTACGGAGCGGCGGGTGCCGGGGACATGGCGGAGGCCGGTCGGTCGGGGGTGGGGTAAACCCCACCGGGCGGGTGGGGGTGGGTCGACGACGCCAACGCGGCAACGGGCCCGACGTACCGGCATGCGGATCGGGCCGTGCGTGCGGATCGGACCGGCCGCGCGAAAGGGACCGGGCGAAAGGGACCGGGCGTGCCGCGCCGGCCGAACGGCCCGTCGGACCGACCGGACCGCTCAGCCCGACAAGGCCGACAAGGCCGAACGCCCGATCAGGCCGACCGGCGGATCAGGAGCAGCGCGCGGTCGTCGTTGACGTCCTTGGCGACCTTCTCGATCAGGTGCCAGGCGGCCCCGTCCCAGCCGGCGGCGACGTAGCGGTCGGCTTCCCCGGTGAGGCGGTCCATGCCCTCGCTGATCTCGCGCTCGGAGGTCTCGACGAGGCCGTCGGTGAAGAGCATGAGGACGTCGCCGCGCCGCAGGTTGCCGCGGGCGGGCTCGAACTCGGCCCCGTCGTAGACGCCGAGGAGCGGTCCTTCGCCGGAGACCTCCTGCCAGCGGCCGGTGCCGGCGGAGAGCTGGAGGGCGGGGAGGTGGCCGGCGGAGAGGAGTTCGTAGTCGCCGGTCTCCAGGTCGAGGACGAGGTGGATGGAGGTGGCGAAGCCCTCGTCCCAGTCCTGGCGCAGGAGGTAGCCGTTGGCGGCGGGCAGGAAGCCGTGCGGGGGCAGCGCGCCGAGCAGGCCGCCGAAGGCGCCGGACAGGAGCAGGGCGCGGGAGCCGGCTTCCATGCCCTTGCCGGAGACGTCGGTGAGGACGATCTCCAGGGTGCGGCCGCCGTTGGTGCGGGCGGCGACGACGAAGTCGCCGGAGAAGGACTGCCCGCCGGCCGGCCGCAGGGCCATCTCCCGGTGCCAGCCGCGGGGCAGGGCGGGCAGTTTGCTCTGTACGCGGATGCGTTCGCGCAGGTCGAAGAGCATGGTGCCGCCGCGTCTCCAGGGCACGCCGACGCGGCTGCGGAACTGGGCGATGACCAGTCCGAAGAAGCCGCAGGCGGCCACGACGAGGACGGTCCCGGGGGTGACCCTGGCCGGGCCCTGGGTGTACGGGCCGAGGACGAGGGCCTCGACGATGAGGGCGGCGGCCGAGGCGGCGTACAGGGCGAGCAGGCTCGCGGGGCGCAGCAGCAGGCCGCCGGCCACGATGGGCAGGACGAGGGCGGAGGGTGAGAACCAGACCGGCATCATGAGCGTGCCGCAGGCGATGGCGGGAATGGTCAGGAGCAGGCCGCCGAAGGCGAGCCAGTCGGAGGCGTCGCCGCGGAAGTAGTCGACGGCGGATTTGCGCAGGGCGGTGCGGGCCCGGTGCGACAGCATGCGCGCCCGGGCCGTGAGCGTCTCCACGCGTGCTCCGGCCATTGTTCGGGACCCTATCCATCCTGGCTGTGTGTGCGCAGGGGTACCCCCGCGACGATCGGTCCGTTCCGGGAGAAATTCGCTTCGTACGGGGCGGAAGGCCCTGGTAGGCATGGCCTTATGGCACTTGTTACGCGCGTATTGCAGTCCGATGAGTGGGATGTCTGGTACGACCACCTGGAACTGGCGTTCGGGGGTGTGGCCGAGCCGCCGGAGGAGCGGGAGCTGTACCGGTCCCTGACGGAGCCGGAGCGTTCGCTGGGGGTCTGGGACGAGGGGACGTGCGTCGGCTCGGCCGGTGCGTTCAGTTTCCGACTGTCGGTGCCGGGCGGTGCGCTGGTTCCCGCGGCGGGGGTCACGATGGTCGGGGTCGCGCCGACGCACCGCCGGCGCGGGGTGCTGACCTCGTTGATGCGCCGCCAGTTGGACGACGTCCGTGCGGGCGGTGAGCCGATCGCGGTGCTGACCGCCTCGGAGCCGGAGATCTACGGGCGGTTCGGCTACGGGACGGCCGCGTACGCCCTGTCCGTGGACATCGACACGACGCGCGCGCGGTTGAACGCGCCGCCGGGGGCGGACGCGGTGCGGTTGCGGCTGGTGGACCCGGAGAAGGCGCTGGCCGACTGCGAGCGGGTCTACGCGGCGCTTGTCCCGTCCCGGCCGGGGATGACGGCGCGCCGGCCGGGCTGGGAGCGGCAGGGGCTGCTGGATCCGCCGGGGCGGCGGGCGGGCGCGTCGCCGCTGAAGTGCGTGGTGGCCGAGGGCGCGGACGGCGAGGTCGTCGGGTACGCGCGCTACCGGGTCACGCCGGACTGGGAGCCGACGGGTTCGGAGGGCAAGGTCCACGTCGGCGAGGTGAACGCGGTGGACCCGGTGGCGTACGCGGCGCTGTGGCGCTACCTCTTCGAGATCGACCTGACCTGGCACGTGCGGGCGTTCGGGCGGCCGATGGACGATCCGCTGCTGCACCTGGTCAGTGACGTCCGCCGGACCCGGGCGCGGCAGCGGGACGCGCTGCACCTGCGGCTGGTGGAACTGGGCGCGGCGCTGGAGGCGCGGGCCTACGGGGCTCCGCTGGACGTGGTCCTGGAGGTCGAGGACGCGTTCTGCCCGTGGAACACGGGCCGGTGGCGGCTGACGGCCGACGCCCGGGGTGGCGCGCGGTGCGCCCGGACCGAGGACGCGGCGGAGCTGGAGCTGTCGGTGCGGGAGCTGGGCTCGGCGTACCTGGGCGGGGTCACGCTGAACTCGCTGGCGGCGGCGGGCCGGGTCCGCGAGCTGCGTCCGGGCGCGCTGCGGGAGGCTTCGCGGGGCTTCGCCGGGGACGTCGCGCCCTGGCTGCCCCACCAGTTCTGAGCGCCGGGGCGCCGTCGAGCGGTCAGCGGGTCTGGCAGGTCGGGCACCAGAAGAGGTTGCGGGCGGCGAGGTCGGCGGTGCGGATCTCGCCCCCGCAGATGTGGCAGGGCATGTTCGCCCTGCGGTAGACGTACACCTCGCCGCCGTGGTCGTCGACCCTCGGCGGGCGGCCCATGGCCTCGGGGAGGTGCTCGTCGCGGACGGTGTCGATGCGGTTGTGGCGCACGCCCTCGCGCATCAGGGCGACGAGGTCCGTCCACATCGCGTCCCATTCGGCGCGGGTGAGGTCCTTGCCGAGCCGGTACGGGTCGATGCCGTGCCGGAAGAGGACCTCGGCGCGGTAGACGTTGCCGACTCCGGCGACGACCTTCTGGTCCATGAGCAGGGCGGCGATCGTGGTGCGGGAGCGGGAGATCCGGGCCCAGGCGCGGCCGGGGTCGTCGGCCGGGCGCAGCGGGTCGGGGCCGAGCCGGTCGTGTATCGCCTTCTTCTCGCCCTCGGCGAGCAGCGCGCAGGCGGTGGGCCCGCGCAGGTCGGCGTGGTGTTCGTCGTTCAGCAGGCGCAGCCGGACGGTGTCACCGGCCGGCGGGGCGGGGGCGGGGCCGAAGCCGAGCTTGCCGAAGAGGCCGAGGTGGATGTGGATCCAGGCGTCGCCGAGTTCGAGGAAGAGGTGCTTGCCGTGTGCCTCGGCGCTCTCCAGGGTGCGGCCGTCGAGCAGGGCGGCGCTTTCGGCGAAGCGGCCCTGGGGGCTGCTGACCCGGACGGGTCGGGCGGCGAACCGCTCGGTGTGGTCCTGGGCGAGGCGGTGGATCGTATGCCCTTCGGGCACGGCTGTTCTCCTCGGCGTGATCACGTGGACACGTGAACATGACCGTGCCGCCGGACTCCGGTCCGGCGGCACGGGCGGGGTCCTACTGGTCCTGCGGGTGGTGGGCCGGGATCGGGGGGAGCTCGCCGGTCCGCTCGTACGCGGTGAGCATGTCGATGCGACGGGTGTGACGCTCGGCCTCGGAGTACGGGGTCTTCAGGAAGGCGTCGATGAAGCTGATCACCTCGTCCTGGGTGTGCATGCGGCCGCCGACGGAGATGACGTTGGCGTTGTTGTGCTCGCGGCCCAGCTCGGCGGTCTGGACGCTCCAGGCCAGGATGGCGCGGATGCCCTTCACCTTGTTCGCGGCGATCTGCTCGCCGTTGCCGGAGCCGCCGATGACGATGCCGAGGCTGTCGGCGTCCGCGGCGGTCTTCGCCGCGGCGCGCAGGCAGAACGGCGGGTAGTCGTCGACTTCGTCGTAGATGTGGGGCCCGCAGTCGACGGGCTCGTGGCCGTTGTTCTTGAGCCAGTCCACCAGGGTGTTCTTGAGCTCAAAACCGGCATGGTCGGATCCGAGGTACACGCGCATGGGTCGAGTGTGGCATGCGGACGGTCGAAGGCCGGTGGAGGGGTGTCGCGTAGGTCACTCCCGAAGCTCAAATAATCCACAACAACGCAGATGGGACGCGGCGGGACGAAGGTCCGGGACTTCGTGCCCGAGGCAACGATACGGAATAGGGTCTTCCGTCCCGACGGCGTGTCGGGTTTGAATGCCGGGGCTCGAAACCCGAGAACCTAAGGATCCGTCCATGAGCTCCACGACGACCCTTCAGAAGGCAGGCGACCCCTCCGGCAACCCCGGTGACGGCCAGCCCTCCGACGGACTGAAGGCCGGTCTCAAGAACCGCCACCTTTCCATGATCGCCATCGGCGGCGTCATCGGCGCCGGCCTGTTCGTAGGCTCCGGCGGCGGCATCGCCAAGGCCGGCCCCGCCATCCTCGTGTCGTACTTCCTCGTCGGCGCCATGGTCGTCTTCGTGATGCGGATGCTCGGCGAGATGGCCGCGGCCAGCCCGAACTCGGGCTCCTTCTCCGCGTACGCCGACCGCGCGCTCGGCCGCTGGGCCGGCTTCTCCATCGGCTGGCTGTACTGGTTCTTCTGGGTCGTCGTGCTGGCCGTCGAGGCCACCGCCGGCGCCGTCATCCTCGAAGGCTGGGTCCCGGCCGTCCCGCAGTGGGCCTGGGCGCTGATCGTGATGGTCGTGCTGACGATCACGAACCTCGGCTCGGTCGCCTCGTACGGCGAGTTCGAGTTCTGGTTCGCCGGGATCAAGGTCGTCGCCATCGGCGCGTTCGTGGTCATCGGCATGCTCGCCGTCTTCGGCGTGCTCCCCGGCTCGGACAACCCCGGCGCGGGCTTCGCGCACCTGACCGATACCGGCGGGTTCGCGCCGAACGGCTTGGGCGCCATCCTCACCGGTGTGCTGATGGTCGTCTTCTCCTTCATGGGCAGCGAGATCGTCACCCTGGCCGCGGGCGAGTCCGAGGACCCGCGCCGCGCGGTCACCAAGGCCACCAACTCGGTGATCTGGCGCATCGGCATCTTCTACCTGGGCTCGATCTTCGTCGTCCTGACCCTGCTGCCGTGGAACGACAAGTCGATCACCGAGAAGGGCTCGTACGTCGCCGCCCTGGACTCGATCGGCATCGCGCACGCCGGTCAGATCATGAACGTGATCGTCCTGACGGCCGTGCTGTCCTGCCTGAACTCGGGTCTCTACACCGCTTCGCGCATGGCGTTCTCGCTCGGTGAGCGCGGCGACGCGCCCAAGGCGTTCGCCAAGGTCAACAAGCGGGGCGTGCCCGTGGCCGCCATCCTGGGCTCCGTGGTCTTCGGCTTCGCCGCCGTCTACTTCAACTACGCCTTCAAGGACACCGTCTTCAACTTCCTGCTGAACTCCTCGGGCGCCATCGCGCTCTTCGTGTGGCTGGTGATCTGCTTCACCCAGCTGCGGATGCGCGGGATCCTGATGCGCGAGGCGCCGGAGAAGGTCACCGTCAAGATGTGGCTCTTCCCCTACCTGACGTGGGCGACCGCCGCGATGATCAGCTTCGTGCTGGTCTACATGGTCTTCGACGACGCCAACCGACAGGTCGTGCTGCTGTCGCTGGCCGTGGCGGGCGTGGTCGTCGCGATCGGCGCGATCCGCGACGCCGTCCGCCGCAAGGCCGTCGCGGCCGCGTAGTACTGCCCGGGCGGACCGGACACGGACCGCACGCCTGCTGACGAAACAGCCCCGGACCGCGCTCGCGGTCCGGGGCTGTCGTGCGGGAGCGGCGCGGGCTCAGCCCCGGCGCCCCAGCAGCTTCCAGGCGGTCGGCAGGACGCCCATGGCCAGCGCGGCCTTGAGGGCGTCGCCGATCAGGAACGGGACCAGGCCCGTCGCGACGGCCGCGCCGAGCGACATCCCGGTGACGCCCATCAGGTACGGCACGCCCACCGCGTAGACCACCGCCGAGCCCAGGACCATCGCCCCGGCCGTACGGAGCACCGAGCGGTCGGCGCCGCGCCGCGCGAGCGCGCCCACGACGGTGGCGGCGAGCAGCATGCCGAGCACGTAGCCGAAGGTGGCGCCGCCCGCGCCGGAGCCGCCGTTCGCGAACCACGGGACCCCGGCCATGCCGACCAGCGTGTACAGCGCGAGGGACAGGAAGCCGCGGCCCGCACCGAGGGCGGTGCCCACCAGCAGGGCGGCGAAGGTCTGGCCGGTGATCGGCGCGGCCAGCCCGTCGACCTTGACGGCGATCTGGGCGGCGACGCCGGTGAGCGCGGCTCCGCCGACGACCAGCGCGATGTCGCGGACGCGGCTCGCGGGCAGCAGGTCGGCGAGGACGGCGCCGGGCCGGAAGGAAACGGAAGCAGTGCTCATCGTGGGGGCTCCGCGAGGTGGTGATCGATCGGGACACCGTGACGTTAGTCCGCGGCCGGCCGCCGCCCCACCGTCGACCGGCACAAAGCCGTACTGCCCGGTTTCGTGGGGAGTGGACAAAGATCCCGACCTACACCCGAGTTGAAGTGATCCGTATCACGGGCGACATTCGACGCCACGCCCTTTTTGCTCCGACGGGTGTCCTCCAGCCAGACTGTAGGTTCCCGCCAATCCCCTGTGCAGCCCCCAGCGCCGCTTGGCCGACCGAGAGTGCGAGCATCCTCATGCGCGACCGCCTGCCCGACCCGCCCCTCACCGAGGACGGGCTCCAGGAACCCCTGAGCCACAGCCTCAAGCAGCGCCACCTGACCATGCTGGGCCTCGGCGGCGTGATCGGCGCCGGGCTCTTCGTCGGCTCCGGCGCCGGCATCGGCATCGCCGGGCCGGCGATCATCCTGTCGTACCTCCTCGCGGGCGTGCTCGCGATGCTGGTGATGCGGATGCTCGGCGAGATGTCCGCCGCGATGCCCGCGTCCGGTTCCTTCTCCGTCTACGCGCAGAAGGCCCTGGGGCGCTGGGCCGGTTTCTCGGCGGGCTGGCTGTACTGGTTCCTGCTGGTCGTGGTGCTCGCCGTGGAGGCGACCGGCGCCGCGAAGATCGCGAACGGGTGGCTGCCCTCGGTCGACCAGTGGGTGTGGGTGCTGGTCTTCATGGTGGTGTTCACGGTCTGCAACCTGGCGGCCGTGCGGAACTTCGGTGAGTTCGAGTTCTGGTTCGCCGCCCTCAAGGTCGGCGCGATCGTGCTGTTCCTGATCCTCGGCACGCTCGCGATCTTCGGGGTGCTGCCGGACACCGATCCGGTGGGCATGGCCAACCTGACCGGCCACGGCGGCTTCTTCCCCGCCGGGATGGGCGGGGTCGTCGCCGGCATGCTCGCGGTGGTCTTCGCCTTCGGCGGCCTGGAGGTCGTCACCATCGCCGCCGCCGAGTCCGACGACCCGGCCCGGTCGGTGGCCCGCGCCGTGCGCAGCGCCGTGTGGCGCATCCTCTTCTTCTACGTCGGCTCGATGCTGGTCATCGTGACCCTGCTGCCCTGGGATTCGCTGGAGCCCGGGCAGAGCCCGTACGTGGCCGTGCTCGACTCGATCGGCATTCCGGCCGCCGGTCAGATCATGAACATCGTGGTGTTCGTGGCACTGCTGTCGGCGCTCAACGCGAACCTCTACGGCTCCTCCCGCATGGTGTTCTCCCTCGCCGAGCGGGGCGAGGCCCCGCGGTCGCTGCTGAAGGTGTCCGGCGGCGGCGTGCCGCGCCGGGCCGTGTTCGCGTCGGTCGCCTTCGGCTTCGTGTCCGTGGTGCTGAACCTGCTGTGGCCGGACACGGTGTTCCTCTACATGCTCAACGCGGTCGGCGCGGTGCTGCTGTTCGTATGGGCGCTGATCGCGGTCTCGCAGCTGAAGTTGCGCGGCATGCTGGAACGGGAGATGCCGGAGCGGTTGACGTTGCGGATGTGGCTGTTCCCGTACCTGACGTGGGCGGCGCTGATCGGGATGGCGGCGGTACTGGTCCTGATGCTGTTCGACGACTCGGCGCGCCCGCAGCTGCTGTGGTCCTCGGGCGCGGCGGCGGCGGTGCTGTTGGTGGCGTGGCTGCGGGAGGTCCGGGCGCGCCGGGCCGCCGCCTGATTCCCGTCCGTACGCGAGAAGGAGGACCCCCGCGCCCCGTCGGCGCGGGGGTCCTCGCGCGTCCGGAGCGTGCGGAGAGGGTGCGGAGGGGCTCCGCACCCGGCCGGGCGCGCGTGCGGTCGCGATCACGGCCCGTGAGCCGGCTGTCCGGATAGCGGACACAGAACGTCCGCTGAACGGACGCTCGGCACACTGAGGTCATCGTTCGACCCCCGCACACCGGACAGGCACACCCCCATGAGCCACAGCAGCACCCTCACGCCCGCCGCGCCCCCGCAGGACGACACCGGGTCCCCCCTCGGCAACGGCCTGAAGCAGCGCCACCTTTCGATGATCGCCCTCGGCGGGGTCATCGGCGCCGGCCTCTTCGTCGGCTCCGGCGCCGGCATCGCGGCGGCGGGGCCCTCGATCGTCCTGGCCTACGCCGCGTCCGGGCTGCTCGTGATGTTCGTGATGCGGATGCTCGGCGAGATGTCCGCCGCCAACCCGGCCTCCGGCTCCTTCTCGGTGCACGCAGATCGGGCCATCGGGCCCTGGGCCGGTTTCACCGCGGGCTGGATGTTCTGGACCCTGCTGTGCGTGGGCGTGGCCATCGAGGCCATCGGCGCGGCGCACATCATGACGGGCTGGTTCCCCGGGACCCCCTCGTGGATGTGGGTGCTGGTCTTCATGGCGCTGTTCTGCGGGAGCAACCTCGCCGCGGTCTCCAACTTCGGCGAGTTCGAGTTCTGGTTCGCCGCCCTCAAGATCGGCGCGATCGCGCTCTTCCTCGGCCTGGGCGTGCTGGCCGTCCTCGGCCTGCTGCCCGGCACCGCCTCCCCCGGCTCGGCGAACCTCCTGCACGACGGCGGCTTCCTGCCCAACGGCCTCGACGGGCTGCTGGTCGGCCTGCTCGCCTCGGTCGTCGCGTACGGCGGCCTGGAGACGGTGACCATCGCCGCCGCCGAGTCCGACGACCCGATCAAGGGAGTCGCCAGGGCCGTTCGGACCACCATGTGGCGGATCGCGATCGTCTACGTCGGCTCGATGCTGGTCATCGTCACCCTGCTGCCGTGGAACGACCCGGCCGTCACCGGGACCGGTCCGTACGCCGCGACGCTGGACCACCTGGGCATCCCGGCCGCCGGCCAGATCATGAACGTGGTCATCCTGATCGCCCTGCTGTCCGCGATGAACGCCAACATCTACGGCTCCTCCCGCATGGCCTACTCCCTGGTCTCCCGCGGCCAGGGCCCCCGGGCGCTCGGCAAGGTCACCGGCCGGGTCCCGCGCCGCGCGGTGCTGGCCTCCTCCGGTTTCGGCTTCGTCACCGTCCTGCTCTCGTACTGGTACCCGGACACCCTCTTCGCCTGGCTGCTGAACATGGTCGGCGGGGTCATCCTCGTGGTCTGGGGCTTCATCGCCGTCTCGCAGTTCGTGCTGCGCCGCCGCACCGAGCGCGAGGCCCCCGAGAAGCTCGTCGTGAAGATGTGGGGCTTCCCGTACCTGACCTGGGTGGCGCTGGCCGGGGTCGCCGGGGTGCTGGTCCTGATGGCGTGGGACGAGGACACCCGGGTGCAGGTGATCTTCACCGGCGGGCTGACCGTCGCCCTCGCCGCGACCGGCTACCTGATGCAGCGCCGCGCGGCGGCCCGCGGCGGAGCCTGACCGGGAGCGCGCGAAAACGGGGTAACACCCCCGAGGAACGGCACGTCGGAGGCCGGGTTCATGCGATCGCATGGGCCCGGCCTCGGGCGTTCCGGAGACCCGTACAAGAGAGGTAACCCTTACTCGAACGGAGGATTAGATACTGCTAGCGTGCAGTTGCGCATTGATTGCAATAAGCGATTGGCACGCCGAGGGGACCGGATACAGACATGGCCATTTACACGCTTCCTGAGCTTCCTTACGACTACGCGGCGCTGGAGCCGGTGATCAACCCGCAGATCATCGAGCTGCACCACGACAAGCACCACGCGGCTTACGTGACGGGTGCCAACAACACCCTGGAGCAGCTGGAGGAGGCGCGCGACAAGGAGAACTGGGGCGCCCTCAACGGCCTGGAGAAGAACCTCGCGTTCCACCTCTCCGGCCACATCCTGCACAGCATCTACTGGCACAACATGGCCAGCCCGAAGACCGGTGAGGGCGGCGGCGAGCCCACCGCGGCGGACGGTCTGGGCGGCCTGAGCGACGCGATCACCGAGTCCTTCGGCTCGTTCGCGAAGTTCAAGAAGCAGCTGACGTTCGCGGCCTCCGCGACCCAGGGCTCCGGCTGGGGCGTGCTCGCGTACGAGCCCGTCAGCGGCCGTCTCGTCGTCGAGCAGGTCTACGACCACCAGGGCAACGTGGGCATCGCCAGCACCCCGGTCCTCGTCTTCGACGCCTGGGAGCACGCCTTCTACCTGCAGTACAAGAACCAGAAGGTCGACTTCATCGAGGCCATGTGGAACGTCGTCAACTGGCAGGACGTGGCCAAGCGCTACGCCGACGCCAAGGCGAACACCCCTCTGCTGATCCCCGCCAAGGGCTGATCGGCACGCCCCAGCCGTCCGCCTCGTGATCGTCTTCTCAACCTTCACAGCGGACGTTTCCACCGGAAGGCCCCCGCGAGGACGTGACTCGCGGGGGCCTTCCGTGCACTGCGCCGGGCGGACTACTCGAAGCTGGGGCCCTTGTCCCGGGTGCGCTTGATCTCGAAGAAGCCCGGGGTGGAGGCGACGAGCAGGGTGCCGTCCCACAGCCGGGCCGCGTCGTCACCGCGCGGGGTCGGGGTGACGACCGGGCCGAAGAAGGCCACGTCCGCGCCGTCGGCGCCGGGCACCGAGATGACCGGCGTACCGACCTCCTGGCCGACCCGGTTGATGCCCTCGTTGTGCGACGCGCGCAGCTCGGTGTCGTACGCGTCGGAGGTGCCGTACTCGGCGAGCTCGGCCGGCAGGCCGACCTCGGCGAGCGCCTCCGCGACGACCTCGGGGGTGTTGCCGCGTCCCTCGTTGTGGATGCGGGTGCCGAGCGCGGTGTAGAGCTTGCCGGTGATCTCCTTGCCGTGCTTCTGCTGCGCGGCCGTCACCACCCGTACCGGTATCCAGGCCTCGGGGCCGAGCAGCTTGCGGTAGCTCTCGGGCAGCTCGTCGAGCTTGTCCTCGTTCAGGACGCCCAGGCTCATCACGTGCCAGCGGACCTCCACGTCGCGGACCTTCTCGACCTCCAACATCCACCGGGACGTCATCCAGGCCCAGGGGCAGAGCGGGTCGAACCAGAAGTCGACCGGGGTCTTCTCGCTCACCTGCGTGTCGGCCATGTCTCTCCTCGTGTCAAAAACAAGCCATTGCCCAGCACCATCCCCTGCGCCAACCAGGCCGGGGGCACCCGCATTCCCCGTGGGAGGATTCGAACCGAAGAACGCGATCACGCACGAAGGAGTGCACGTGCCCGGAGAGAATCTGTCCCGTGACGAGGCCCGCGAGCGGGCCGAGCTGCTGTCCGTCGACGGGTACGAGGTGGTCCTCGACCTGAGGTCCGCGGTGGACGAGGCCGAACCGGCCGACGGCCCCCGGACCTTCCGTTCGGTGACCACCGTCCGCTTCCGCGCCGCGACCCCCGGCGCCTCCTCGTTCGCGGACCTGATCGCCCCTTCGGTGAACTCGGTCACCCTCAACGGGCAGCGGCTGGACGAGGCCGCGGTCTTCGACGGGACCCGGATCGCCCTGGCCGGGCTGGCCTCGGAGAACGTCCTCGTGGTGGACGCGAACTGCGCCTACAGCCGAACCGGCGAGGGCATGCACCGGTTCGTGGACCCGCAGGACGGCGAGGTCTACCTCTACACCCAGTACGAGCCCGCGGACGCCCGCCGGGTGTACGCGAACTTCGAGCAGCCCGACCTGAAGGCCCCGTACCGCTTCGAGGTGACCGCGCCCGAGGGCTGGCACGTGTGGAGCAACGGCGTCGAGGAGTCCCGCGAGGGGCTGACCCGGCGCTTCGCCGAGACCGCGCCGATCTCCACGTACATCACCTGCGTGGTGGCCGGCCCGTACCACTACGTCACGGACACCTACACCCGCGGGGAGCTGACGATCCCGCTGGGCGCGATGTGCCGCAAGGGGCTGGCCGAGCACTTCGACGCGGACGACGTCTTCCTCGTCACCAAGCAGGGCTTCGACCTCTTCCACGAGATCTTCGACTACCCGTACCCCTTCGGGAAGTACGACCAGGCGTTCGTGCCCGAGTACAACCTGGGCGCGATGGAGAACCCGGGGATGGTGACCTTCCGGGAGGAGTACATCTTCCGCGGGAAGGTCACGCAGGCCTCGTACGAGCGGCGCGCGAACGTCATCCTGCACGAGATGGCGCACATGTGGTTCGGCGACCTGGTCACCATGAAGTGGTGGGACGACCTGTGGCTGAAGGAGTCCTTCGCGGACTTCATGGGCTCCTTCGGGCTCGTCGAGGCCACCCGCTTCGACCAGGCGTGGGTCACCTTCGCCAACAGCCGCAAGGCGTGGGCCTACCGGGCCGACCAGCTGCCGTCCACGCACCCGATCACGGCCGACATCCGTGACCTGGAGGACGCCAAGCTGAACTTCGACGGGATCACCTACGCCAAGGGCGCGGCCGTGCTCAAGCAGCTCGTCGCGTACGTGGGTCGGGAGGCGTTCCTGGAGGGCGCGCGGCGCTACTTCAAGGCGCACGCCTACGGGAACACCACGCTGGACGACCTGCTGTCGGTGCTCGGCGAGGTCTCCGGCCGGGACATGGCCGAGTGGTCGCGCGCCTGGCTCCAGACGGCGGGCGTGAACGCGCTGACGCCGGTGGTGACCTACGACGCGGGCGGTCGCGTCACGGAGCTGGCGGTGCTCCAGGAGGGCGACGAACTCCGCCCGCACCGGGTCGCGGTGGGCCTGTACCGGCTGGGGACCGACGGCACCCTGGTCCGCTACGCACGGGCCGAGGCGGACGTCGCGGGCACCCGTACGGTGGTCGCCGAGTCGGCCGGGTCCGAGCGGCCCGACCTGGTCCTGGTGAACGACGAGGACCTGACCTACTGCAAGATCCGCTTCGACGAGGCGTCCCTGGCGACGCTCCGCTCCCACCTGGGCGGTCTGACGGACCCGCTCGCCCGCGCCCTGTGCTGGTCGGCGCTGTGGAACCTGACCCGCGACGGGCTGATGCCGGCCCGCGACTTCCTCGCGCTCGTGCTCGCGCACGCGGGCCGGGAGACCGACGTGGGCGTGCTCCAGATGCTGCACGTCCAGGCCCTGGGCGCGGTCAACCGGTACACGACGCCGGAGCTGCGCGAGCAGCGTGGCCGGGAGCTGGCGGCCGGCGCGCTGCGCGAGCTGCGGCTGGCCGAGCCGGGCTCGGAGCACCAGCTGACCTGGGCGCGGTTCTTCGCGTCGAGCGCCGCCACCGAGGGCGACCACCAGCTGCTGCTCGGCCTGCTGGACGGGAGCGCGCGGATCGACGGGCTGGAGGTCGATCAGGAGCTGCGCTGGGACTTCCTGTTGCCGCTGACGGCGCACGGCTCGGTGGACGAGGGCGTCCTGGCCGCCGAACTGGTCCGCGACGACACGGCGTCGGGCAAGCAGCACCAGGTGCGCTGCCTGGCGGCGCGGCCGTCGGCGGCGGTCAAGGACCAGGCGTGGGCGGCGACCGTCGAATCGGACGCCCTGTCGAACGCGCTGGTGGAGGCGACGATCTCGGGCATGCAGCAGGCCTCCCAGCGGGACCTGCTGGCGGCCTACGCCGACCGCTACTTCGAGGTGATCGAACGGGTGTGGGCGGACCGTTCGATCCAGATCGGGATCCACGTGGTGCGGGGCCTGTACCCCTCGCTCCAGGACTCGCAGGCCACGGTCGAGGCGACCGACGCCTGGCTCACGGCCCACCCGGACGCGGCGCCCGCCCTGCGGCGGCTGGTGCTGGAGTCCCGTGACGACCTGGCCCGGGCCCTGCGCGCCCAGGCCTGCGACGCGGCGGCGGGCTGACGACGGGCGGGCGGCGCGGGCGGGCCCGAGGCCCGGCCGGAGCCGCGCGCCACGCGGGCGGGGGCGGGGGCGGACACCGGTCCGCTCCCGCCCCCGTCCGCTGCGCCGTCCGCGTCCCCGCCTGCTTCCCCGCCACCGAAACCATCAGTATGGTCATATGACGGATGCCGGATGGCGGGGTCCCTTTCGGCAGTCGAACGCCCGTACTTTAGCCCCGCCTTGTCCCGATTTGTCGACGAGCGTGTAACAGGCGTTAGCAAGGCCATGGCCTGAGGGAATCACCGCGTCATGAACCAGAACGCACCCCTCCCCCTCGCCCACCTCACCGCCGGCCGCCCCCGCGTGCTGACCCTCGCCCAGCTGCGCGAGCACGGCGTCAGCGCCTCCGACGCGGCGGGGCGGCCCTGGCAGCAGCTGCTGCCCGGGGTGTTCCTGCTCCACGCCGGTCCCGCGACGAGCGAGGAGCGACTGCACGCGGCCCTGCTGTACGCCGGCCGCCGGGCCGGCGCCGAGGTCATGATCACCGGGTTGGCGGCCCTCGCGCTGTACCGGTTCACCTCCACCCCCGCCCTGCTGGGGCTCTCCCACATCGACGTCCTCGTGGCCAACACCCGCCGACTGCGGTCCACCGGCGACGTCCGGATCATCCGCACGCACACCCCGCCGCGCTCCGTGGAGGTCACCGGGCTGCCCGTGGCGCCGGTGGCCCGGGCCGTGGCCGACGCCGTCGCACAGCTGTCCGACGCCACGACCGTACGCCGCCTGCTGAGCGAGGCCGTCCGCGCCGGACACTGCGAACCGGCAGCCGTCGTACGCGAGTTGACGGTGGCCCGACTGCTGGACCGGCCGCACGTGGTCGACGCCGTCGAGGCGCTGCTGGCCGAGGGCCGGGCCATCGCCGAGGACCGGCTGTACCAGCTCGTACGGGGCTACGAACTGCCGGAACCCGTCTGGAACGTGGACCTGCGCCTCCCCGGCGGCCCGCACCTCGGCGGGGTCGACGCGTACTGGCCGGAGCACGCCGTCGCCATCGAGATCGACACCCGCGCCCCGCGCCAACACGACGACGAGGACTGGTCGGAGGGCGTCCGCAAGCGCGAGGCGCTGGAGCGCCTCGGGGTGACCGTGCTGCACCTGACCCCGCGCAAGCTGCGGGACTGGCCCGAGCAGCAGGCCGCCGTCGTGCGCACCGCCCTGACGGCCGCCGACGACCGCGAGCCCGCCGCCTACCTGGTGGTGCTCCCGCGGTGAGGCGCCGGCCGCGCGAGCGGCGGATTGGCCGGGGAGTACTCCGGGGCGCTCCACAGCAGCCGCCCCGGGTGCACGCTCTCCACCACCGACTCCACGGTGAACCGCACGGCCCGCGCCCCGTCCGCCCCGAAGTCGGTCCGGGCCCGCCCGCTCAGCTGGAGCACGCCGCCGCCCTCCCAGTCGGGCAGGAGCAGCCCGGCCCGCCCGTCGGCCGCCAGGTTGCCCAGGGTGAGGAACATGGCGTTGCCCGGATAGTCCGGCCAGCTCAACTCGGTCGCCGAGAGCACCTCCACGAAGCCCGGGAACCCTCCCCGGTGGCTGGCGTCGACCCCGTCCGGCGACGTGGTGGCCACGAAGAAGGTGTCGGCGGCGCGGACCGTCCCCTGTTGGCCCGGGGTGAGCGCCGCACCGCGCCGTACGATCCCGACCCCCTCGGCCACCCGCTCCAGCGGTCGGCGCTTTTGCAGGTACTTCGGGCAGTTCGCGAAGACCCGGTCCGCCTCGACCGCGAAGCCGCCGGGCACCGGCGTGACAGCGCCGCCCAGGCGCATCCGGCGCCTGGTCCGCGGGTCGAGCGCGATGGTGCCGACCCGGGTGCCGGCCGCGTCCAGCGGCCCCTCCAGCGGATCGCCCTGCGGGAGCCCGCCGGTCACCACGATCCGGGTCCGCCCGGTGGCCCGTACGAAACCGGGCGCGCCGGTGAGCAGCGAGGCCCACATCCGACCGTCCGCGTCGGCGGCTCCGACGACGAGATGCGGCTGCTCGGCGAGGAAGGCCGCGGCCACGTCCCTGATGTCGGCGCCGATCGAGCGGCCGACGTGATCGGCCAGGT
Organism: Streptomyces sp. NPDC001568; assembly: GCF_042893755.1. NCBI lineage: Bacteria > Bacillati > Actinomycetota > Actinomycetes > Kitasatosporales > Streptomycetaceae > Streptomyces > Streptomyces sp. NPDC001568. The sequence goes on along the minus strand of NZ_JBIAVF010000007.1, from coordinate 62,218 downwards.
CGCGCACGCCGACCCGTTCCTGCACGGCCAGCGAGCCCCAGTGGTACGTCATGACGGTGCTCCTCTCCCTGCGCGTCTTCGTCTGCTCCGATGCCCCGAACCCGGCGAGGCCTAGAAGAACCCGCAGGTGGGAGCGGATTCCGTCGGGGCGGGTGACCCTTCCGCGCCGGTGGGGACGGAGATCTCCAGGCGGGTGCCGTCGGGGTCGTGGAAGAAGATCCCGCCGGAGGCCGCGCCCTCGGCGTGGGCGACGACGCCCTCGTGGGCGAAGGCGACGCCCAGCCCGCGCAGCCGCTCCTCGTACGCCCGGACCTCGCCGATGTCCCCGGCGGTGAACGCCAGGTGGTGGAGTCCGGCGGCGGCCGGCAGGTAGCCGCCCTCGGCCTGCTGCCAGAGCGTGAGGACGAGCTCGCCGTCCCGGCCGAGGAAGGCGAAGCGGCGCCCCTCCTCCTTGCCCTCGCCGAGCGGGGCGAAGTCCAGTGCGTCGCGGTAGAAGGCGAGCGAGCGGTCGAGGTCGGTGACGTTCAGGCCGATGTGGCCGGTGCGGAGCGCGCCGGGGGGCGCGGTGGCTGCGGTGGTCATGGTGATCCCTTTCCCGAGGACTGCCGGTGTCTTCTAACCTTCCATTCTGAGATTAAAGGTTAGAGAGTCCACGGTCAACCAGTCACGTACCCTTGAGGGGTTAGCGGCCTCGCGAGGGGTGGGTGGCGCGAGGAGGCGGCATGACGGCACAGGTGACGGACCGGCGTCCGCTGATCGGGGAACCGGTCGCCCTCGACCTGCTGAACACGCGCTGGGTCGTCGACGGCGAACCCTTCGACCTCTTCGCCGGGGCCTTCGGGCTGACCCGCGTCGAAGGGCTCGCGCTGTGGCTGGAGAGCGTCGGCCTCGCCGACCGCTTCCGGGCCGACGCGGCGACCCTGGTCCACCTGCTGACCGCGCGCGAGTCGCTGGCCCGCGCCGTCGCGAACCCGTCCGACGAGGGGGCGCGGGCGCTGGTCGACGCCGTCCTGGAACACGGCCGGATCCGGGCCACCCTGACGCCCGAAGGGCCGGGCGAGCGGGCCGAGTTCGCCGATCCCGCCTGGGGTCCCGCCTGGATCGCCGCCCGGAACTACCTGGACCTGTTGGTCGCCGGACCGGACCGGATCCGCAAGTGCGCCGCCGAGTCCTGCGTCCTGCACTTCCATGACATCTCGCGCAACGGAACCCGCCGTTGGTGCTCGATGGCGGCGTGCGGAAACCGCGCGAAGGCCTCGCGCCACTACGCGCGCACGCGCGTGCGCTGAACGATCGGAATCTGTCACACCCGGCGCGAGACGGAAGCCCGCTCCGGCCCCGCCGCGAGCAGGGAAAGTCTATAAATCCACTCGCAGACACCTGCGAATTGCCCTGACCTGCCCGACCTTGCGCCCTCTGGCGGATGCTCCGCATTGGCGAGAGTCCGCCATGTCAGGTCTCGGTCAATGACAACACTCCCCAAACAGCAGTCACTTCGGCAAAGCTGACCGGTCATCCGGCACCGAAATCCGGACCGTATCTTTCACTTAGCCAGGGATGCTGATGACCCTCGACTCCCCCAGCTCCACCAACGGGGCCATACCGGGCACCCGGCGCGTGGCCCGCGTCGCCGCGGCCGCGGGCCTGGTGGCCGCCCTCTGCGCCACCGGCGCCATGCCCGCCTTCGCGCTGGGCACCGCCGCCGGCCCCGTGCCCGGTCCGGCCGCCGCGCCGGTCAAGTCCGCCGACCAGAAGCTCGGTTCGGCCGACGCCGAACTGCTCCAGGAGGCCAAGGCCAAGGGCGACGCCACCGTCACGGTGATGGTCGCGACGGCCCCGGGCCAGACCAAGCAGGTCGCCGACCAGCTGAGCGCCGTCCAGGGCGCCTCGGTGGGCCGGACGTACGACAAGCTCGGTTACGTCCGCGCCACCCTGCCGACCGGCAAGGCCGACGCGGCGCTGAAGGCCGCCGGCAAGCTGGACTCCGTCCACGGCATCGACCTGCGGCACGAGATCCAGCGTCCGGACCCCCGTCCGGACGCCGACCGGGAGACCGGCACGGTCAAGAAGACCGCGGCCGAGACGTACGCGGCGCCGGACAAGAACACCCCGGCGAAGAACCCGTACAACCCCTCGTTCGAGACCGGGTCGGTGGACTTCGTCAAGAACAACCCGCAGGCCGACGGCCGCGGCGTGACCATCGGCATCATGGACTCGGGCGTCGACGTCGGTCACCCGGCCCTGCAGAAGACCACCACCGGCGAGCGCAAGATCGTCGACTGGGTGACCGCGACCGACCCGATCACGGACAACGACGGGACCTGGCGCGCCCAGATCACCCCTGTCACCGCCGCGGGCGGCACCTTCAGCGCCGGCGGTCAGAGCTGGAAGGCCCCGGAGGGCAACTTCCAGTGGAGCCGTTTCAGCGAGTCGATCACCGCCACCGGTGACATGAAGGGCGACGTCAACCGGGACGGGGACACCACCGACCGGTTCGGCCTGCTCTACGACGTCGCCGCCGGCACCGTCCGCGTCGACACCGACCAGGACGGTGACTTCACCAACAACGAGCCGATGAAGCCGTACAAGGACGGCAACCAGATCGGCTGGTTCGGCACGGACAACGCGGCGACCGAGGTCTCCGAGCGCATCCCGTTCGTGATCGAGATCCGCAAGGACGTCCCGATGGACCCGCTGGGCGGTGACTGGGTCGGCAAGAAGGCCGACTTCGTCAACGTCGGCATCATCGAGTCCGAGCACGGCACGCACGTCGCGGGCATCACCGCCGCCAACGGCCTCTTCGGCGGCCAGATGAACGGCCAGGCCCCCGGCGCCAAGCTCGTCTCCTCGCGCGCCTGCTCCTGGTCCGGCGGCTGCACCAACGTCGCGCTGACCGAGGGCATGATCGACCTCGTCGTGAACCGCGGCGTCGACATCGTCAACATGTCGATCGGTGGCCTGCCGGCGCTCAACGACGGCAACAACGCCCGTTCCGAGCTCTACAAGAACCTCATCGACACCTACGGTGTCCAGCTCGTCATCTCGGCGGGCAACGAGGGTCCCGGCGTCAACACCATCGGTGACCCCGGTCTCGCGGACAAGGTCATCTCCGTGGGTGCCGCGGTCTCCAAGGAGACCTGGGCCGCCAACTACGGCTCCGGCGTGAGCAAGCAGTACAACATGTTCCCGTTCTCCTCCCGCGGTCCGCGTGAGGACGGCGGCTTCACGCCGACCATCACCGCCCCCGGCTCGGCCATCAACACCATCCAGACCTGGCTGCCCGGCGCGCCCGTGAAGGAGGCCGGCTACAACCTCCCGGCCGGTTACGGCATGCTCCAGGGCACCTCGATGTCCTCGCCGCAGGCGGCGGGCGCCGGCGCCCTGCTGATCTCGGCCGCGAAGCAGAACAACATCGCGCTGAAGCCGGCGAACCTTCGGGTCGCGCTGACCAGCACCGCCAAGAAGATCGCCGACGTCCCGGCGCACGCCCAGGGCGCGGGCCTGCTCGACGTGAACGCCGCGTGGGAGTCCATCCAGCGCGACGCGAAGGCCGAGGAGTTCACGGTCAAGGCCCCGGTCGACACCGCGATCGACCAGTTCCTGAAGACCCCCGGCTTCGGCACCGGCGTCTACGACCGCGAGGGCGGTCTGAAGGTCGGCCAGAAGAAGGTCTACAACGTCGTCGTCACGCGCACCACCGGCGTGAAGTACGGCACCCGGCACAACCTGAGCTGGCGCAACGACGACGGTAGCTTCAAGGTCATCGGCGGCTACGACTACGTCACGCTGCCGCTGAACAAGCCCGTCACCATCAAGGTCGAGGCGAACGTCAAGTCGGCCGGCGTCCACAGCGGCATCCTGCAGCTCGACGACCCGAACACCGAGGGCATCGACAAGCAGGTCCTGGCGACGGTCGTCGCGGCCGCCCCGCTGGCCAAGCCGACCTACACCCTGTCGGACACCTCGTCCGTGCAGCGCAACAGCCACAAGTCGTACTTCGTGACGGTCCCCCCGGGCACCAAGACCCTCGAGGTCGCCCTGGGCGGTCTGAAGCCCGACAGCCAGACCCGCTTCATCTCGATCCACCCGTACGGTCTGGGCGTCGAGGACAGCGCGACGACCCAGTGCTACCCGAACTACGACAACCCGGCGAACACCTGCCGCCCCGACCTGCGCTCGTACGCCGAGCCGACCCCGGGCGTCTGGGAGATCGAGGTCGAGTCGCGTCGTACGTCGCCGCTGCTCGACAACCCGTACAAGCTGGACGTGTCCGTCCTCGGCGCGGCCTTCGACCCGGCGGTCAAGGTCCTTCCCGAGGTCAAGCAGGGCACCCCGGCGCCGGTCCAGTGGACCGTCAAGAACGAGGCCGCGGCCATCGCCGGCGGCAAGCTCCTGGGCGGTCCGCTCGGCTCCGCGAAGGTCGCCAAGCCGACCATCGCCGCCGGTGAGACCCAGACCAGCGAGGTCACCATCGGCGAGGGCGTCTCCCGCCTCGACGTCGCCATCGGCAAGACGTCCGACACGGGCGCCGACCTGGACCTGGAGGTCTACAAGGACGGCGTCAAGGTCGGCACCGCCGCCGACGGCGACTCCGAGGAGGCCGTGAGCCTGCTCAAGCCGGCCGCGGGCACCTACAGCATCAAGGTGATCGGCTACGCGATCCCGGCCGGCACCACCACGTACGACTACCGCGACGTGTTCTTCTCGGCCGGTCTGGGCTCCGTCCAGGTCGACGAGGCCGCCACGGTGACCCTCGCCTCCGGCGCCTCGGCGCAGGTCTCGGCGAACGTCCTGGTCAACAGCGCGGCCCCCGAGGGCCGTCAGTTCTTCGGCCAGGTCCAGCTGCTCAACGCCCGCGGCACCGCCGCCGGCACCGGCAGCGTCCAGATCGACAAGGTCCTCCCGTAACCCGGTAGGACCCGCACGAACCGGAGGGGCGGCGCTCGTCACGAGCACCGCCCCTCCGGGCTTTCCCCCCTCGGATCCGCTACTTGCCGAGCGGGCGCAGCGACTCGGCGAAGGTGCCCACCGCGTGCGCGATGACGTCCAGGTTCGTGTCGAAGGCCTTTAGGTCCAGGTTCTTCAGGGTGTCCCCGGCCCCGTGGTAGTTCGGGTCGTACGGGGCTCCGGCCGTGCCGCCGTAGCGCTTGGCCTGCTCGGCGGTCTTGATGCCCTCGGCGCCGGTGAAGGTGCCGCCCGCCGGGATGCCGTTCGCGATGAACGGGCCGTAGTCGGAGCGGCCGTCGAAGTCACTGCCCTCGTGCGGCTTGCCCTTCTTGTCCAGGAAGCCGTTGATCAGCGCCTCGATCTGCGCCGAGCCGGCCGGGCCCGCGCCCGCGCCGACCTTGTCCGAGTCGTCGCCGTCGTAGACGAACTGCGCCGGGTTGGGCGAGGCGATCATGTCGAAGTTCAGGTAGAGGGCGATGTCCTCCTTCTGCTTCTCCGACAGCCGCGCCACGTAGTGCTCGGAGCCCAGCAGGCCCAGTTCCTCCGCCGACCACCAGGCGAAGCGGACCTTGTTCGCGGGCTGCTTGCCCTTGCCCTTCTTGTTCGCGCCCTCGTCGGCGAGCTTCAGCGCCACCTCCAGCAGACCGGCCGAACCCGAGCCGTTGTCGTTGATGCCCGGGCCCTCGGGGACGGAGTCCAGGTGGGCGCCGACGGCCACGACCCGGTCGGCGCGACCGCCCCGGGTCTCGGCGATCACGTTGCGGGTCGTCTTCTTCACGTGCTCCTGGTCCAGGTCCAGGCGTACCTTCACCTCGCCGGCGGCGACCGCCGCGGCCAGCGCCTCGCCGTCGGCCAAGGTGATGCCCGCACTCGGGATCAGCCCCTCGGCGGGCGAGGAGAACCCGCCGCGGACCGGGGTGGTGCCGCTGTGGTTGTAGACGATGACGCCGAGCGCGCCCGCCTCGGCGGCCGCCTTCTGCTTCTCGACGAAGGTGCACGTACCCCGCTTGACCAGGGCGATCCTCCCGGCGAAGGCACCGGCCGGGTAGTCGTCGGCGGTGCAGCCGGGGCTCTCGTCGACCCGCGCGAGGGCGAGCGGGGCGGTCAGCCCGCCCGCCGGGGTGGAGGGGGTGAAGGTGAAGGCGGCGGTGGCCAGCTCCCGGGGACCGGCGCCGAGGACGGTGGTCCGCTCGGTCCTCGTGCGGGCCTCGTGGATGTCGAAGTCCTGGTAGGAGACCTGGTAGCCGGCCTTCTTCAGGGTGTCGTGGACGTAGGCCGCCGACGCGGCGTGGCCCGGGGTGCCCGCGGCGCGGTTGCCGCCGTTGGCGTCGGCGATCTGCTGGAACTTCGCCAGGTGCCGGTGGGCGCCGCGCGCGGTGACCTCCTCGACGAGTTCCTTGGCGAGCCGGCCCTCGCGAGGGTCGCGGTCGTGGGCCGCGGCCGGCCCGGCCGCGAACAGCACGGGAGCGGCTACGGCGGCGGCCGCGAGGGCGGCGAGGGCCGGTATGGAGCGGCGGTGGCGGTGGTCCCGCACGGTGGTTCTCCCCGAGTAGACGGTTCGGTGTCCGGACTGTCGCGTCCGGATACCGGGCACGACAGTCCGGACGCTAACCGCCACCGACCAGGCAAAACGGACGTTCGGGGGCCCTGCAACACGCCCGTCACGCACTCGCCACGGGGGTTCACGTCCGGGACACCGTCCGTCCCTCGGACAATGGATTGGACAAGGCTCGTGGGGTCGAACGCATGATGGCTCCACGCGCGCCCGCGTCGTACATACGTAGAGGAGTCACCGTGAGGGTCGGAATCGTCGGAGCCACCGGACAGGTCGGCGCAGTGATGCGCGGAATCCTCGCCGAGCGGAAGTTCCCGCTGGATGAGCTGCGGCTGTTCGCCTCGGCCCGCTCGGCCGGCTCGACCCTGGAGTGGGAGGGCCGGGAGATCACCATCGAGGACGCCTCCACGGCCGACTACTCCGGCCTGGACATCGTGCTCTTCTCCGCCGGCGGCGCCACCTCCAGGGCCCTCGCCGAGAAGGTCGCCTCCCAGGGCGCCGTCGTGATCGACAACTCCTCCGCCTGGCGCGGCGACCCGGAGGTGCCGCTGGTGGTCTCCGAGGTCAACCCGCACGCGATCAAGAACCGTCCCAAGGGCATCATCGCGAACCCGAACTGCACCACCATGGCCGCGATGCCGGTGCTGCGCCCCCTCCACCAGGAGGCCGGCCTGACCGCGCTGATCGCCACCACCTACCAGGCCGTCTCCGGCTCGGGCCTGGCGGGCGTCGCCGAGCTCAGGGGCCAGGCCTGCGCGGTCTCCGAGACCGCCGACCAGCTGACCTTCGACGGCGGCGCCGTGGACTTCCCCGAGCCGCAGGTCTACAAGCGCCCGATCGCCTACAACGTGGTCCCGCTCGCGGGCAACCTGGTCGACGACGGCTCCTTCGAGACCGACGAGGAGCAGAAGCTCCGCAACGAGTCCCGCAAGATCCTGGAGATCCCGGGACTCAAGGTCTCCGGCACCTGCGTGCGCGTCCCCGTCTTCTCGGGCCACTCGCTCCAGGTCAACGTCCGCTTCGAGCGCCCGATCGGCGTCGAGCGCGCCTACGAGCTGCTGAAGGACGCCCCCGGCGTCGAACTGTCCGAGATCCCGACGCCCCTCCAGGCCGCCGGCAAGGACGCCTCCTACGTGGGCCGCATCCGCGTGGACGAGACCGTCGACAACGGCCTCGCGCTGTTCCTGTCGAACGACAACCTGCGCAAGGGCGCGGCGCTGAACGCGGTGCAGATCGCCGAGCTCGTCGCCGAGGAGCTCCGCCAGGGCTGACCCGGTCCGCCGGGCGCGTGAGGGGCGGGTGCCGTGCGGCGCCCGCCCCTCCCCCGTTTCACGGCCGCCGCACCTCGTAGAGGAAGCAGCCGTACTCCACCGCCCGGACGTGCACGAGGGCCACCTCCGGGTCGGCGAAGGCCTCGGCGAGCGCCTGCCCGACGACCGCGTCGGGTGCCTCGCCCAGTTCCAGTGCGCGGCCCCCGAGGATCCGGCCGGCCGCGTCGTAGCGCCGGGCGACGCGCAGCGCCCCCGGGGTCCCGAAGGGCAGGCCGTCGCCCCCGGCCGGACCGGCGCAGGGTTCGGCGTGCACGAACACGGGCCCCTGCTCGTCGTACGCCCCCGGCTCGGCGCCGGAACCGGCCGCCCAGCGGCGCAGCGGCGCGTAGGAGACCAGGGCGATGCGCTCGCCGGCCCGGCTGCGGCGCAGGCAGCAGCGCAGCGGGGCGCCGCCCTCCGGGTCCTCGTACGGGAGGCAGGGCCGGCCCGCGTCGTCGTTCAGGCGCAGTTCGGCGAGGGCGGCGGGGTCGACGGCGCGGGCGGTGAGGGGTGCGGTGGAGGAGGTCATGGCTGCGATCGTGGCGCGCCCGCTCCCCCGGCGCCGGCCGGAATCGGACCTCGCGTTCGCCTGCGGGATACTCCGGCGCGGTGGCCCGGACCTCGTGGAAGGATGGCGGGGCTACGTCACCATCAAAGGAGATGACCGCGTGCCTGGCACGAATCTCACCCGTGAAGAGGCTCAGCAGCGCGCGGCGCTGCTCACCGTCGACTCGTACGAGGTCGAACTCGACCTCAGCGGTGCGCAGGAGGGCGGTACCTACCCGTCCGTGACCACCGTGCGCTTCCGGTCCGCCGAGGCCGGCGCCGAGACCTTCATCGACCTCGTCGCGCCCGCCGTGCACGAGGTCGTCCTGAACGGCAAGTCGCTGGACGTGGCCGCCGTCTTCCGGGACTCCCGGATCGCGCTGCACCACCTCGCCGCCGGGGACAACGAGCTGCGCGTCGTCGCCGACTGCGCCTACACCAACACCGGGGAGGGCCTGCACCGCTTCGTCGACCCGGTCGACCAGCAGGCCTACCTCTACACCCAGTTCGAGGTTCCGGACGCGCGGCGCGTGTTCGCCAGCTTCGAGCAGCCCGATCTGAAGGCCACGTTCCAGTTCACCGTGACGGCCCCCGAGGGCTGGACGGTCATCTCGAACTCGCCGACTCCGGACGCCGCCGACGTCAAGGACCGGGTGTGGGCCTTCGAGCCGACCCCGCGGATCTCCTCGTACATCACGGCGCTGATCGTGGGCCCGTACCACGCGGTGCACAGCTCGTACGAGGGCAAGGACGGCCAGTCCGTGCCGCTGGGCATCTACTGCCGCCCCTCGCTCGCCGAGTTCCTCGACGCGGACGAGATCTTCGACGTCACCCGGCAGGGCTTCGACTGGTTCCAGGAGAAGTTCGCCTACGACTACCCGTTCGCGAAGTACGACCAGCTCTTCGTGCCGGAGTTCAACGCGGGCGCCATGGAGAACGCGGGCGCGGTCACCATCCGCGACCAGTACGTCTTCCGTTCGAAGGTGACGGATGCGGCGTACGAGGTGCGCGCGGAGACCATCCTGCACGAGCTCGCCCACATGTGGTTCGGCGACCTCGTCACGATGGAGTGGTGGAACGACCTGTGGCTGAACGAGTCGTTCGCCACCTACACCTCGATCGCCTGCCAGGCGGACGCCGAGGGCTCGAAGTGGCCGCACGCGTGGACCACCTTCGCCAACTCCATGAAGACGTGGGCGTACCGGCAGGACCAGCTGCCGTCCACGCACCCGATCATGGCGGACATCCGTGACCTGGACGACGTCCTGGTCAACTTCGACGGCATCACGTACGCCAAGGGCGCCTCGGTGCTCAAGCAACTCGTCGCTTACGTCGGCACGGACGCCTTCTTCAAGGGCGTGCAGGCCTACTTCAAGGCGCACGCCTTCGGCAACACCCGTCTGTCGGACCTGCTGGGCGCCCTGGAGGAGACCTCGGGCCGCGACCTGACGGCCTGGTCGAAGGCGTGGCTGGAGACGGCCGGCATCAACGTCCTGCGGCCGGAGGTCGAGACGGACGCGCAGGGCGTCATCACCGCCTTCGCGATCCGCCAGGAGGCCCCGGCGCTCCCCGCGGGCGCGAAGGGCGAGCCGGTGCTGCGTCCGCACCGCATCGCGGTCGGCCTGTACGACCTGCGCGACGGCGCGCTCGTGCGCACGGACCGGATCGAGCTGGACATCGACGGCGGCCTCACGCCGGTGCCGGAGCTGGTGGGCCGGACCCGTCCGGCGGTCGTCCTGCTCAACGACGACGACCTGTCGTACGCGAAGGTCCGCCTGGACGAGGTGTCCCTCGCCAACGTGACCGCCCACCTGGGCGACTTCACGGAGTCGCTGCCGCGCGCCCTGTGCTGGGCCTCCGCCTGGGACATGACCCGCGACGGCGAACTCGCGACCCGCGACTACCTCGCGCTGGTGCTGTCGGGCATCGGCAAGGAGTCGGACATCGGCGTCGTGCAGTCGCTGCACCGCCAGGTGAAGCTGGCCGTCGAGCTGTACGCCGACCCGGCGTGGCGCGAGCAGGGCCTCGCCACCTGGACGGAGGCCACGCTGGAGCACCTGCGCGGCGCCGAGCCGGGCAGCGACCACCAGCTGGCGTGGGCCCGCGCCTTCGCGGCGACGGCCCGCACCGAGGGACAGCTGACGTACCTGGCGGCGCTGCTGGACGGTACGGCCGAGCTCGAGGGCCTGGTCGTGGACACCGAGCTGCGGTGGGCGTTCCTGGAGCGCCTGGTGGCGACCGGCGTCGTCGGGGAGGCGGCGATCGACGCCGAGCTGACGCGGGACGCGACGGCCGCGGGCGAGCGCCACGCGGCGACCGCCCGGGCCGCGCGCCCGACGGCGGAGGCCAAGGCCGCGGCGTGGGCCTCGGTGGTCGAGTCCGGCGACCTGCCGAACGCGGTGCAGGAGGCCGTGATCGGCGGCTTCGTCCAGACCGACCAGCGCGAGCTGCTCGCCCCGTACACGGCGAAGTACTTCGCCGCGGTCAAGGAGGTCTGGGACACCCGCAGCCACGAGATCGCCCAGCAGATCGCGGTCGGCCTTTACCCGTCGCTCCAGGTCTCCCAGGAGACCCTGGACACCACGGACGCGTGGCTGGCCTCGGCCGAGCCGAACGCGGGCCTGCGCCGGCTGGTGTCGGAGGCCCGGTCGGGCGTCGAGCGCGCCCTGAAGGCCCAGGAGGCCGACGCGGCGGCCGGCGCCGCCGCCATCTGACCCGGTCCCCGTCCCCGGGGACCCGGAAGCGACCCGGCCCCCGCCCCGATCACCGGGCGGGGGCCGGATCGCTTCCGGACCCGGTTCGGCGCAGCGTGGCCGCGGTCTCGCGCAGGGCGGTGAGGACGCGGGACACGGCGGGCGCCGACTCGGAGCCCCGGCGCAGCGCGGCGATGACGTGCCGGGCGGGCCGGTCGTGGGCCAGGACCCGTACGGTGACCCCCGCGGCCCGGCCTGTGACCATGCGCGGGACGAGCGCCACGCCCATGCCGGCCTCCACCATGGCCAGGATCGCGGTCCAGCCGGAGGCCGAGTGGGCCTGCTCGGGGACGAACCCGGCGGCCTCGCAGGCGTTGCGGGTGATCTCCGACCAGGGGCCGCTGCCCCCGTAGATCCAGCGCTCCCCGGACAGGTCGGCCAGCCGCAGCGCGGGCGCGGCGGTCAACGGGTGCCCGGGCGGCAGGGCCACGTCGAGGGGGTCCTCCAGCAGCGTGACCCGGCTGAAACGGGGGTCGCGGGCGCCGGGCGCGTGCGCGGCCAGCGACAGCGCGAGGTCCACCGCCCCGGCGGTCAGCAGCTCGTACGACTCGGCGGCCTCGGTCTCGCGGATCCGTACCTCCACCCCCGGGTGGGTGCGCCGCAGGGCGGCGACGGCGGGGACGACCAGGACGGGCACGGCGGTGGAGAAGGCCCCGATCCGCACCTCGCCGGCCTCCCCGGACAGGTACCCGGCGAGTTCGGCGTCGGCCCGTTCCAGTTGCGCGAAGACGGCCTCGGTGTGCCTCAGGACCAGGTGGGCGGCGTCGGTGAGCCGGACCCGCCGGCCCTGGGCCTCCAGCAGTGGCACCCCCAACTGCCGGGCGAGGTTGGTCAGCTGCTGCGAGACGGCCGAGGGCGTCATGTGCAGCGCCTCGGCCGTGGCGGTCACGGTCCCCCGGTCGGCCAGGGTCCGCAGGATCCGCAGCTTCTTGATGTCCCACTCGGTCATGGGACCGAACCTACCGGCGGGCACCCAGTCCCACGCCGCCCAGGATCAGCGCCATGCAGAGCAGCTGCGCGGGGCCGGTGTGTTCCCCGAGGAGCAGGAAGCCGAGTCCGGCGACGCACACGGGCTGGAGGTAGTAGACGACGCCCGCCCGGGCCGCGCCGATCACCGAGACGGCCTTGTTCCAGGCGAAGAAGGCGACGGCCGAGGAGAAGACGCCGACGTACAGCAGTTGTCCGGCCGAGCCGGGGGTGACCTCGAAGCCGCCCTGGACGGCGAGGGAGACGGCGTAGGCGGGGGCCAGCATCAGCGCGCCGAGGACGAAGGTGGCGAACAGGAAGGCGAGTTGGCCGATCTCGGCGGGCTTGCGCTTGAGCAGGGCGCTGTAGGTGGCGAAGGACAGGGCGGCGCCGAACATCCACAGGTCGCCGGCGCCGAAGTCGAAGCCGATCGAGCCGTCGCCGACGAGGAGCAGGACGCCGAACGCGGCGAGCAGCAGGCCGAAGGTGCGCCGGGCGCCGAGCCGTTCGCCGCCGAGGCGGGAGTAGAGGGCCATGATGACGGGCGAGGCCGCCATGATCATGCCCATGTTGGAGGCGGAGGTGGTCAGTCCGGCCTGGTGGACGAGGGTGTTGTAGAGCGTGACGCCGAAGAGGGTGGCGAGGCCGACGTAGCCGAGGTGCTCGCGCAGCAGGGCCCGCTGCCGCCAGGCCTGCCGGGCGGCGAACGGGGCGACCGCGACGGCGGCGATGATCCACCGCCAGAAGACGGCCTGGACGGGCGGGACGGTGTCGGCCATGCCCCGGGTGGCGACGAAGCTGCCGGACCAGACGACCGTCGCGACCAGGGCGAGGAGGAGACCGATGCCGGCGGCGGCGCCCTTGCCGCTCCGGGCGCCGGGCCGCTGCGGCACCTGCCGGCCCTGACGCTCCTGCTGGGCCTGCTGGGCCCGCTGGGCTCGCCGGGCCTGCCGGTCGGTGCGGACCTGGTCCGTGACGCTCACGTGGTCTCTCCCCCTCGGGGTCTGGGTCGGGTCTGTCGTGGACCTACCGTCGCACCTCCGCATTACTCAGGTCCATCGAAACATTTCGATCGATACCTTCAGCAGAACTGAACGTTTTCTGCGGGGCCCGAGGCGGGCGCCCCGGCAGCTGTCCGATGACGGTGGCGCCGAAGGCGATGGCCATGCCCGCCAGCTGGACGGGCGAGAGGGCCTGGCCGAGCGCGGCCCAGCCGATGATGGCGGCGGTGAGGGGGGACAGCGGGCCGAGCAGGGTGACGGAGGTGGCGCTGAGCCGGCCGATGCCGCGGAACCAGAGCCAGTAGGCGATGCCGGTGTTGATCAGCATCATGTAGCCGTATCCGAGGAAGGCCTTGCCGTCGAGGGCGGGCGGCGCCCCCTCGATCAGGGCCGCGATCGGGATGATGACCAGCCCGCCCGCGGTGAGCTGCCAGCCGGTCATGGCCAGCGGGCCGACGCCCTCGGGCCGCCCCCAGCGCTTGGTCATCACGGTGCCGGCGCCCATGGAGGCGGAGGAGACCACGCCCGCGATGACGCCGATCAGGTCGAGCTCCGCCTCGGCGGTCAGCACCACCATGCTCACGCCGAACGCGGCGGCCACGGCGGCGAGGACGGTCCGCGGCCTGGCCCGCTCGCCGAGCAGCAGGGCGGCGAGTCCGACGACGAACAGCGGGCCGGCGGAGCCCAGTACGGCGGCGACGCCGCCCGGCAGCCGGTAGGCGGAGAGGAAGAGCAGCGGGAAGAAGGCGCCGATGTTGAGCGTGCCGAGGACGGCTGACTTCCACCACCACTCGCCCTTGGGCAGGGTCCGGGAGAGGGCGATGAGGAGCAGTCCGGCGGGCAGGGCCCGCATGGCCCCGGTGAACAGGGGTCGGTCGGGCGGCAGGAGTTCGCTGGCGACGAAGTACGTCGAACCCCAGGAGATGGGGGCCAGGGCGGTCAGGAGCGTGGTGGTCAGGCGGTTCACGGGGACTCCTCGAACGGGTGAGGAAACGTGGGAACGGACCGGGCGGCGGTGGCTCAGGCGGCGACGGCGACGGCCGGAACGGGTGCGGTGACGGGTGTCGGCGGGGTGGCGTGCACGGCTTCGGCCGGCAGGTGCCGCTCCAGCAGGACCAGCGCCAGCGCGGCGCCGAGGGCGGCGACGGCGAGGACGGCCCAGGGCAGCCGGCCGTCGACCGCGAGCAGGACGGTGAACAGGGACGGGGCCAGGGCAGTGGCCAGCGCGTACGACAGCTGGTAGGTGGCCAGGTAGCGGCCCCGGACGGCTTCGGGGGCGGCCGAGACGGACAGCGCGCCGCCCGAGGGGCTGTGCACGAGTTCGCCGAGGGTGTAGACGACGACGATGGCGAGCAGGGCCACCATCGTGGCGGTCTGCCCGGGGCGCAGGGTGCCGAGCACGATCTGGGCGACGAAGGCGGCGGCGAAGAGCAGGGCGCCGAGGGCGGCGGAGCGGGTGCGGCGGGCTCCGGAGCGGCGGACCCGACCGGCGATCAGGACGCCGATCCCGGCGCACAGCACGGTGTTGACGGTGAAGGCGGCCCCGGTGAGGGAGTCGGGCCCGCGCAGCCAGGTGGAAATGTAGAGGGGGAAGAGGACGGACAGGGCCGCGTAGCCCAGCGCCGTCAGGAAGTTGGCGGCGGTCAGCCCGAGGAAGGCGCGGTCGCGCAGCACCGTCCGGTACCCGACGACGGGCCCCTCCGCGGCGTCCGGCGCTTCGGCGTCGCGCACGGGTCGGACCCGGGCGACGAGGAGTCCGGCGAGGGCGAAGGCCAGGGCGTTGCCCCAGGCGGTGTACTGGAATCCGCCGGTCCCCCAGAGCGCGAGCACCCCGGAGACGAGCAGGGCGCCGGCGCCCATGCCCGCGTTCTGCAGGGCCCGTACGGAGGCCTGGAGGCGGTCGCGGGCGCCGCCGCGGGCCACCTCCCCGATGAGGGACTGCTGGACGACGGGGAAGGAGCGGTCGGCGAGGGCGGTCACCAGAGCCACGGCCGCGAAGGCGGCCGGCGATCCCGCGAAGGGGTACAGGGCGAAGCCGAGGGCCCGCACCGCGTAGAGCACCAGGTTGACCCTGCGGGCGCCGAACCGGTCCACGGCGGAGCCGGCCAGCGGCATGAAGGCCAGTCCGACCAGCCCGGTGACGGTGAGCACCAGCCCGACGAGCGTGAAGGAGAGGCCGGTGACGTGGTGGAAGAACACGAGGGAGAACGGGATGTACATCCCGATCCCGACCGCGCTGATCCCGACGCCCGTGAGGAGGGAGCGTTCCCCGGCCACCCTGGTTTCCGCCGGACCCCGCAGTACCTTCAGCACGACTTCTCCCCCAAGTAGGTCACTTGAAAGTAGCTTAGCACTAAGCCACTTTCCGTCAAGCAACTTTCTTGCGAACGAGGAAGCGGAACCGGATACTGCCGATATGACCGAGGCCAACAAGGACGCCGTGGACGCCATCGCCGCCCAGTGGTACGCGGTGCGCCCCGACCTGGACACGGCCCCCATGGCCGTCTTCGGGCGGATGTACCGGATCACCAAAGCCATGGGCGACGCGATGGAACGGACCTACAACCGCTACGGGATCTCCCGCGGGGAGTTCGACGTCGTCGCCACGCTGCGCCGCTCAGGCGCCCCGTACACGCTCTCGCCGCGCCAGCTGTCCGCCACGCTGATGCTCACGACGGGCGGCATGACCGGGCGCCTGGACAAGCTGGAGAAGGCCGGGCTGCTGGGCCGCAGCCCCGATCCGCACGACCGGCGGGGGCTCCAGGTCACGATCAGCGACCGCGGGCTCGCCCTGATCGACGAGGCGGTCACCGCCGGCCTGGAGGTCCAGCGCGCCGCCCTGGCCGGCCTCGACGGCGAGGAGGTCGAGCAGCTGACCGCCCTGCTGCGCAAGCTCATGGCCGACGTGCCGTAGACACGACGGGGCGCCGGAGGTCGCGCCACGGCCGCCCTACGGCGGCCGTACGGACCTCCGGCGCCCCGGAAGTATGAAGATGGGACCTGCCCGGTCGGTCAGGCCTGGGTCTTGCGCGACTTGTCGCCGACCATCACCAGACCCGCGATGACCAGGAACAGCACGATCGGCGCGGCCACGAACAGGCCGAGCGTCTCGGCGATGCTCAGCTTGGGGCCCGGGTCGTCACCGTCGTCGGGGGTCAGCGCGAGGGCGGGAGACGTCATCAGCAGCATCATCAGCGTCGTTCCGGCCGTGATGGCGCCGGCGCGCAGAGCGTTCTTCTTGTCCACGGTGCAAACGTAGCGAACACCTACAGCGGCCGCGCGCCCGGGGGTGCCGTACGGGTCCCCGCCCCTTCCCGCACCGCGCTCAACAGGGCGTTCGCCCGGGGCGAGGCGGTCAGCTCCTCCAGCGTCAGCGGCCGGCCCGACGCGTCGGCGACCGGCAGCCTCCAGTTGGGGTACTGGTCCCAGGTGCCCGGCAGGTTCTGCGGCCGCCGGTCCCCCACCGCGTCCGGCAGCCACACGCCGACCAGCCGGGCGGGCGTGCGCAGCAGGAAGGCGTACAGGGAGCGGACGGCCGCCTCCTCGTGTTCGGTCGTCAGGCCCAGCCGCTCCAGCACCTCCAGCCAACGGGCGGTGTCGGCGGCGTCCTCGGCCTTCTCCACCTCCAACGGACGGGTCAGCAGGCCGAGCCGGTCCCGCAGTTCGACGTGCTCCCCGGCCAGTTTGGCGGCGGTGGGCGGCAGGTCGTGGGTCGTGACGGTGGCCAGGCAGTCGGCCCGCCACTCCTCGGGGTCCAGCGGCTCCCCGTCGCCCTCCCAGTCCCGTTCGAACCACAGCACCGAGGTGCCGAGGATCCCGCGCCGGGCCAGCGCCCGGCGCACGCGCGGCTCCACCGTCCCGAGGTCCTCGCCGACCACCAGGGTTCCCGCCCGGTGGGCCTCCAGCACCAGGACGGCCAGCATCGCCTCGCCGTCGTAGGAGACGTACGTGCCCTCGGCGGGCGGGGCCCCCTCCGGGATCCACCACAGCCGGAACAGACCCATGACGTGGTCGATGCGGACGGCCCCCGCGTACCGGAACAGCCCGCGCAGCAGGGCCCGGAAGGGGGCGTACGCGGTGCCCTCCAGCGCGTCGGGCCGCCACGGCGGCAACCCCCAGTCCTGGCCCCGCGCGTTGAAGGCGTCCGGCGGGGCTCCGACGCTGATGTGGCGGGCGTGGAAGGGGCCCGCGCCGGCGTCCGAGCCGTCGGGGTGCACGCCGACGGCCAGGTCGTGCACGATGCCGACCGTCATCCCGGCCTCCCGGGCGGCCCGCTGGGCGGCGGTCAGCTGGGTGTCCGTCAGCCAGACCAGCCAGCGGTGGAAGTCGCCGCGCTCCTCGGGGTCCTCCCCGGCCGCGACCGCGCACCAGGCGGCGTGCTCGTCGAGGTGGGCCCCCTGCTCCGCGCGGAACTCCCCGTAGCCCGCCTCCCGGGCGGGGCTGCGCGGGACGGTGTACAGCAGTTCCAGGGCGGCGCGCTTGAGGGCCCAGACGGCATCCCGGTCGATCAGGGTCCCCTTCTCCAGCACCTCCCGGCGCAGCTCCGCGCCGCGGCCGGCCAGTTCGGCGAGGGCGGCGCGGTCCGGGCAGTCGGCGTACTCGGGGACGTCCTCGATCCGCAGGTGCACCGGGTCGGGGAAGCGGCGCGAGGAGGGCCGGTAGGGGGACGGGTCGGTCGGGGTGCCGGGGACGGCCGCGTGCAGCGGGTTGACCTGGATGAAGTCGGCGCCGTGGGTGCGGGCGGCCCAGCGGGCGAGCTCCGTCAGGTCGCCGAGGTCGCCCATGCCCCAGGAGCGTTCCGAGAGCAGGGAGTACAGCTGGACGAGCAGTCCGTGGGCCCGGGCGGGCCCGGCCGGGGCACGCTCCGGGGCGACGATCAGGGTGGCCGCGGCCGCGTGCCCGTCGGGCAGCTCGGCGGTGAGGCGATGCACCCCGAGGGGCAGTTCCGCGGGCTGCCCGGAGGCCAGCCCGCGCGGCGGCTGCCCGGCGCCGGCCTCCCACACGAGGGGTTCGGGCCCCTCCTCCGGATCCACCCGGATCCGGGTGCCGGCGGGGAGCGCGGTCAGCGGCGGCGGGACGGTCTCGCCCTGCCAGAGCACCAGCGTGGGGGGCAGCGCCCGTCCGGCCCGCTCCCGTTCGTCCTCGTCGGCCATCGCCCGGACGTCCTGGGGGGTGTCCACGGGTACGCCGATCAGGCCGAGGACGGCCCTGACGGTGACCTCGGGCACGGGGACGGTGACGTCCTCGGCCGGCTGGTAGGTCGTGGCGACGCCGTGCAGGGCCGCGAGCCGGTCGAGGTCGTCCATCGGTGTCCTGTCTAGTAGCCCGCGACGATCGTGGCGGGGAGATTCGGCTCGCTGGTCAACGGGAGCCCCTCCATGAGCGGGGATTCGCTGGTCAGCGGCGCGCATGCGGATCCCTCCGGCGGCTGCTCGCCGACGAGGGGCCGATCCTCCGGCCAGCTCGGGGCGGGCAGGTGGGCCAGCGGTGCCTTGGGGTCGGGAGCGGTCGGGTCGGCGGGTTCGGAGGTCGGACCCGCCGATGCGGGGACGGCCGGGTCGGGCGCCGCGGGCCGGGTGGAGCGGGTGGCGGGGCGCGGAAGGCGGGCGGGGGGAACGGTGGACTTGGTACGGGCGTTCACGAGAGCACTCCTTTGCGCGGGATCGTCGGACCCACCCATGCAACACACCGGCGGACAACGCAGCCATACCCAGTCGGCGGGCCCGCATTCCTGGCGGATCCAGGTCAGACCGCCCCACGACCCCTGCGGACCGCACCGCGCGGGCGTCCGATCCGGGCCCGTTCCCGGGTGCGGGAGCGGTCCGGGACGGGCGGGCTCCGTGCAGCTCGGGGGCGGGCGGCGACCCCTCGGCGGGGCGCCGGCCCCAGGTGGCAGGAGGAGGGGAGCGAGCAGGGCGGCCGGCGGAGGCGGGCGGCCGGCCCTACGACGCCGCGACCCCGATGCGTTCCAGCGCGTCGTCGGCGCCGTACGGCTGGAGATAGGGCATCCACCGGGGGTCCCGGTGGCCCGTACCGATGATCCGCCAGGCCAGTCCGGACGGCGGGGCGGGCTGGTGGCGAAGCCGCCAGCCCAGCTCCAGCAGGTGCCGGTCGGCCTTGACGTGGTTGCAGCGGCGGCAGGCGGCGACGACGTTGTCCCACTGGTGTTGGCCGCCCCGGCTGCGCGGGATGACGTGGTCGACGCTGGTGGCGACGGCCCCGCAGTACATGCACCGGCCGCCGTCGCGGGCGAAGAGCGCGCGCCGGGTGAGCGGAACGGGCCCCCGGTAGGGGACCCGCACGAAGCGCTTGAGTCGGACCACGCTGGGCGCGGGGACTGCTCTGGTCGCGCTGTGCAGAAAGGCGCCCGATTCTTCCAGGGAGATCGCTTTGTTCTCCAGGACGAGGACGAGCGCGCGTCGGAGCGGTACGACGCCGAGCGGCTCGTACGACGCGTTGAGGACCAGGACGTGCGGCACGGACTGCCTCCTTGTACGCCGGCGGCGCGTGGCTCGCGCCGGGACGATCTGCTCTCCAGTCTCCCCTTACGGCTGGTCGAAGCGCCACCACGCGCCCGTAACGGGTCCGAGGTGTTTTCAACCACACCGCCTTCATCCCCAGGTGAGTCCCGTCTCTCCCTCGAACACGGCAACGGGGTCGGGCTCGTGCCCCGTTAGTGTGGTTGGTCTGCCCGCACACCCCGTTCCGCGGGCAGGCCGCTATGCCTGGAGGTTCCCGCCGTGCCCTCGCCCGCCACTCTGCTCCCGTTGGCAGCGACCACCACCGACGATGCCGCCGAGAGCGTGACCAATGCCGCGAGCTTCATCGAGGAGAACTGGGCCACCTGGCTGAGCATCGGCCTGCGCATCCTGCTGATCGTGGTGATAGCCGCGGCCCTGCGTTCGGTGGTCCGCAAGGCGCTGACCAAGCTCATAAGCCGGATGAACAGCAGCGCCGAGGCGGTGGAGGGTACGGCGCTCGGCGGGCTCCTCGTCAACGCGGAGCGGCGCCGGCAGCGGTCGGAGGCCATCGGTTCGGTGCTGCGTTCGGTGGCCTCGTTCCTGATCCTGGGCACGGCCGCGCTGATGGTGCTGGCCGCGCTGAAGATCGACCTGGCCCCGCTGCTGGCGAGTGCCGGTGTGGCCGGTGTGGCCATCGGTTTCGGTGCGCGGAACCTGGTGACGGACTTCCTGTCCGGTGTGTTCATGATCATGGAGGACCAGTACGGCGTCGGCGACAAGATCGACGCCGGGGTGGCCTCCGGCGAGGTGATCGAGGTCGGACTGCGCGTGACGAAGCTGCGCGGCGACAACGGGGAGATCTGGTACGTCCGCAACGGTGAGATCAAGCGGATCGGCAACCTCAGCCAGGGCTGGGCCACCGCCGCCGTGGACGTGCAGGTCAAGCCCTCGGAGAACCTCGCGCACATCCGTGAGGTGGTCCAGGAGGTCGCCGACTCGCTGGCCAAGGAGTCCCCGTGGGACGAGCGCCTGTGGGGCCCGGTGGAGGTGCTGGGCCTGGACGAGGTGCTGCTGGCGTCCATGACGGTGGCGGTCTCGGCGAAGACCATGCCGGGTCAGCAGTTCTCCGTCGAGCGCGAGCTGCGGTGGCGCATCAAGGAGGCCTTCGACGCGGCGGGCATCAAGATCATCGGCGGCCTCCCGATCGCCGACGAGGCCGAGGAGGCCGCGGATCCGTCGGCCTCCGTCGCCGCGCCGTCCGCCCTGTCGAACCCGACCTCGCCGCAGTCCCTGGCGACCGCCCCGATCCCGCCGCAGTCGGGATCGGGATCGCCGAGGATCACCAAGTAGCTCCCGTAGCTCCCCGTACTTCCCTTACGTCCGGGCTCGCGCCCGCGCCGCTGCCCCGCCGGTCCCCTTCCGGCGGGGCAGCGGCATTGACACGGCTCGGAACCCAATAGGAAACTTACCTAACAGTTCACCTCGTGGAGGAGAGACCGCGCCATGCCCGCCGCCACGCCCGGAACGCCCAGCCTGCTGCGCGCCATGAACGACCGCGCCGCCCTGGAGCTGCTGCTGACGCACGGCCCGCTGTCCCGGACCCGGATCGGGCAGCTGACCGGGTTGTCCAAGCCGACCGCCTCCCAGCTGCTGGCCCGCCTGGAGAGCGCCGGCCTGGTCGTGGCCACCGGAACCGACGGCGGCCGCCCCGGCCCCAGCGCCCAGCTCTACGCCCTCAACGGCCGCGCCGCGCACGTCGGCGGACTCGACGTCACCCCGGAACGGGTGCTCGCCGCGGTGGCCGACCTGACGGGCACGGTGACGGGCAGCTTCGAACTCCCCTACACCGAGGGCGCCGGCGCCGTGGAGCAGGTCACCCGGGCCCTCGACGGCGCCGTGCGCGCCGCCGGGATCGGCCCGGACGGCCTGCACCGGCTGGTCATCGCCACCCCGGGCGCCTTCGATCCGCAGACCGGCCAGTTGCGGTACGCCAGTCACCTGCCCGGCTGGCACTCCCCCACCCTGCTCGACGAACTGGCGGCGGCGCTGCCGGTGCCCGTCGAGTACGAGAACGACGTCAACCTCGCCGCGGTCGCCGAACAGCGGCTCGGCGCGGCCCGCGGGCACGAGGACTTCGTCCTGCTGTGGAACGAGGAGGGACTCGGCGCCGCCCTGGTCCTGGGCGGGAGGCTGCACCGCGGCTGGACCGGCGGCGCGGGCGAGGTCGGCTTCCTGCCCGTCTCCGGGCACCCGCTCGTCCGCCAGGTGACCCGGGCCAACACCGGTGGGTACCAGGAGCTGGCCGGCGTACAGGTGCTGCCCCGGCTCGCCGCCGAACTCGGCATCGACACCCCGCCGCAGCCCGCGCCGGACGCCCCGCACGGGCCGCAGGTCGCCGTCGGCGTCGCCCTGCTGGAGCGGGCCGCCGCCGCGCCCCATGGGGCGAACCTGGACTTCCTGCGCTCGTACGCCACCGTCCTCGCGACCGGTCTCGCCTCGCTGGTCGCCGTCCTCGACCCGGAGATCGTGGTGCTGTCCGGGGCCGTGATCACCGCGGGCGGCGACCCCCTGCGCACGCTGCTGGAGACCGAGCTGGCCGAGCTGGCGCCCTCCCGGCCCCGCCTCGTGACCGGCGAGGTCCGCGAACGGCCCGTCCTGCGGGGCGCCCTGGAGAGTGCCCTGGCCGCCGCCCGCGAGGAAGTGTTCGACACCTCCCGCTAGAGCGCCCCGCCCCGTCCGCCCCCGGCGCCCCTCCCTCCCCCCAGGCCCCCCGATCCCCTCCCTGGCACCCCTCACCGGAAGTTCCTCCCGCAGAGAGCGAGCCCCGCCATGCCCAGAACCGGACGCCTCACCACGGCCGCGGCCACCCTGGCCGCCATATCCGTACTCGCCACCGCCTGCACGGGGCAGGGCGGCGCCGCCGCCGACGATCCCAAGGCGGACGTCACCCTCAGCTTCTGGCACGGCTGGTCCGCGCCCGCCGAGGTCAAGGCGATCGAGGAGAACATCGCCCGGTTCGAGAAGGCGCACCCGAACATCAAGGTGAAGACCACCGGCAACATGACCGACGACAAGGTCAACCAGGCCCTGCGGGCGGGCGGCGACAAGGCCCCCGACGTGGTCTCCTCGTTCACCACCGACAGCGTCGGGAAGTTCTGCAACTCGGGCGCCTTCGTCGACCTGAACCCCTTCCTCGCGAAGTCCGGGGTCGACAAGGCCAAGGTGTTCCCCAAGACCCTGCTGGAATACACGCAGTTCAAGGGCAACCAGTGCACGCTGCCGCTGCTGAACGACGCCTACGGCCTCGTCTACAACAAGACCGCGTTCGCCGCCGCCGGCATCACCAAAGCACCGCGCACCTGGAGCGAGTTCACCGAGGTCGCCCGGAAACTGACCAAGCGGAGCGGGGACTCGTACGAACGGGTCGGCCTGATGCCCACCTTCCACGGCTACGAGACCACCCCCATGCGGTTGGCCGCCCAGTGGGGCCCCACGTACTTCGGCCCCGACGGGAAGTCGAACCTGGCCGCCGACCCGGCCTTCGCGCAGATGCTGACCGCCCAGAAGGACCTCGTGGCCGAGCTCGGCGGCTACGAGAAGCTGGAGAGGTTCCGCGCCGGCTTCGGTGACGAGTGGAGCGCCGAGCACCCCTTCCACCGCGGCCAGGTCGCCATGCAGATCGACGGCGAGTGGCGGGCGGCCATGGCGAAGGACGCCGGGGTCACCTTCGAGATCGGCACCGCCCCGCTGCCCGTACCGGACGATCGGATCGCCGACTACGGCAAGGGCTACGTCTCCGGCACGATCATGGGCATCTCCGCGGCGAGCCGGAAGCAGAACGCCGCCTGGGAGCTGGTGCGGTACATGACCACCGACACCGCGGCGGTGGTCGCCTTCGCCAACGCCATCCACAACGTGCCGTCCACGCTCGCCGCCCTGGACTCCCCGGACCTCGAGGTGACCCCCGAGTTCAAGACGTTCATCGACATCGCCCGGCACCCGAAGTCGAACACCACCCCGGCCCAGGCCGACGGCGGTACCTACCAACTGACCTTCCAGGACTTCGCGTACGCGGTGGAGAAGGGCGACGTCCCCGACATCGCCGCCGGACTGGCGAACACCGACCGGCAGATCGACACGGACATCGCGAAGGCCCAGTAATCCGATGCCCGACACCCACGCCCCCGCGGGCCCGCACGCCCGCGCCCCGAAGATCAGGCGCCGCCGGTCCCGGCTGCGGACCGTCGCCTTCATGTCCCCCTGGCTGATCGGCTTCTCGGTCTTCTTCGCCTATCCGCTGCTGTCCACCGTCTACTTCTCCTTCACCTCCTACGACGGCTTCCGACCACCCGTCTTCAACGGACTGGCCAACTGGAGCTACGTCTTCACGGACTATCCGCTGTTCTGGCCGGCCATGCGCAACACCCTGTGGCTGGTGCTGGTCATGGTGAGCTGCCGGGTCGTCTTCGGCCTCGGCATCGGCCTGCTCATCACGAGGATCAGGACCGGGGCCGGAATCTTCCGGACCCTGTTCTACCTGCCCTACCTGGCCCCGCCGGTGGCCGCGACGCTCGCCTTCGTCTTCCTCCTCAACCCCGGCACCGGCCCGGTCAACACCGTGCTGGAGTCGCTGGGACTGCCCGCGCCGGGCTGGTTCACCGACGCCGACTGGTCCAAGCCCGCCCTCACGGCGCTCGCGCTGTGGGGGGTCGGCGACCTGATGGTCATCTTCATGGCCGCGCTGCTCGACGTACCGAAGGAGCAGTACGAGGCCGCCGAGCTCGACGGCGCCGGCGCGTGGGCCCGGTTCCGGCACATCACCCTGCCGAACATCTCGCCGATCATCCTGTTCGCCGTGGTCACCGGGGTCATCCAGGCCATGCAGTACTACACCCAGCCGCTGGTCGCCGGGAAGGCCGCCGCCGGCGTCATCGGCGGCTCGGGGCAGCAGTTCGAGCCGGGCTATCCCGACAAGTCCACGCTGACCCTCCCCCAGGTGGTCTACAACGTCGGCTTCCAGCGCTTCGACTACGGCACCGCCTGCGTCGTCGCCCTGGTGCTGTTCGCCCTCTCCATGGCCTTCACCGCGCTCCTCATGCGGCGCCGTGGCGGACTGATCGGAGCCGGTGAATGACCACGTCGAGCCGTACGCCCCGCCTTTCGACCCGTATCCCGCCGCTGCGTTCGACCCGCCTCTCGACCCGCCGGGGCGCGCGTCGCGGGGAGGTCCTGCACTGGGTCGCCGTGCACAGCCTGGGCGTGGCCGCCGCCCTGTTCTTCGTCCTCCCGTTCGTCTTCCTGCTCCTCACCTCCCTGATGAGCGACCAGCAGGCCCTCACCCGCGACCTGTGGCCGCGCACCTGGGAGTGGGACAACTACGCGACGGTCTGGAACACCCCCGGCTTCCTCACCTGGTGGCGCAACACCCTGCTGTACGCGGGCCTCGGCACCCTGCTGACCGTGGTGTCCTCGGTGCCCGTCGCGTACGCCCTCGCCAAGTTCCGCTTCCGCGGGCGGCGACTGTCACTGCTGCTGGTGATCGCCATGATGATGCTGCCGCCGCAGGTGGTGGTCATCCCGATGTACCTGTTCTGGGCGAAGCAGCTGGACCTGTCCGGCACCCTGTGGCCGCTGATCATCCCGATGGCCTTCGGTGACGCGTTCTCCATCTTCCTGCTGCGCCAGTTCCTGCTGACCATCCCCGACGAATACCTCGACGCGGCCCGCGTCGACGGCTGCGGCGAACTGCGCACCCTGCTGCGCGTCGTGCTGCCCATGGCCAAGCCGGGCATCGCGGCCGTCGCCCTGTTCCAGTTCTTCTGCGCCTGGAACGACTACTTCGGCCCGCAGATCTACGCCTCCGACAACCCGGCCGCCTGGACCCTCAGCTACGGCCTGGAGTCCTTCAAGGGCGCGCACCACACCAACTGGAACCTCACCATGGCGGCGACCGTGCTCGTCATGGCACCGGTGATCGTCCTCTTCTTCTTCGCCCAGAAGGCGTTCGTCGAAGGCGTCACCCTGACCGGAGTGAAAGGCTGACGACCATGAAACTCGCAGTGGTGGGGGGCGGTTCCACCTACACCCCCGAACTGATCGACGGCTTCGCCCGGCTGCGCGCCGGCCTGCCCGTCGAGGAGCTGGTGCTGATCGACCCCGCCACCGAACGGCTGGAGCTGATCGGCGGCCTGGCCCGCCGCATCTTCGCCCGCCAGGGGCACCCGGCCGTCGTGACCACCACCTCCGACCTGGACGCGGGCGTCGCCGGCGCCGACGCGGTGCTGATCCAGCTGCGGATCGGCGGGCAGGCCGCCCGACTCCAGGACGAGACCTGGCCGCTGGAGTGCGGCTGCGTCGGGCAGGAGACCACCGGCGCGGGCGGCCTCGCCAAGGCCCTGCGGACCGTCCCGGTGGTGCTGGACATCGCCGAGCGCGTCCGGCGGGCCGCCCCCGACGCCTGGATCATCGACTTCACCAACCCCGTCGGGATCGTCACCCGGGCCCTGCTCGGGGCCGGCCACAAGGCCGTGGGCCTGTGCAACGTCGCCATCGGCTTCCAGCGCAAGTTCGCCAAGCTGCTCGACCTGTCCCCCGCCGAGGTCCACCTCGACCACGTCGGCCTCAACCACCTGACCTGGGAGACCGGGGTGCGCCGCGGCGGGCCCGACGGGGAGGACCTGCTGCCCGGCCTCATCGCCGCGCACGGCGACGCCGTCGCCGCCGACCTGCGCCTGCCGCGGGCGGTCCTGGACCGGCTCGGGGTGGTGCCCTCGTACTACCTGCGCTACTTCTACGCCCACGACGAGGTGGTCCGGGAGTTGGGCCGCAAGCCCTCCCGGGCCGCCGAGGTCGCCGCGATGGAGAGGGAACTGCTCGACCTGTACGCGGATCCCGCCCTCGACGAGAAGCCCGAACTGCTCGCCAAGCGGGGCGGCGCCTTCTATTCGGAGGCCGCCGTGGACCTGGCCGCCGCGCTGCTGGGCGACGGCGGCAGCCCGATCCAGGTGGTCAACGCCCTCAACAACGGCACCCTGCCGTTCCTCCCGGACGACGCGGTCATCGAGGTGCAGGCCCGGGTGGACCGCTCCGGCCCGGCGCCGCTGGCCGTGCCCCGACCGGACCCCCTGTACGCCGGTTTGATCTCCCACGTGACGGCGTACGAGGACCTCGCGCTGGACGCCGCCCTGCGCGGCGGGCGGGAGCGGGTGTTCAAGGCGCTCCTCGCACACCCCCTCGTCGGGCAGTTCGACCTCGCCGAAGGGCTCACCGACCGGCTGCTCGCCCACAACAAGGAGCACCTGGCATGGGCGTGACGCCCTCCGGCGCGGCCGTGCTCGCGATCGACGCAGGCAACAGCAAGACCGACGTCGCGCTGATCGGCGCCGACGGCGGCGTCCTCGGCACCGGCCGCTCCGGGGGCTTCCAGCCGCCCCGGGTCGGGGTCGAGGCGGCCGTGGACGTGCTGGGGCGGGCCGTCGCGGAGGCGGCGGAGGCCGCCGGGCTGCCCCGGCTGCGGCCCGGGGCCCCGTACGCCGCCCAGGTATCGGCCTGCCTGGCCAACGCGGACCTCCCCGTGGAGGAACGTCGGCTCGCCGACGCCGTCAGCGCGCGCGGCTGGGGCGCGGCGACCGAGGTGCGCAACGACACCTTCGCGATCCTGCGGGCCGGGCTGCCCGCGGGGGACGCGCCGCGCGGGGTCGCGGTGGTCTGCGGAGCGGGCATCAACTGCGTCGGCATGCTGCCCGACGGGCGCACCGCGCGTTTCCCCGCCGTCGGAATGATCTCCGGTGACTGGGGCGGCGGGGGCGGGCTCGCGGAGGAGGCCCTGTGGTGGGCCGCGCGCGCCGAGGACGGACGCGGCGGGCCGACGGAACTGGCGGCCGCGCTGCCCGCGCACTTCTCGCTCGGCTCCATGTACGAGCTGATCGAGGCGCTGCACCTGGGCTCCCTCGCCCGGGGGCGGGTCCACGAGCTGGTGCCGGTGCTGTTCGCGGTGGCCGGGGCGGGCGATCCGGTGGCCCGCGCCCTCGTGGAGCGGCAGGCCGACGAGGTGGTGGCGATGGCGTCGGTGGCGCTGGAGCGGCTCGGCCTGCTGACGCAGGACGTACCGGTGCTGCTGGGCGGCAGCGTCCTCGCGGCCGGCCATCCGCAGCTCAACGACAGGATCGAGGCCCTCCTGGCCCGCCGGGCCCCGCTCGCGCGGGTCTCGGTGGTGGCCGCGCCGCCGGTGCTGGGCGCCGGGCTGCTGGGGCTGGACGCGCTGGGGGCGCCCGCCGGGGCCCACGGGAAGCTCCGTGCCCATTTCGGGTGAACCCGCCCCGGAAGGCGGCGGATACGGAACCGTGGGGGCGCTCCCGACGTATTGACGGTGAAGGGGTGGCGGGGGGCGGCAGGGGCGGCGCGGGGGGCGTCCTCCTGGCCGGCTGCGGGTACGGATCACCCAAGATCGAGCACCGGGTGCTGTGGTGGGCCGCCGCTAAGGCCATACTGCTCCGGAACAGAGGGACCGAGGGGGAGGTCACGGTGGCCATCACGACACGCGCGCCCGCGCCCGGGAGCGGTACTTCCGGTGCGCCGCCGCGTCCCGCCGCGGGCCCGCCCGCCCCGCCGGGGCGTGGCACCGCCTGGGCGGAGGGCGTCGAGCGGCTGCGCGCCGCCGCGACCACCGAGCCGGGCCGGCTGCGGATCATCGGGGCCGTACTCGCCGCGTTGATCGTGCTGTTCGGCGCGGTCGCGGTGTGGGAGGTCTCGGACCGGGTCTCGGCCGCCGAGGCCGTGGTGGGCCGCAGCCAGCCGCTCAGCGCGGACGCGGCGAGCATCTACCGCTCCCTCGCGGACGCGGACACCGCCTCCTCCAGCGGCTTCCTCGCGGGCGCCCAGGAGCCCCGGGAGGTCCGTGAGCGCTACGAGAAGGACATCGCCAGTGCCTCCCGGCTCCTGATCAGCGCGGCGGCGAACACCGGCGCCGGCGGGGAGTCCCGCAAGGAGATAGCGCTCCTCGGCGAGCAGTTGCCCCGCTACACCGGCCTGATCGAGCAGGCCCGTGCCAACAACCGGCAGGGCCTGCCGCTGGGCGGGGCCTACCTGCGACACGCCAACGAGCAGATGAGCACGGTCCTGCTGCCCGCCGCCCAGCGGCTGTACGAGGCGGAGACCGGGCGGCTCTACACGGACCACGACGAGGCCCGGTCCTGGCCGCTGGCCGCGACGGGCGCCGGGGTGCTGGCCGTCGGCGCGCTGGCGTGGGCGCAGCGGCGCAACTACCTGCGCACGCACCGCGTGCTCAACCAGGGGCTGCTGGCCGCGACCGCCGCCTCGGTGGTGGTGCTGCTGTGGCTGACGGTCGGGCAGAGCGTCGCCCGGTCGGGGTTGAGCGAGGCCCGGGCGGACGGGCAGGAGTCGCTGAAGGTGCTCAACGACGCGCGGATCGCCTCGCTCCAGGCGCGGGCCGGCGAGAACCTGACCCTGATCGCGCGGGGCGCCGTACTGGCCGAGGACAAGAAGTCCGACAAGTACGACGTCGACTACGCGACGAACATGCGCCAGCTCGACGAGGGGCTGGCCAAGGCCCTGCGACTGGCCGACGACGACAGTGGCCGTGATCCCCTCAAGAAGGCCGCGGCCGGCGTGACCGAGTGGAAGCAGCGGCACGCGGCGGCCCGGGAGTCGGACATGAAGGGCGACTACGAGTTGGCCCTGCCCCAGGTGATCGGCGACAAGAACAGCAGCGGGGCTTCGTTCGACGTCGTGGACGCCTCCCTGGAGGAAGCCGTGGTCCACGAGCAGCAGGAATTCACCCGGGCGGCCCGGAGCGGGCTCGGCGCGCTGGACGGGCTGGTGACGGGCGCGGCGGCGCTGGCCGTCCTCGGCGCGGTGGCCGCCCTCCTCGGCATCGGCCGCAGGCTTTCGGAGTACAGGTGAGAGCGATGCGGATACGGCGGATACGGTCGGGTCAGGACGGGGCCACCGGGACGCCCGGGGCGTCCCTCGGGCGGCGCGCGGCGGGCCGGCTGCGCGGCTGGGGCGGGGTGAGCGCGATGGCCGCGGCCTGCGCGGTGACGGCGGCCGCGGTGCTGCTGCCGCTCGCCCAGGGCGCGCCGGACGGCGCCCGGAGGGGGCCGGTCCGGGAGCCGGCCGCGGTGGTCGCGGCGCCCGCCGCCCCGGCCGACACCTGCCCGGACCCGGAGGCGAGCCTGCGTCCGTCCGGCATGGACGGGCCGACGATCGAGCGGATCCGCAAGGCCGGCAAGCTCGTCGCGGGCGTGGACCAGAACAGCTTCAAATGGGGCTACCGCAATCCGGACGGCCACCTGGTCGGCTTCGACATCGACCTGGTCAAGGCCATCGCGAAGGACATCCTCGGCAACGAGGACCTGGTCATCTACCGGGCGATCCCCACCAGCCAGCGGATCCCCGCCCTCCAGGAGGGCCGCGTCGACGTCGTCGTGCGGACGATGACCATCAACTGCAAGCGCCTGGAGGACGTCGCCTTCTCCACCGCCTACTTCGAGGCCGGACAGCAGGTCCTGGCCCCCAAGGGTTCGCCGATCACCGGGTACGACGCCTCGCTGAACGGCCGCAAGATCTGCACGGCCGCCGGCTCCACGGCGGAGGCGGCCCTCAAGTCCCAGGCCTACGGCTCGGTGTCCGTCTCCGTCCCGAACCAGCTGGACTGTCTGGTGCGGCTGCAACTGGGCGAGGTCGACGGGATCATCACGGACAACGCGCTGGCCGCCGGCCAGGCCGCGCAGGACCCGTCGGTGCAGCTCGTCGGAGCCCCCTTCACCCGCGAGTTCTACGGGGTGGCGATGAACAAGGACGCCTCCGACCTGGTGCGCCGGGTCAACAAGGTCCTGGAGGACTACCGTGCGGGCGGCGACGCCGGCCCGTGGGCGACCTCGTACCGCGACCACTTCCAGAACGTGCTGCCGAAGGTGGCCTCGCCGCCCGCGCCCAAGTACCGGGACGGCTGAGGCCGGTGGCGGAATCGAGGCCGTACGTGAGCCTTCCGGGAACGGGGCCCGCAGTGATGGACAGGGACGACGTCGACCGTGCGCTGACACGACTGGGCGCGGAGCACGAGGCCGTGGAGACCTCGCTGCTCGCGCTCCAGGACCACGCGGGCCGCAGGCTCCTGGAGGGGGCCGCGCTCAGCGGGGTCACCCAGGAGCGGTGGACCGCCGCCGACGCGGCCATCACCCGCCTGTGGACGTACTTCGACGCCTACAGCGGGGCCCTGGCAGCCGCCCGCGCCATCCGCGAGCGGCGCCGCTGGCCCAACCGGGAGGATCTGGCGGAGCTGACCGAGCGGCTGCGCGGGCCCGGGGTGACCATCGCCGGCGCCGGGCTGGAGGGCGCCGCGCTCGCGGAGCGCTTCTCGCTGGCCGAGCTCGTCGCCCGGATGAACGAGCTCTACGCGAGCTCCCTGGACCTGGTGGTCGCCGCCGACGCGGTGTGGTCGGCGCTGCCCGCGCGGATCGACCTGCTCGCCGCCGAACTGCACCGGACCCGGTCACTGGCGCACTCGGTGGGGGTACGGCCGGGCGAGCACCCGTCGGGCGACGACCTGGAGTCGATCACCGCCGAGCTGACGCGGCTGCGCGAGCGGGTGATCGCCGACCCGCTGGCCTTCTGGACCCCGGCGGTGGGGAGTTCCGCCCCGGGCGGGGGCCGGCCGGACACCGCCCGGTACGACAGGGCGGCCCGCGCGCTGGACGACGTACGGCGTGAGGTCGAGGCGGTGCTGACCGTCCGGCAGGACGCCGAGCAGCGGCTCATCGCCCTGCGGGACGTGCTCTCGCGGGCCGATCGGACCCTCGCGGAGGCCCGCAACGCCCGCATCGAGGTGCTGGCGAAGATCGCGGCGTCCGAGGTACCGGCCGTCAGCGGACCGCCGACGGCCCTGCAGGAGCAGCTCGCGGCGGCGGCCGAGTACCGCCGGCACGCGCAGTGGCACCGGCTGTCCCCCCTGTTGGACGCCCTGGAGGAACGGGCCGAGGAGGAACTTCGGCGGGCCCGCGAATCGTTGACCGCGGTGACGGCCCCGCTGGCCGTGCGGGCCGAACTGCGCGGCAGGTTGGACGCCTACAAGGCGAAGGTCGCCCGGCACGGACTGGCCGAGGACCCGCTGCTGATCGAGCGGTACGACACCGCCCGACGGATGCTGTGGAGCGCGCCCTGCGACCTGCGGGCCGCCGAACTCGCGGTCCTGCGCTACCAGCGGGCCACCGCCGAGGCACTGGCGCCGCCACCGGAGCGCGATGTGCGGGACGCCGACGACCGCGGCGACGGTGACCGCGGCTCCGGCGCACCGGGCCCGGGCGACCTGCCGGGCCGGTACCTGCCCGGGCAACACCTGCCCGAGCACGACCTGACCGCGCAGCACCCACCCGAGCAGCACCCACCCGAGCAGCACCGGTCCGGCGGGCCGGGGAAGGAGGACGCATGAGCCTGAACGGAACGCCCTGCATGCGCCCCGGCTGCCCCGGGACGTACGAGGACATGGGCGGCGGCGAGCTGTACTGCGACACCTGCGGGCTCGCCCCGACGGGCGCGGTCGCGGCGGGCGCCGAGGAACTCGTCTCCCCGCCGACCGGCATGACCAGCGCCGCCCGGCACGGCGATTCGCGGGGCTCGGCGGGCTCGCGCGGCTCGGGCCGGTCCTCGGCCTCGGCCCGGTCCTCCCGCTCCTCCCGGTCCTCCTCCTCGCGCCGCTCGGTGTCCGGGCGGCTGTCGCGCTCACTGCCGGGTTCCGCGTCCACCCGTTCGGTGTCGGTGCGCAGTTCCGGTTCGGCCTCGGCCGCTTCGGGGCGCGGCCGGCTGGGAGCCGGGTTGGTCAGCATGCCGGAGGTGCCGCGTCCGGATCCGTCGGCGGCCGTACTGGAGAACCCGGAGGTCCCGGAGCGCAAGCGGTTCTGCTCGCGCTCGGACTGCGGGGCGCCCGTCGGTCGGGCGCGGGGTGAACGGCCGGGCCGTACGGAGGGGTTCTGCACCAAGTGCGGTCACCCGTACTCGTTCGTGCCCAAGCTGCGCGCGGGTGACGTGGTGCACGGCCAGTACGAGGTGGCGGGCTGCCTCGCGCACGGCGGTCTGGGCTGGGTCTACCTGGCGGTGGACCGGGCCGTCTCCGACCGGTGGGTGGTCCTCAAGGGCCTCCTCGACACCGGGGACCAGGACGCGATGGAGGCGGCGATCTCCGAGCGGCGCTTCCTCGCGGAGATCGAACACTCCAACATCGTGCGGATCTACAACTTCGTGGAGCACCTGGACCAGCGGACGGGTTCGCTCGACGGGTACATCGTCATGGAGTACGTGGGCGGCAAGTCCCTGAAGGAGATCGCGAACGAGCGGCGCCGGCCGGACGGCAGACGCGACCCGCTGCCCGTGGAGCAGGCCTGCGCCTACGGGATCGAGGCGCTGGAGGCCCTCGGGCACCTGCACAGCCGCAACCTCCTGTACTGCGACTTCAAGGTCGACAACGCCATCCAGCAGCAGGACCAGCTCAAGCTGATCGACATGGGCGCGGTCCGGCGGATGGACGACGACGAGTCGGCGATATACGGCACCGTGGGCTACCAGGCCCCGGAGGTGGCCGAGCTGGGTCCGTCCGTGGCCTCGGACCTCTACACGGTGGCCCGCACCCTCGCCGTGCTCACGTTCGACTTCCAGGGCTACACGAACGTGTTCGTGGACTCGCTGCCGGACCCGGAGCACATCGAGGTGTTCGGCCGGTACGAGTCGTTCTACCGGCTGCTGGTACGGGCCACCGATCCGGATCCGGGTCGACGGTTCGCCTCCGCGCAGGAGATGGCGGACCAGCTCACGGGCGTGCTGCGGGAGGTCGTCGCCCTGCAGACGGGCCGGCCGCGGCCGCAGCTGTCGACGCTGTTCGGTCCCGAGCTGCGGGTGCCGGACACCCGGCTGTACGCGGACGGCCCGGGGGCAGAGGTCTCCCGGCTGGGCGCGCGGGAGACCGCGCGGCCGGTGTGGGGGCGGGGCCGGGGCCGGCGGCGGGCTCCGGTGACGGTTCCTCCCGTTCCTCCGGCTCCGGCCGCGATCCCGGTCGCGGCCGGTGGCGCGGGTTCCGTCGGCGCCCCGGCGCCCGGCCCCTCGTCGTTCCCGCAGGCCGGGGGCGCGGTCGCCGCGCTCGGAACCACCGCCACGCACATGGCGGGCGCTCCGGTGCCCGGGCCCCGGTGGACCGGGCCCGCGCCGGCGGCCCGGCCCGCGCCGGCGGCCGGCCTGTCGGAGGCTCCCGTTCCGCTGCCGGCTCGGGGTACCGGGGCGTTCGCGGCCCGGGCCGGGCTGGCCCGCCTCGACGCCCGCGACACGGCGCTGGCCCTGCCCGTGCCGCTGGTCGACGCCGCCGACCCCAACGCCGGCTTCCTGACCGGACTCCTGGCCTCCGCGCCCGCCGACCTGCTGGGCGCCCTCGGCTCGGCCCCGGCCGACTCCGCCGAACTGCGGCTGCGCGAACTGCGGGCCCGGCTCGAACTGGGCGAACTCGCGGTGGCGGGCGAGGCCCTGACCGCGTTGGAGGACCGGCACCCGGACGACTGGCGCGTGGTGTGGGCCCGCGGCATCGCCTCACTGGCCACCGGGGACGACGAGATAGCGGCGCTGTCCTTCGACGCGATCTACGACGCCTTCCCGGGCGAGCCCGCTCCGAAGCTGGCCCTGGGCCTGTGCGCCGAGATCCTCGGACAGCTGGACAACGCCGCCGAGTACTACCGCCTCGTCTGGACCACCGACCCGGGGTTCGTCAGCGCGGCCTTCGGGCTGGCCCGGGTCCAGCTGGCGTCCGGCGACCGGGACGCCGCCGTGCGCACCCTGGAGTCCGTACCGGAGGCCTCCATCCACTACACCGCCGCACGGGTGGCGGCCGTACGGGCACGCCTGCGCGACCGGTCCCCGCAGGAGCCCCTGCTGGCCGATCTCGTGGCGGCGTCCGGCCAGGTCGAGGCACTGCGACGGTTCGGGCTCGACCCGGAACGGCAGGAGCGGCTGGCGACGGAGGTTCTGGGCGTGGCCCTCGACTGGGTACTGTCGGGTAGCCGGGGCGCCGACCCCGGCCGGACCTCGCTGCTCGGCAGTCAACTGGACGAGCGGGGGCTGCGCTTCGGCCTGGAACGCTCCTACCGCGTCCTCGCCCGGCTGGCGCAGCGGGGCGAGGAGAGGATCGAACTGGTGGAACGGGCAAACCGTTTCCGTCCCCGGACGTGGGTGTGAGTGATGTCGATGCATCGGCCGTCGGGCTGCCCCAGCTGCGCGGAGCCCCTGGAGGAGGGTGACCGCTTCTGCGGCGTGTGCGGTTACGCCCTGTCCTCCCCGCCCCCTACCTCGGACCCCGATCCGACCCTGCCGGTCGGATCCCTGGCGGCATCGGCTCCCGCCGGGCGGGCCGCCGCGGGCGGGAACCCCGCCGCGGCGACGGGCTCCCACCCCGGGCAGGGGACCGGGACCGCCCCCGCCGGGCAGCACTCGGCCGCCGGTCCGGCGGGCGAGCCGGTCGCCGCGGGCCTGCGCAGTTCCGCCGGCTACACCCCCGGGGTGCCCGCGCCCGGCTGGGGCAGCGTGGCCGAAGCCGCGCCGACCCTGGTCGGCGACGGCTCCGGCATGCCGGGCCCGAGCGCCCCCCGGGGCGCCTCCGACCCCGGGCCCGAGGGCCCGTACGGTCAGGAGCCGGCCCAGCACGAGAGCCCGCACGAGCCGACCCGGCACGAAGCCCCGTACCAGGAGCCCGTGCGCCACGACCTCCCCGGCGGGGTCGGGGAGCCCGGGGACGGGGGCTGGGGAACGCCCGCGCACGAGGAGCCGTACGTCCCGCAGGGCGGACCCGCGCACGAGGAGCCGTACGGGGCCGTCCCGGCGGGGGACGGCGGGAAGACCTGCGTCGCCTGCCGCGCCGGGCACGTCGACCCCGACGGGTACTGCGAGCACTGCGGCCACGCCCAGCCCCGCGAGCGCGACCACCTGGAGGAGGAGCTCGGCAGCGTCGCCGCCGTCAGCGACCGCGGCCTGCGCCACCACCGCAACGAGGACTCCTTCGCGGTATCGGCGACGGCCCTGCCCGACGGGTCGGCCGCGACCGTGGCCATCGTCTGCGACGGCGTCTCCTCGGCGAGCCGGCCCGACGACGCCTCCGCCGCGGCGGCACGCGCCGCCAACGAGGCGCTGCTCGACGCCCTCCCCCGAGGCGCCCACCCCCAGGAGGCCATGCACGGGGCGATCCTGGCCGCGGCCACCGCCGTGAACGCCTTGGCCCCCGAGACCCCCGGCGCGCAGAACGCGCCGGCCTGCACCCTGGTCGGCGCCGTCGTCAGCGGCGGGGTCCTGACCATCGGCTGGGTCGGTGACAGCCGCGCCTACTGGGTGCCCGACGACCGCGGCGCCCTGCCCCGGCGCCTCACCGAGGACGACTCGTGGGCCGCCCAGATGGTCGCGGCGGGCCTGATGGGCGAGGCCGAGGCCTACGCCGACGTCCGGGCCCACGCCATCACCGGCTGGCTCGGGGCCGACGCGTACGACCTCGAACCGCACACCGCCAGCTACAAGCCGGACCACCCCGGCGTGGTCGTCGTCTGCACCGACGGCCTGTGGAACTACGCGGAATCCGCCCGGGACATGGCCCAGGTCCTGCCCCCCGACGCGGCCGTCCGACCCCTGCACAGCGCGCAGGTCCTGGTGGGCCACGCCCTCGACGGGGGCGGGCACGACAACGTGACCGTCGCCATCGTGCCCTTCGCCGCCGCACCGGAACCGGGGACCCCCGGCGCCGCCCCGGAAGCGGAAGCCGAAGCGGAACCGCACCCCCGGGCCTGACCCGCCCGTCCCCGTCGTCAGCGAGCCCCCGAGGAGTCCAGTCGATGGCGAACTTCGCCAAGCCGAGCGCCCCGCGCTTCAGCGTGGAGGTGTACCAGAACGAGTTCCTGCCCGAGGGCGGCCGGGACGTGCACGCCATCGTGACGGTCACCTCCAGCGGGGGCGCGACCGCGACGGCCGCCCGCGTCCTGGGTCAGGACGCGGCCGTCGTGATCATGGTCGACTGCTCGGGCTCGATGGAGTACCCGCCGGACAAGATGCGCGGGGCGCGCGAGGCGACGGCCGCCGCGATCGACACCCTGCGCGACGGCACCGCCTTCGCGGTGATCGCGGGCACCCACGTGGCCCGCGAGGTCTACCCGGGCCAGGGCCGGCTGGCCACCGCCGACCCGACGACCCGCGCCCGGGCCAAGGAGGCGCTGCGCGCCCTGACCGCCGGCGGTGGCACCGCCATCGGGACCTGGCTGCGGCTGGCCGACGGCCTGCTCCGCCAGTCCCCGGCCGCGATCCGGCACGGCATCCTGCTCACCGACGGCCGCAACGAGCACGAGGAGCCGGCCGTGCTGCGCGCCACCCTCGACGCCTGCGCCGGCCGCTTCACCTGCGACGCCCGCGGTGTGGGCACCGACTGGGAGGTCAAGGAGGTCACCGGGATCGCGAGCGCGCTGCTCGGCTCGGCGGACATCGTCGCCGACCCGGCCCACCTCGCCGAGGACTTCACGCGCATGATGGAGAACGTCATGGGCAAGGAGGTCGCGGACGTGGCGCTGCGCCTGTGGACCCCGGTCGGCGTGGAGGTCCAGTACGTCAAGCAGGTCGCGCCCGCCGTCCACGACCTGACCGCCCGCCGCACGGAGGCCGGGCCCCGCGCCGGGGACTACCCGACCGGCTCGTGGGGCGACGAGTCCCGCGAGTACCACGTCTGCGTTCGGGTGCCGGGAGCGTCCGTCGGCCAGGAGATGTTGGCGGCCCGCGCCTCGCTGGTCCTGCCGGGGCCGGCGGGCGAGCCGCAGCCGCCGCTCGCGCAGGGCCTGGTCAGGGCGGTGTGGACCGACGATCTGGCCGCTTCGACCGCGATCAGCCCGCAAGTGGCGCACTACACAGGACAGGCAGAACTCGCGCAGGCTATCCAACAGGGCCTGGAAGCCCGCAAAATGGGTGATGTGGACGGGGCCACGGCCAAACTGGGGCGTGCCGTGCAGTTGGCGAGCGCCTCGGGGAACGCCGACACTGCCAAACTGCTGGCGAAGGTGGTGGATGTCGTCGACGCGGTGACGGGTACTGTGCGGCTGAAAGCCAAGGTCGCCGATGCCGACGAGATGACCCTTGAAACGCGTTCGACGCGGACCGTCCGAGTGAAGAAGACCTGAGAAGAAACCTGACGCGATGACGCAGGGAGAAGGGGGAAGCGCCGCGATGCCGACCTGCCCGAACGGGCACCAGTCCGCCTCCGACGACTGGTGCGAGGTCTGCGGCCACCGCATGGCTGCCCCTACGGGCACCCCCGCGGCGCCCTCCTACGGATACGGCTATCCTCCCACGGCCGGCGAGCCGACCGCCCAGGCGGAGCTGTGCCCGCAGTGCCGGACCCCGCGCGAGGCCATGGCCCCGTTCTGCGAGGAGTGCCGGTACAACTTCCTGACCCGTACGCCGACTTCGTACGCTCCGCTGTCCCCGGACGCCACGGGCACGGGGCCCGGCACCGGGGCGGGCGCGCAGCCCGGGCCGCCGCCCCCGCCGCCGGCTCCGGCGCAGCCGGTCTTCTCCCAGGACCACTTCGAGTACCAGGGGTCCCGGCCGTCCCGGGTCAACCGGCCCGCCGAACCGCTCCAGCGGGAGGACGACTGGCTGCTGCCGCCGCCCTCGCACGAGCAGCAGGGGCAGGGGCTGTCCTCGCAGCAGTCCGGGCAGCAGGGTCGGTCCGGGCAGCAGCAGGCGCAGCCCGTGCAGCAGGAGTACCAGCAGCCCGAGTACCAGCAGGAGTACTACCAGCAGCAGGCTCCGCCGCAGCAGGAGTACCACCAGCAGCAGCCGGCGCAGCAGCACCACGAGTACCAGCAGCAGCACCAGCCGTTCCCGCCGCAGAACACTCCGGCGCCGGTGTCCTGGTCGGCGACGGTCGCGCCCGACCGCTCGTACTTCCTGGCGATGATGCAGCGCAGCGGCCCGGAGGCGGCGGCGCTGAACCTGCCGGCGTACTCCCCCGAGCAGCACCTGCCGCTCTCCGGGGGGCAGATCACCATCGGCCGGCGCCGTGCCTCCACGGGCGAGGCCCCGGACATCGACCTCGCGGTGCCGCCGGAGGACCCGGGCGTCTCCCACCAGCACGCGGTGCTCGTCCAGCAGCCCGACCTGAGCTGGGCGGTCGTCGACCAGAACTCCACCAACGGCACCACCATCAACGGTGGTGAGGAGCCGATCCAGCCCTACGTCCCGGTTCCCCTCTCCGACGGCGACCGGGTCCACGTGGGGGCCTGGACCACCATCACCATCCGCCGCGGCTAGCCGGCCGGGCCCGCGATCGCCCGACCCGGTCCCGGTTCAGGTCGTCTCCTTCGGCCTAGCCGGGGCGGACCGGGTCCCCCAGGGGCCACACGTACGGGCCCTGGGGGTCGTCGAGCCAGGACCACTGGCCCTGCGCGGTGACCGTGACCCCGAACCGTTCCCGCGCCGGCCGCCCCTCCCTGCGCCACAGGTCCAGGGCCTCGCGCGGGTGCAGTACGCCCGCGGTCAGGATCAGCAGGAACTGGAAGCGCTCGTTCTGCACCAGCTCGTACGGAACCCCGTGCAGCGGCCCCGTCGTGCCGGCGGGGGTGGGCGACGCCGTGGCCCCGCGCAGGGGGACGAAGTAGGCCGAGGTGTGCAGGAAGTGGCCCTCGGCGAAATCGGCGTCCCGGACGGTCAGCGCGATCAGCCCCGTCGACAGCGGCGCCAGGATCCGCGCTCCGGGCCGGCACTGGGCGGGCCAGGCGTGCGGGATCAGCGGCAGGGTGCAGGTCACCAGGATCCGGTCGAAGGGCCCCCGGGAGGGGCAGCCGCGCGCGCCGTCCCCCGTCACCACCGTCGGGTGGTGACCGAGCAGCGCCAGGTGGGCCCGCGCCGACTCGGTGATCTCGTCGTCCAGGTCGACCGTGGTGACCAGCTCCTCGCCGAGCCGGTGGCAGAGCAGCGCCGCGTTGTAGCCGGTGCCCGCGCCGATCTCCAGCACGTTGTCGCCGTCGCGCACCTCCAGCGCCTCCAGCATCTTCGCCATCAGCGAGGGCTGGCTGCTGGAGGAGACCAGTTCGCCGTCGCGCAGCCGGGTCGCCAGGGGGACGTCCGTGTACACGCCGCGCAGCCAGCGGGCCCGCTGTTCGGGGTCCGGATCCTCGCCCCACAGCCGTTCGTGGCCGGCGCCGCGGCCGGTCCAGAAGTACGGCACGAACACGTGCCGGGGAACCGCCGCGAAGGCCGCCCGCCAGGCCGGGTCCGCCAGCGCCCCGGCGGCCGTCAGCTCCCGCACCTGACCGGCGTGCGCCGCCTCCCGCAGGTCCCGGGTCCCTTCGTCCGGTGCGCCGCGGGACGTGCGTGGGGTGTGTGCTCCCGTGCCGCCCGTACCCATGACTCCACTGTCCTGCGGGCGGGCCGCCCGTGCGACCCCGGCGGGAGGCCGAGGGTTCGGAGCGCGAGTACGCCGGTCCTGGGACCGGGGTACTCCGTCCGGGCGTCTGAGACGATGGTCGGGTGAATGACGAGTCGCAGAGCACGGTCCAGGAGCAGACCTTCTACGAGCTGGTGGGCGGCGAGGACTTCTTCCGCCGGCTGGTCCACCGCTTCTACCAGGGGGTCGCGGGGGACCCGCTGCTGCGCCCTATGTACCCGGAGGAGGACCTCGGGCCCGCCGAGGAACGGTTCGCGCTGTTCCTGATGCAGTACTGGGGCGGCCCGACCACCTACAGCGACAACCGCGGCCACCCCCGGCTGCGGATGCGGCACGCACCGTTCCAGGTGGACGCCGCCGCGCACGACGCGTGGCTGAGGCACATGCGGGTCGCGCTGGACGAGATGGGGTTGGCGCCCGAGCACGAGGCGCAGCTGTGGCGCTACCTGACCTACGCGGCCGCCTCCATGATCAACTCCGCCTGAGCGGGGGCCGACCGGGCGGTCAGACGGGTCGTACCTGAAGGGCGCCCAGGCCGCCGGTCCGCCCGGGGCGCCGCATGGCGACGGACCCGTACGGGGTGCTCAGGCGCAGCCAGCCGCCCGAGGCGAACAGCGCCACGGGGGCGGGCGCGGTGACCGGCGGCGCCGCGGGGGTCGTGGCGGCGGGGACGGGGGACCGTACCGGCCGCAGGAAGCCCAGCGACTGCGCGGCGTGCACGGCGCGCAGCGGAAGTTCGGTGTCGCCCAGCGTCCGCGACCAGATCTCCCGGCCGATGCGGTCGCGCTCGGAGCGGGTCCGGTGCTGCGGGGGCAGGGCCTCGTCGCGGGCCCGGAACTCGGAGACGGCCGCGGCCACGCAGGCCCGGACCGCCTCGGGGCCGGGCAGGCCCGGCACGGGCTGCCAGCCACCGCGGGGCGGCAGTACGCCGGCCCAGGGAGGCCCGGTGACCGGCCGGGGCACGACGGCGCCGGCGGTGCTCTCGTCGATCGCCTCCAGCAGCTCGCCCGCGGACACGGTCAGGTCGAGCGGTGTCGCGAGGGGCTCGGCGAGGCGGGCCGTACGGACGGCCAGCACGTCGAAGGACGGCGGGCGTCCGAAGACGGCGAGCGCGCCGCCGCCCGCCCGCGCCTGCAGGCGGACCGCGGCGGCGCGGTCGTAGTGCACCAGCCGACCCAGGAAGGCGGCGAGGTCCGCCGCCTCCCCGGAATCGACGAAGCGCAGCTGGTCGGTCATGCCGCGAGGCGCCCTTCGGCGGCCTCGGGCCGGTCGAGGTACTCCTCCAGGAAGCGACGCTCCTCCGCGGTGATGCGGCGGGGACGCCCCTCGGCGAGGTTGTAGGGCACGACCACGGTCTCGGCCCGCACGTACACCGTTTCCGGCCTGTCCTGCGTCGCCTCGTCCTTGACCTCGTAGCGGATGGTCAGGGAAGCGGCGCCTATGCGGGTCACCCAGGACTCGATGAGGACGGGCTCGTGCCGGTGCACCAGGGGCAGCTTGTAGTCGATCTCGTGGCGGGCCACGACGGAGCCGCCCGTGAAGGAATCGCTGCCCTCCCCCGGCGCCAGGCGGAACATGAAGTCGATCCGTGCCTCCTCCAGGTAGCGGAGGAAGACGACGTTGTTGACGTGCCCGAAGGCATCCATGTCCGCCCAGCGGAGGGGGCACCGGTAGTGGTGTCTGGCCATGGTCTCGACCTAGCCCCGGGTGAGCTTCTTGTAGGTGGCACGGTGCGGACGCGTGGCGTCCGGGCCGAGCCGCTCGACCTTGTTCTTCTCGTAGGACTCGAAGTTGCCCTCGAACCAGTACCACTTGGACTCACCCTCGTACGCGAGGATGTGCGTGGCGACCCGGTCCAGGAACCAACGGTCGTGGGAG
Organism: Streptomyces sp. NPDC001568; assembly: GCF_042893755.1. Classification (NCBI taxonomy): domain Bacteria; kingdom Bacillati; phylum Actinomycetota; class Actinomycetes; order Kitasatosporales; family Streptomycetaceae; genus Streptomyces; species Streptomyces sp. NPDC001568. Next base: position 20,340 of record NZ_JBIAVF010000007.1, on the reverse strand, counting down.
ATGACCACGGCCGCACCGGGGAATTCGAGGAGCGCGTTCTCCAGCGACGACAGGGTCTCGACGTCGAGGTCGTTGGTGGGCTCGTCGAGGAGCAGCAGGTTGCCGCCCTCCTTGAGCGTCAGTGCCAGGTTCAGGCGGTTGCGCTCACCACCGGACAGGACACCGGCCGGCTTCTGCTGGTCCGGACCCTTGAAGCCGAAGGCGCTGACGTACGCGCGGGACGGCATCTCGACCTGGCCCACGTTGATGTAGTCCAGCTCGTCCGACACGACCGCCCAGAGGGTCTTCTTGGGGTCGATGTTGGCGCGGCTCTGGTCGACGTAGCTGATCTTGACGGTATCGCCGACCTTGATGGCGCCGGAGTCCGGCGTCTCCAGGCCCTGGATCATCTTGAAGAGCGTGGTCTTGCCGGCGCCGTTCGGGCCGATGACGCCGACGATGCCGTTGCGCGGCAGCGTGAACGACAGGTCGTCGATGAGGACCTTGTCGCCGAACGCCTTCGTGAGGTTGTTGACCTCGACCACGATCGAGCCCAGACGCGGGCCCGGCGGGATCTGGATCTCCTCGAAGTCCAGCTTCCGCATCTTGTCGGCCTCGGCCGCCATCTCCTCGTACCGGGCGAGACGGGCCTTGGACTTGGTCTGACGCCCCTTGGCGTTGGACCGCACCCACTCCAGCTCTTCCTTGAGCCGCTTCTGGCGCTTCTCGTCCTTGCGGCCCTCGACCTTGAGGCGGGTGGCCTTCTTCTCCAGGTACGTGGAGTAGTTGCCCTCGTAGGCGATGGCGCGGCCGCGGTCGAGTTCGAGGATCCACTCGGCGACGTTGTTCAGGAAGTACCGGTCGTGGGTGACCGCGATGACGCAGCCCTTGTACTGCGAAAGGTGCTGCTCCAGCCAGTTCACCGACTCGGCGTCGAGGTGGTTGGTGGGCTCGTCGAGGAGCAGCAGGTCGGGGGCTTCCAGCAGCAGCTTGCAGAGCGCCACGCGACGCTTCTCACCACCGGAGAGGGTGGTGACCGGCCAGTCGCCGGGCGGGCAGCCCAGCGCGTCCATGGCCTGCTCCAGCTGGGCGTCGAGGTCCCACGCGTTGGCGTGGTCCAGGTCGTCCTGGAGCTTGCCCATCTCCTCCATCAGCTCGTCGGTGTAGTTCGTCGCCATTTCCTCGGCGATCGCGTTGAACCGGTTGAGCTTGCCCTTGATCTCGGCGACGCCGTCCTCGACGTTCTCCAGGACGGTCTTCGACTCGTCGAGCTTGGGCTCCTGCATGAGGATGCCGACCGTGTAGCCGGGAGACAGGTACGCCTCACCGTTCGACGGCTGCTCGATGCCCGCCATGATCTTCAGAACGGTGGACTTGCCGGCGCCGTTCGGGCCCACCACACCGATCTTCGCGCCGGGCAGGAAGTTCAGGAAGACGTCGTCAAGGATCACCTTGTCGCCGTGCGCCTTGCGCGTCTTGCGCATGGTGTAGATGAACTCAGCCAAGAGAAACCGTCCGGCAGATCGATGGTGGGCAGATACACCCCATCTTGCCAGTCGTCCATAGCTGCGGGCGAATGGGTAGGTCAGAGGCCCCTGAGCTGGGGCGGAACGGCGGCCTGCGGGCGGCGGGTGGTGGGTGCGGCGGAAAAGGATCTGGTCGGGTGTCACGCGGGAGGGCAGGATGCTGCTGCGCCACCCGGCGCCGGTGTCCCGGAGGTCCCCCTGAACGGCAGTTCCCTCGTCCCGCTCGCCATCGCGCTCATCGGGGTCGGCGGCACCCTCTTCGCCCCTCTGCTGACGCAACGCCTCGTCGCCCGCGTCCAGGCGGAGCAGGGTGACCGGCAGGAGCGGGTGGCCGAGGCCCAGTGGCGGCGCGAGCAGCAGGTCGCCGCGCTGGACAAGCGGCGCGACTGCTACGTGGCGGCGAACTCCGGCTACCGCCGCTTCCGCGTCGAGCTCATGAACTACCTGTGGCTGGTGCACAAGGACGCGGTCGCCCCGGAACGGCGAACGGCCCTGGAGGACGCGCGGCACGCGATGCACGCGTCCTTCGCCGAGGCCCAGATGGCCGCCTCCGACGCGGTCCTGGCGGAACTGGACGCGATGTCGCAGACCTTCGCGTCCCTGTACGACCGGGTCATGCGGCTGGAGGAGGGCAGCCCCGCGCCGAACGGTTCGTTCGAGGAGATCCAGTCCGGGCTGCTGCGCGCGAACGAGCAGTGGGTGGTCATGCGGAGCGCGATGCGCGCCGACCTGGGGGTGGACCCGGGCCCGGCGGTGGACCCGGGCCCGGCGGTGGAGCCCTACTAGCGCGCCCGGCCGCACCCGGCGGACGCCCGTCCCGGGTGGCGGCCCGCGGACGGGCGCGGGGCCCGGGTGACGGCCCGAGAACGGACGCGGCCCCCGGTAGCGGCCCGAGGACCGGCGCGGCGCCCCGGTAGCGGCTGCGGACCGGCGCGGCGCCCGCCGACGGCTCCGCCCCGGCCGTGGGGCCGGGGCGGTGGGCTTCAGTGGGGGCGGTAGACGGTCAGGGCGTCCGGTAGCGCGTCGAGGACGAAGGCGGCGGGGGCCTGGGCGTACTCCCCGTCGTAGGCGAGCGGCGTGCCCGGCGGGACGTCCGAGACGCGCAGGCTGCGCAGCTTGCTCGCGACGTGCACGGGGGAACGGGTCAGCGGGCCGGTGAACGCGGCGGCGAGGAGGCGGGGGCCGGGGCGGCCACCGCCGAGGACGAGCCGCAGGTCGAGCAGGCCCTCGCCGAGGGTGGCGCGGCGGCGCGGTGTCGGGCCGGTCCCCTGGTAGGTGCCGTTGCCCGCGAAGAGGAGCCACACGCTGCGGGGCCGACCGGCCAGCCGGAGCCGTACGGGCCGCTCGGCGCGCAGCACCTGCCAGGCGGCGAGCAGCGCGGCCGGCCCGCCGCCGATCCGGGGTCCCCAGTGCAGCCGGTGGCGCAGCAGCTCCGGGTACGCCCCGACGCTGAAGTTGTTCAGGAAGTATCCCGAGTCCTCACCCGGCCGGGGGCCGGCACCCGGGACCGGGACGGACCCGCCGACCGGGCGTGCGTCCGGATGGGGGCCGGTGGCCACGGGCGCGGGGGCGTCGGGCGGCGTCGAGTCGGGTGCGGCGGGGTGGCGGGGGCCGGGGGTGAAGCGGCCGACGCCGACGCGGACCGCTTCGCCCGCCGCGACCGCCCGGCAGGTGTCCGCCGGGCCGGCGAGGCCGAGGTCCAGCGCGAAGTGGTTGAGGGTGCCGCCGGGGAACACCGCGAGCGGCACCCCGGCCCGCAGCGCGGCGGTGGCGGCGGCGTTGATCGTGCCGTCCCCGCCGCACACTCCGAGAACGGTGGCCCTGGACGCCGCCGCGGCCAGCTCGGCCACCAGTTCGCCGCTGCCGACCTCCACCAGCTCCGCCTTCGGCAGCCGCTCCCGCAGCACGTCCAGCCCGGCCTCCGCGGCCGTCCCGGACGCGGTGTTCACCACCACCGTCAGGCCTTCCCCGTCCGGGAGCGCCGGGACCCCGGGCGCGGGCCGTTCGTCCCCCGGCATCACCCGGGCCTCCTGGGCGTCGCGCGCGAGTCGCCGTACGACGAATCCCGCGGCCACCCCGAGCGCCGCGCCCGTCACCACGTCGGAGGGGTAGTGCACCCCGGTGTAGACGCGGGAGAACGCGACCGACGCGGCGACGGGCGCCACCACGGCCCCCCACCCCGGGGACTCCAGCGCCAGCCCGGCCGTGAACGCGAAGGCCGACGCCGCGTGCCCGGACGGGAAGGAGGTGGTCTGCGGCTGCGTGTGCAGCTGCCGTACGGCCGGCACCCCGTCCAGCAGCGGGCGGGGCCTGCGGACCGACCACTTGCCGACCGTGTTGATGGTCGCCGAGGCCAGCGCCAGCGAGGCGGCCCCGCGCACGGCGGCCTTGCGGGCCCGGGGGGAGCCCAGCACGCTGATCGCCACCGCGGTCCCGCCCCACAGGACCCCGTGGTTCGCGGCCCGCCCGAGCCGAGGCAGCACCCGGTCGGCCCCGGGCCAGTGCCTGCGTGCCACGGCTTCGAACAGCTGCCGGTCCCACCGCGCGACCGCGCCCCGCCACGTCAGTTCCTGATCACCCATTGCCAGCCCCTACCCCGAGGAACGGATCCGAAATCAGACACACCCCGAACGCCGGAGGCCGACGCCCGGCGGCACGCACCGGGCGGAGTGCGGGCCGTGGTCCTACGCCTCCTCCTCCGGGTGGTCGCCTTCGAGGGGGCGTTTGCGCAGGAGGAGGACGACCATGCCGCCCAGCACCACCAGGCCGACGGCCAGGGACGCGATGACCGGGGTCGCGGCGGAACTGCCGCTGGAGGCCAGCCGCTCCTCGTCCGGGGATTCCGGCGCGGCCGCCGTGGTGGCTTCGGCGACGGGAACCGCGGTCGCCCCGGCCAGGGTGCCGACCGGGCCCGTGGCCGCCTGCCCGGGTGCGGGCCACGCCGCGGCGGCCCCGGCCGAGGCCGCAGATTCGCTGGAGCCGGCCACGATCTGCGCCTCGGCGGGGATGCCGCTGCTGAAGATCCGCCCGACGGGGACCTTGGTGGAGCCCTGGACGGTGACGGAGGCCGTGCCGTCGGGGGTGCCGGCGGGCACCTCGAAGTACAAGCGGCTCCCGTCGGCGGCGGAGGTCAGGGGTTTGCCGTCGGCGTCGACGACCCGCACTCCCATGGCGACGGCGGCGGCGTCCGGGGTGACGCTCACGCTCTGCGCCCGGGTCCGCACCGTGACGGGACCGATGCGGCTGCCGGCCGCCCCGGTGACGGGTCCCGCCGCCGGGCCGGGTTCCAGCCCCAGCGAGGCGGGCGGTTCCGGCAGTCGGCCCGCCTCCCGCTGGAGGTAGTCGGCCAGGCGTTCGGCGGCCGGGTCCGCTGCCTCGACCGGTGCCCCGGCGGCCAGTCTCCAGATCGCCACCTGGGTACCGGCGGCCGCGCTCTCCGCGGTCAGCGCACCGGCTCCGGAGGCCTTGGCGAGCCCGGCCAGGTCGTTGAACTGGGGGTAGGAGTGCTCCAGGACCCAGCGGATGCGGCCCGCCTCGGCATTCCCGGCGAGGGGGCTGCCGCCCCAACCGGTCTCGGTGAAGCGGGCCTGGGGCTGCGCGTATCCCGCGACGCCGACTCCGTACGTCTGGAGGGTGCCGCCGCCGTCGACCCGCATCTCGTGGAGGCCGGCCGGGATCTGCCGGACCGAGCCGTCCCCGGCGTGCAGGACGGCATGCCCGTACGTCTTGAGTCCGTCGAGGACGGCGCCGGCCCCCTCGGAGGCGCGGCCCGGGGTGGGACCCACGTCCGCAGCGGCCCGGGCCCCCGGCGCGGCGGTGAAGGCCGCCGCCGCCAACAGGGCCACGGCGAGCGGCCGACGCACGGAGGGCCGCCCCCCGCCGGACCCCGCCGCGGGGGCGGGGAGGGGGGCGTCGGCGGAGTCGTCGGAGCCTGGCTCCGGAAGGGCAGCAGGTGCCGCCAGGACGGTAAGCGGAACCGCGGGCGCGGCGGTTCCGGGCGTGGGACGGGCGCCGGACGCAGCCAGGGGCGCGGACGCCGGTCTGCCCGCTGCCGCAGCGGCGACGGTGGCGCCGGCGACGAGCGCCGAGGACGCCGCGACCGTGGCGGATGCGGAGGATGTGGAGGATGTGGAGGTTGCGGAGGATGCGGGAACAGCAGTCGACACAGTCTTCCCCTTCGGGCCAAAGACCCAGGTGCCCGTGAGTACCGGGGAATCCTAGCCGCCTCGAACACTCAGACCACCGCCGCGTTCTGAGTGCCCATCAGCGGGGTGTCCGTCCTGACCACCCGACGGAACGCCGCCGTGCCGCGGTTGAGGTCGTGTCCGATCGCGATGGCGTCGATGTCCGCGGAGAACCATCGGACGCCGTCGCCGTCGGGCGGGTCCTCCCGGACCCGCAGCCTCCCGTGCACCACGAGCGGTTCGCCGACGGACACGGAGCCGGCCAGGTTCACCGCCAGTACACGGCGTGCCCACACCGTGTAAAAACTGGTGGCCGCATCCGTCCAGGTGTCCGTCCGCCGGTCGAAGTACCTCGGCGTGACCGCGAAGCGGAACCTCGCCGACGGGCCGCTGGTCGTCTCCTTGAAGTCGATCTGCGTCGCCACGTACCCGACCAGTGTCACCAGGGTGTCGTTCATCCCGGCCGCCCTCCCCACAACTGCCCCACCCGCGCGGGCCCTCCGCCCGGGTACCCCCGCGGACCTGCCGCGCGAGGTACGACCATGCTGGACCCGGCCCCCCGGTCCCGCTCAAGCCTGTGGACTACTCACCGGTTGTGGACAACTTCGTCCCTCCTGCGGCAACCGTGGCGTACTGCTCGCGCACCTCCCGGTAGCGCAGCAGTTCGGCCGCGACCGGTTCCAGGACCCGCGCCCGCCCGCAGCCCGCGGCGGCCTGCCGCAGCCGTCTTTCGGCGTCCTGTCCGTAGCGGCGGGCCGGCCCGCGGGCCGCGAGGGAGCAGGCCCACTCCACCAGCGGGCCGCCGATGATGCCCGCCACCATGAACAGCACCGGTGGCATGAGCTTCGGTTCGAGGACACCGACGATCTGCCCGACGAGCCACAGCCCGCCGAAGATCTGAACGAGCGTCATCGCCGCCTGCGCGAGCACCGCGGCGGGCCACCACGCCGGCCGCGGCGGCTTGGCGCCGGGTACGGCGACGGCGGGACCCAGCGTCACGGCCAGCTCGTCCAGCGCTTCGGGCAGTTGTTCGCCGCCGCGCACGGCGGTCTCCCGTACGGCCTGCGCCCAGGGGTCGGGCAGCCCGATGACCGCCTCGTCGGCGACCGTCCGCACGGCCTGTTCCACGCGCTGGCGGGCGGTCACCTCCTCCTCCACGGGGGCCTGCGCGACGGGCGTGCCGGAGCGGCCGATCGCGGCCAGCGCGGCCAGTCCGGCCAAGGAGCGCGGCGAGCGGCGGCCCTCGTACCACCGCCACAGCCGCAGCCAGGGCGTCCCGCACGCCTTTCCGGCGTTGCGCCGCCAGGCCCGCTCGGCCGCGAGCCCCGCCGCGTACGCGCCGACGGCTTCCGCGAGCCGGTCCTCGAACTCGGCGCGCGCCGCCTCCCCGATCTCCGGCCCCGCGTGCCCGTCGGCCACGTACAGCGGGCGCAGGCGCAGCGCGGCCCGGTCGACATCGGCGGAGATCCGCCGGGTCGCGGCGCCCTTCTCCTGGGTGAACTGTCCGAGGAGTTCGCGAAGTTCCCCGACGCCTTCACCCGTGAGGGCGGACAGCCCGAGGACGGTGGCTCCGGGTTCTCCGTGCTCGCCGAGCGCGATGCCGTCGTCGTCGAGGAGTCTGCGCAGGTCGTCGAGGACGAGGTCGGCGGAGTCGCCGGGCAGCCGGTCCACCTGGTTCAGCACGACGAAGGTGATCTCCGCGTGTCCGGCGAGCGGCCTCAGGTACCGCTCGTGCAGGACGGCGTCCGCGTACTTCTCGGGGTCGACGACCCACACCACCGCGTCGACCAGCGCCAGCACGCGGTCCACGTGATCCCGGTGCACGCCGAGCGCCGAGTCCAGGTCGGGCAGGTCGACGAGGACCATGCCGCGCAGGGCCTCGGCCTCGGAGGTCTCGCGGGGCCGGCGCCGCAGTCGGCCGGGGATCTCCAGCCGGTCCAGGAGGCCGGCGGCCCCGTCCGACCAGCTGCACGCGATCGGAGCGGCGGTGGTCGGGCGGCGCAGTCCGGTTTCGGAGATCTGCACTCCGGCGAGTGAATTGAACAGCGTGGACTTGCCACTTCCGGTGGCTCCGGCGATGGCGACCACGGTGTGCTGCGGGGACAGCCCGCGGCGCGCCGCGGCCTCGTCGAGGACCCGGCCCGCCTCGGCGAGGGTCTTGCCGTCCAAGCGGGTCCGGGACAGTCCGACGAGCTGGCGCAGGGCGTCGAGGCGCGTGCGCAGGGCCTGTGCCTCGGGGCTGAGCGGTGGCGCGGCGACCTTGCCGCCGTCGCTGCCGGCCCCGGACACGGCGCGGACGAGTTCCTCGTCGCCCTCGTTCAGCACCTCGGCGTCGTCGTGGTCCCCGTCGCACAGGCCCTCGTCGCAGAGGCCCTCGCCGCACAGTTCGCCGCCGGCGCCGGTGCCGGGTACGGCGCCCAGGCTCCTGCGGCCCTTGGGTCGGGGGCGGGAGCGCGCGATGAACCCGTCGTCCCAGCGGTCATCGGTGCGGTCACGGTCGGTCAGGGCGGTCACCGCGTCACCTCTCCTTCTGCAGTAGGGACAGCGCGGCGATCAGCTCGGCCTGTGGTTCCGGGGTCACTTCGAGCGCTTCCAGGGGGGCGAGGCGGCGGTCGCGTTCGGCACGGAGCACCTCGTCGAGGTGGTCCCCGACCAGTTCTCCGCCCCGGTCGCGCAGGCGTACGGCGGCCTGGACGCCGATCCGCTCGGCGAGCTTCTCCCCCGCCGGGCGGGCGCGCTTGCCGCCGAGGAGGGCGGCGACGAGGAGGGCCGCGACGCCGTCGGGGTCGGGCGGCGGCTGCTGGTCGAGCCGCGCGACCTCCTCCTCGGCGAGTTCCTCCAGGACGCGCCGCCAGCGCCGTACGGCCATGCCGATACGTTCCGCCGCCTCCCGGTCGGGGGCGGGCAGGGACACCGCCGCGGCGGCCGGTTCGCGGCGCCAGGCGTCGGCGATGCGCTCGTCGGCGGCGGCGACGGCGCACTGGAGCAGCGCGGCGAGGGATTCGGCGAGGGAGTCCAGCAGCTCGTCGGCGCTGGTGTCGAGGGGGTAGCCGCGCCACCGGGTCAGGGCGTCCCCGGCGAGGACGGCGCCCTGGTCGAGGCGGTTGCGGACCCGCTTGCCCTCCCGCTTGTACGCGTCCTCGACGGCCGATGTCAGCCGTACGGCGGCGGCGTGCTGGGCGGCGACGGCCGAGGCGAGCTCCGGCATCCGCCGCCCGAGGGAGTCGAGCGCGCCCAGCGCGGTGCGCCCGACGGCGTACTGCCGGGCGGCCGGGTCCTGGGCGTGGTGGCTGAGCCAGGCGAGCAGCGGTGCGACGGCGCTGGCCGGCAGCAGCCCGCCCCCGCCGGCCGACTCGGGCAGCTCGGGCACCGTGAACCGGGGTACGTCGCCCAGCCCGGCCCGCGTGAGCAGGGCCCCGTACTGCCGCGAGACCTCGGTGAGCACCTGGTGCGGGACCCGGTCGAGGACGGTGACCAGGGTGGCCTTGTACTGCTTGGCGGTGCGCAGCAGGTGCCAGGGCACGGCGTCGGCGTACCGCGAGGCGGTGGTGACCATGACCCAGACGTCGGCGGCGCAGATGAGTTGGGCGGCGAGCGTCCGGTGCTCGACGATGAGGGAGTCGATGTCGGGGGCGTCGAGGATGGCGAGCCCGCGCGGGAGGGTGGCGACGGTCTCGATCCGCAGTTCGCGGGCGGAGGCGCGACGGTTCTGGGTGCGGGGGGAGTTCTTCTTGGGCGGGCCGGCGGGTTCGTCGTCCTCCTGCGGCGCCCAGACGCGCATCAGGTCGGGGAGGATCCGCATGCCGGCGAACCAGTGGTGGTCATCCGGATGGCAGACGAGCACCGGTGTGCGTGTCGTGGGGCGCAGTACCCCGGCTTCGCTGACCTGCCGGCCGACGAGGGAGTTGACGAGGGTGGACTTGCCGGCCCCGGTCGACCCGCCGATGACGGCGAGCAGGGGCGCCTCGGGCGCCTTGAGCCGGGGCACGAGGTAGTCGTCGAGCTGCGCGAGCAGCTCGGCTCTGGTCTGGCGGGCGCGCGGGGCGCCGGGCAGGGGCAGCGGCAGACGCACGGACGCGACCCGGTCGCGCAGGGCGGACAGGGCATCGAGCAGCTGAGGCCGTACATCCAAGGTCACCACATGCGAAGAATGCCCAATTTAGGACCATTTTTGAAGCTTATACGCCCTCTGCGCGCCGACCGCTACTCCGGCGGAACATCATGGACACGGCGGACGAGTGGGACGCAGGCATAACGAGTGCACAACACCCAGGGCGACGCGGCGCAAAAGCGATGCGAGAATCGCACCTGCCTGCGAGTATCGGGACCGCTTCACCGAACCTCCACATCGTGGCCCGCGAGTGAAGCAACCGGGACAAGGCAACCGGAGCCCTATCCTTGACCCGGCACGGACGGACGCCCCACCCCCACCGAGGGGCTCCAGGCCACCACGGCCACCTTCCGGCCCCCGTAGCTCAGTGGATAGAGCAGGTGCCTTCTAAGCACTTGGCCGCAGGTTCGAGTCCTGCCGGGGGCACTCTTCCCGTCCCACCCCCAGCCCTCCCTCCGGGGAGGGCTTTCGTGTGCGCGGGCCCGGGACGTGCGCGGCGTGGGGGTCAGGGCCGGATCGGGCCAGGGGCGGGCGGTGCGGCTCGGGCGCCCGCTCGGTGTCCGGATGACGGTCTTTTCGGGCGGACCGGTAGCGCGGGCGTCCGATCAGGGCGTCCCCTGTGAGCACGCCCCTCGGGGGGGCCTTCACCCCGCTCCCCGCAAGCCCGTGTCGATGAAGTCGACGCACTCACCCTCAGGATGGTCATGACTCCCTTCCGGCGCCTGCGGGCGCGGACCGTCACCGCGCTCTGCGCGATCGTGGCCTCGGGTGCGGTCCTCGCGGGTGTTCTGACGCTGCCCGCCGCCGGATGGCGGACCGTCCTGCCGATGGTCGCCGCGGTCGTCGTCACCTGCGCGGTGCTGGGACGTTGGCCCGCGTCGCGCCCCCGACTCGCGCCGGCCGCCGGCCTGGTGGCCGCGACGTCCGCCCTCGGCACCGTGACCGGGCTCCACCCCCGGTCCCTCCTGCACGCCGGGCTCATGGCGCTCGTCGAGTACGGCGTGCTGCTCCTGTTGATCTTCCTCGTGGTGCGGTTCACCGAGCCCCGCCGGGCGGCGGTCGTCGGCGGCTGCCTGGCACTGAGCGAGTCGGCCGTCATGCTGCGCCTGGAGCCGCCGTCCGAACCCTTCGAAGTGCTCGGCCAGTTCGCACTGTTCGTCCTGGTCGCCGGAGTCGCCGCGGCGGTCGGCGGGTACCTGCGGTCCCTCGACGCGCGCCGGCTCCGCTCGGTGCGGGAGGCGCGCGCGACGCAGCGCCTCCAATTGGCTTCCGATCTGCACGACTTCGTGGCGCACGACGTCTCCGGGATCGTCGCGCTCGCCCAAGCCGCCCAGGTCGTGGGCGGGGGCGGTCAGGATCAGGTGCTGCCGCTCCTCCGGCGGATCGAGGCCGCCGGCCTCCAGGCCCTGGCCTCCCTGGACCGCACGGTCCTGATGCTGGGTGACGCGTCCGGTGGACCATCGGTCCGGGGATCGGAAACCGGCGAAGTGCGCGGCAGCCCGTACGGGTTGGGCGACGTCGCCGCCATGGTCGACAGGTTCCGCGCGTCCGGCCGCTCCGAAGTCGTCCTGGAATCCCTGCTCACGGCGGAACACCTCGCGGAGGTGCCCCGCGAGGTGGCGTCCACCGCGCACCGGACGGTGGCCGAGGCCCTGACGAACGTACGCAGGCACGCGGGCTCGTGCGCACCGGTGCGGATCTCGCTGCGCGTCGACGGGGACCCCGCGGAACGCACCCTGGTCGTCGGCGTCGCCAACGACACCGGGGCCGACGGCGCCGGACCCGCCAGCGCGGGCCTCGACGAGGAACGACGCGGCGGGGGTACGGGACTCATCGGCCTCAAGGGACGGATCGACGCACTCGGCGGCACGCTCACCGCCGGGCCGCACGGGAACGACGGCTGGCGGCTCCTCGCCGCCTTCCCCTACACCGCAGGCTGACCGGCCCCCGCGCCCTTCCCCCGCGCGCCGCCCGTAACGGTGATCGATGGATCATCCGTGCCGCCGACGGATACGGTGCTGGGCGTGACCATCCGCATCCTCCTCGCCGACGATCAGGAATCCGTTCGCATCGGCTTCCGCCTGATCCTGGACTCGCAACCGGACATGGAGGTGGTCGGTGAGGCGGCGGACGGCGTCCGAGCCATCGAACTCGCCCGGAAGTTGAAGCCGGACGTCGTGCTGGCCGACATCCGGATGCCCCGCCTCGACGGCTTGGAGGTCACCCGCAGGCTGGCAGGGCCGGAAGCCGCCGAGCCACTGCGCGTGGTGGTGGTCACCACCTTCGACCTGGACGAGTACGTGCACACCGCGCTGCGTCACGGCGCCTGCGGCTTCCTGCTCAAGCGCTCCGGACCGGCGCTCTTGGTGGAGGCCGTACGTGCCGCGGTGGCGGGGGACACGCTGATCAGCCCCTCCATCACCGTGCGGCTGCTCGAACACCTCAAGGATCCGGGTCCGGCCAGGAGTCGGGCCCCGCGGCTGATCGAGTCCCTCACGGAACGCGAGTCGGAGATAGCCGCTCTCGTGGCCAAGGGACTCACCAACGCGGAGATCGGAACGGAGTTGTTCATTTCGGCCGGCACGGCCAAGACCCACATCGCGAACGTCCAGCGCAAACTCTCCGTGCGCAACCGGGTCGGCATCGCGGCCTGGGCGTGGGAAAGCGGCCTCACCGCGTGAGCCGGGCCCTCCGCCGGGAGGGTTTCAACCACCGGCGTCCGCGAGGTTCGGGCTGCGGGTGGACTGCGGGCTGTAACGGGGAGGCGCTGGGGGTGGCGGTCAAGCCCCTCTCAGGTATGAGGCCGTATCCGACTTGCGGCAGAGACGAACTTGATACCGCGGAGGGACGCGGCCCGCACCTCCGCTCGGAACACTTGACCCTATGAACCGCCGCCCGCTCGTGATCGCCGCCGCTGCCGTGGGAGTACTGGCCACGGCCGCCCTCGCCCTGCCCAACCTCCCTCCGAACCCGGTCACCAACGCGCTGGACGACCGGTTCCTGCACGAGAAGGGCAAGCGCTACGCCACCGCCGCCGACGCGCCCGTGCGCGGCGACCGGGCGTTCGCGCTGCCCAGTTGGATACCGGCGGACGCCACGGACATACGGATACGGGTCCGGACGAACGGCGAGGCTCGGCTGATCCGCTTCACCCTGGGCCGGACCACGCTCGACGAACCGCAGTGCACCGCCGGCACCCAGAAGGTGAAGGGCGGTCCCCGGCTGGCCGCCCGCTGGTGGCCGGGTGACACGAGGGCGGAGGAGCGTCCCGAGTGCCGGGACCGGCACCAGTACCAGGTGGCGGTGCGCGGCAAGCGGGTCTACGCCTGGACCGACGGCACCCCTTCCCCGGGCGCTCCGGCCAAGCGCACCGCGGGAGCCGTCAGGACCGCCGGGCAGCGCTGAGGAGCGCGGCGAAGCACTCCGGACGCGGGGAGGGCGCTGGGCGAGGCCGTGCGAACGGGCTGCCGAAGCCTTTTCGGCCGGCGGGGCTTGGGAAGCTCCGTCGGCATCGTAAGCTCCGTCGGCAGGTGGCGTCTTCGGCGGCTACCCGGCCTCGGGCGGGGCGTCCCGCAGGAGGGCCGAGGCGGCCCGGGCGAAGGCGTCCGGGTTGTCCAGCATGATGTTGTGCCCGCAGTCCGGTACGGGCAGGACCCGGACCCCTGCGGCCTCCAGGACTTCGGTCCCGGCGGGGGTTCCGTCCGCCTCCGGGTACAGGAAGCCGCGCGGGATCCTCAGATCCAGCAGCAGCTCCCGCATGGTGGGCGTCGTACCGGTCACGAGGTGCACGGCGCTGCGGTGCAGGGCGGTCCGGCCGGCCAGCCGCATGGTCGACCACCAGTGGGCGCCGGCCCGCTCGCGCACCTCGGCCCACCCCCCGGCCAGGAACTCCTCCTCCGTGTAGGAGGCGATGCTGCTGCTGCCGGGTCCGCCGGGCACCCGGGGCAACGGGTCCAGGTTCGCGTCCACCAGGACGAGCCGGGACACCACGTGGGGGTGGCGGGCGGCCAGCACGATCGCGACGGCGCCGCCCATGCTGTGCGCGATCACTTCAGCCGCCTCCACGCGGGCTTCGGTGAGTACCCGCGCGAGGGCGTCGGCGTGTGCTTCCAGGGTGTAGGAGAACGCGTCGGGGCGGTCGCTGTGCCCGTGCCCCAGGAGGTCGACCAACAGCGAGCGCCTGCCCGCGAGCAGCGGGTGGACGGCGGTGGCCGCGAAGTAGGCGGGCGAGGTGGCGCCGAGCCCGTGGACGTAGACCCGGGCCGGGTCGTCCCCGGGCAGCTCGACCCAGCGGATCCGGTCGCCTTCCGGCGTCGCCACGGCACTGTGCACGGTCTTTTCCCCCCGGAGCTGATCATCAGGAACCGGGACGAGGGTAACCGGGCCGTCGACCTCCTCGTCTACCCTGCTCGGATGACCGAGTACGTGAATCAGCTCGGCGGTGACATACCGCGTACGGGCACGCTGCCCGCGGGGTCGGACGCCGTCGTGTGGTCCCTGGACACCACGCGTGCGGTGATCGGCGGCCACCGGACCGACGAAGCCGCGGCGCTTCTCGACGCGGCCGAGCGGGACCGGCTTGCCCGGCTGCTGCGCCCGCACGACCGGCGCAGCTACCTCGCCTCCCACATCGGGCTGCGGGTGCTGCTCGGCGCCTACCTGGGCCTGGCGCCCGAGAAGGTCACGCTGGTCCGCGAGGACTGCCCCTGCTGCGGGGGCCCGCACGGTCGGCCCGCCGTGGCGGGGGGTGCGGTGCACTTCTCGCTGTCGCACAGCGCGGACATGGCCTACTTCGCCTTCGCGGGCGTCCCGGTCGGCGTCGACGTGGAGGGCCTCCCGAACGCGGGGGCCGTGGGCGACGTGATCGGCACCCTGCACCCGGCGGAGACCGCCGAACTGACCGCCCTCCCGCTGACGGACCGGCAGGCGGCCCTGGCCCGGCTGTGGTCGCGCAAGGAGGCGTACCTCAAAGCCACCGGCACGGGACTCGCCCTCGGCCTGATCGAGCCGTACGTCGGCTCTGCCGCCACCCCCGCCCCCGTCCCGGGCTGGTCCCTCCGCGACCTCCCGGCCCCACCCGCCTACGCCGCCGCCCTGGCGGTCCGCACCACCTGACAGCTCCCGCCGGCCGGAGGCCCGGTCGGCAACGGGGCCCGGTCGGCGCGGCCGTGCCGGCGGAGCCCGTCGGCACGGGCTAGCGGAGCCGGGCCTCGCGTTGTCGCGCCGCCTCCGTCAGTTCGGGCCACCACCGGGTCAGCCATGACTCCACCGAACCGTGCCGCTCGGGGAGGCCCGGCGGGACCGCGTCGTGGAGGGCGGCCGTTTCCGGCTCGGCACTGCGGTGGTGGCGCAGGATCTCCGGTTCGCCGGGACCCGTCGCGGCCGCCGCCACGCTGCGCAGGAACATCACGTTCGCCGCGATCAGCCAGAGCGTGCCGCCGGACGGGGCGTCCCCGGCGGGTACGGCGGAACCCGTCGCGAGCGCCCACGGGTCCGGGGCGAGGTGCCGGACCACGCCGACCCCGCAGAACCGGGCCGCCGCCGCGCACATCGCGCACGGCTCCTGCGTGCTCCACAGCGTCGTGGCTCCGAGGTCCCACCCCGTGCGGGCGGCGGCGAGCGCGTTCATCTCCGCGTGGGCCAGGGGGGTCCCCCGCAGCGGGCCGGTGCCGGGGCCGTCGTCGTCGGCATCCTCGTAGGACTCGTTGCGCCCCTCCGCCCGTACGACTCCCGCCGGGTCCGTCAGCACCGCCCCGACCGCCAGACCGCCGGCCGCCAACGCCTCGTACGCCAGGGCCAGGGACCGCCGGACCGCTTCCGGTGCCGCGTCCCACGCCGTCTCGAACTCCCCGCACGCGTCAGTCATGTCCGCATGTTCACACGAGACGCGGTCCCGAGGTCGTGGCCCCCTCACTTTGGTTCCGGCCGCCCGGAGGGCGGTGCTTCGGGCAGCCGGTGCGTGCGCTCGCAGGGCGGAGGAGGCGGGTGACATGGAGCATCGGCGACCGACGACAGCGCGGCGCGCGTGAGCCGGACCGCCGCAGCCGGGAGAAAGCTCGTCGACACGCCCTAGGGTGACGCGCATGGACATCCGCCCCGCCACCACCGCCACCGAACTGCGAACCGCCGAGGGGCTCTTCGACGGTCCCGCCCGCGAGGAGTGGTCGGAGCGCTTCCTGCGCTCCCCCGGACACCTGATGCTGATCGCCTACGTCGACGGGGTGCCCGCCGGCATGGTGTCGGGCGTCGAGATGACCCACCCGGACAAGGGCACCGAGATGTGCCTGTACGAACTCTCCGTGGACGAGGGCTACCGGCGGCGCGGCATCGGCCGCGCCCTCACCGAGGCCTTGGCCGCGGAGGCCGGCCGGCGCGGTTGCTACGGCATGTGGGTGGGGGTCGACACGGACAACGAGCCCGCGCTGGCGACCTACACCGCGTCCGGCGCCGAGGACGAGGGCGTCTTCACCATGCGCGGCTGGCCCCTCCCGCCGACCAGCTGACGCATCGTTCGAACCGGAGCCGGAGCTGGGGCTAGGGCCGCAGCCGGAGCCGGAGCTAGGGCCGCAGCCGGGGCCGGGGCTAGGGCCGGGGCCCAGGCCCCGATGCGGTGCCGGCGCGGCGCCCCGCTCTGGCCCAGGCTCCCGACCGGAGTCCGAGCCCCAGGTCCCCGCCCGGCACGGCACGGCACGGCGCCCCATCCTCCGGTTCGGGGGGCCGGACTCCGGGTACCGACGCGGCGCCTGCGAGGTGCCCATACCCCGGTCTCACCTTCCGGCTCGAAAAGCCGGGGCCGCAAGACCCCACCCGACGCGGCCGCACCCCCTGACCTCACCTCCCAGCCCGAAGCCCGGAGTTCGGGCCCCCGAAACCCGGCCAGGCCCATCGCACCATCTCCCGGCCCGCGCCTCCCGAGTCGGGTGCCGGGCCCGGATCCCGACCCGGAGCCCCCAGCGACGCCACCGACCGCACCCGGGCCGCCTGCGGCAGGCGTACCGGAGTCGAGCGCAGCATGCGTCCCGGGCCCGCGTGCGGCGAGAGCACCGATGGCTGGTGTGACGGCCACTCCGGAGCCGCGTGCGGCGGGCACTCCGGAGGCACGCACAACAGGCGTCCCGAGGCCGCGTACGGAGAGCACACCGACGGTGGGTGCGGCGAGCACACCGGAGCCGCGTGCGGCGGGCACACCAGGGGCACGCGCAACAGGCGCACCGGGCCCGCGTGCGGCGGGCGTACCGCGGCGGGTGCGGTGGGCATGGCCCGGGGGCGTGCGGAGCGCGGCGGAGGCGTTCGGGTCGGTGGCGGGTGTCGGGGGCGGGCGGTCCTCGCCCCCCCCTTCGGCGGCGTGTCGTGCGGCCAGTCGGCGCACCCTCCGCGCGCCACAGACCCGGCGGCGGGAGCGTCGGGAGCATGACAGCACTGACCGCGCTCCTCCCCGCCGCCGCCCTGCTCGCGACGGCCGCCGCGCTCCCGCCGCCCGCAACCGCCGCCGCGGCCGGGTCCGAAGCACCCACCGCCTCCTACGTGGTGGTCCTCAAGGACGCCACCCCCCGCGCCCCGACCCGCGCCCTGGCCTCCGAGGCCGAGGAGGCCGGGGACCGGGTGGGGCCGGTCTACGACACCGTCCTCAACGGCTTCGCGGTCCGGACCACCGCGGCCCGCGCGGCCACCCTCGCCGCCGACCCCCGGGTGTCGTCCGTCGAACCGGACACGGACTTCCGGATCTCCGACGACACCCCCACACCGGCACCCCCCGCACCGGCACCCGCACCGACACCGGCACCCGCCACCTCAACTCCCACACCCGACACCCCCGCTCCCGGCGCCCCCGCACCCGCACCCGGCACCCAGACCCCGCCCAACACCCCCGCCCCCACCACCCCCACCACCCCGGCCGCAGCGCCGATCGCCACCCCCACCCCCGCCCCGCCCGCGCCCCCGGTCACCCCCGCCCCCGCCCCCGTCGAAGCCGTGCTCACCGCCCAGGCCGCCGCGCCCTGGCCGCTCGACCGGATCGACCAGCGCGCGCTCCCGCTCGACGGTTCGTACACGTACGCGACCAAGGCACAGGGCGTCACGGTGTACGTCGTCGACACCGGGATCAACACCGCGCACCAGGAGTTCGGGGGCCGTGCCCGGGCCGGGTACAACGCGGTGTTCCTGGAGGGCGCGGCCGACTGCAACGGTCACGGCACGCATGTCGCCGCCACCGTCGGCGGGGCGACGTACGGGGTCGCCAAGGGGGTCTCCCTGGTCGGCGTGAAGGTCGCCGACTGCCGGGGTGACGGCAAGCTGTCGGCGATCCTGCGCGGTCTCGACTGGATGGTGAAGGACGCCGCCCGGAACACCGCCCGGGGCCCGGCCGTCGCCAACATGAGCATGGGCGGCACCCGCAGCCGGGCCATGGACGCGGCGGTGGTCCGTGCCGTGGCGTCCGGGATCACCTTCGCCGTGGCGGCCGGCAACGACGGCAAGGACGCCTGCGCCGGCTCTCCCGCGGCCGTCCCGCAGGCCCTGACGGTCGGCGCCACGGACGCCTCCGACCGGCGACCGGCGTTCTCCAACCACGGCCGCTGCGTGGACCTCTCGGCGCCGGGCGTGTCCGTCACCTCGGCGTGGAAGGGTTCGGCGACGGCCCTCGCCCGCTCCACCGGCACCTCCATGGCGGCCCCGCACGTGGCGGGCGCGGCCGCGCTGCTCCTGGCGGGCGGCACCGTCCGTACGCCCGACCAGGTGGGACGGGCGCTGCTGAGCAGCGCCGTCCCCAACCGGATCACGGGCCTGCCCGCGGGGACCGCGAACCTGCTCCTGCACACCCCGACGGCACCCTGAGGCGACGGCGGGCCCAGGACCGGGCACCACCCCGGCGCCCCACCCCGGCGCGCCCCTCCCCGGCGCGCCCTCCCCGCCACCACCGACCAGTCGGTATCCGATGTCCCATCAGACCGGTTCTGATGGGACATCAATGTGTGTGTGCTTCGGGCGAAACCCATCCATTGACTTCTCATCACCGCGACGCGTCAATGACGGCCTCCGCACCGGCTCAACCTCCCCCACACAGCGGGTGGGGGGAGGGGTTCGTCTGACGAAGGAGTCGCGACCCAGTGAGTACAACGTTCCGACGAAGAATGCTGGCCGGGGCGGGCGCCCTTTCCCTCGCCCTGACGGGCGGCGTCGTGGCCCTGACGGGAACGGCGCAGGCCGCGACCAAGACCACTCCGGTTCCCGTGAAGTGCGTCGCCCCCGCGCCGCAGCCGGGTGCCAACGGCACCCAGGACTTCACGGTCACGGTCCCCGACACCGCCAAGGCGGGTCAGTCCGTGCCGATCACCATCGATCCGGGCGAGACCCCCGTCGTCCCGATGTTCACCATCGACACGGTCAACACGATCAAGATGAAGCTGCTCGTCGGCGGGGTCGCCCAGACGGTGACCAGTCCGGCCGTCCCCAGCCATCAGGAGGCCGGGAAGAAGGCGGACCCGCCCGCGT
Source organism: Streptomyces sp. NPDC001568 (assembly GCF_042893755.1). Classification (NCBI taxonomy): domain Bacteria; kingdom Bacillati; phylum Actinomycetota; class Actinomycetes; order Kitasatosporales; family Streptomycetaceae; genus Streptomyces; species Streptomyces sp. NPDC001568. Next base: position 1,051 of record NZ_JBIAVF010000007.1, on the reverse strand, counting down.
TCAGCGGGAACATCACCCTCCCCGAAGGCACCGAGGGCACCACCGTCCAGATCACGATCGACCAGGTGGTCACGGACGCCGACCTGGGCGGCACCGTCTACACCACGACGTGTACGCCGGATCCGCGGCCCAGCGCCTCGGTCGGTTCGATCGCCTCCGAGGCCCTGCCCAAGGATCCGGTCACGACGAAGCTGACGCCCAACAGCGGCCCGGCGGGCACCGCCGTGGTCGTCACCGGCGCCAACTTCCCGGCCGGCGCGGTCGCCTGTTCCGCGCTGCTCGGCGGCGCGGCCACCGGTGACACCGGTACCGGCACGGCGGACGCGTCCGGCGCCGCGACCTGCAACATCACGGTCACCAAGAAGGCCGACGCGATCAGGATCGACGGCTCGACGCTCGCGCCCAAGCCCTTCGTGTTCGTCGAGGAGCAGGCGGGCGTGAAGAACCCGGTGGACATCGAGGTGCTGCCCGGGCCGCTGGCCCTCGGCCCGAAGGACGGCCAGCCGGCCGTCAGCTTCGGCTCGGTGACCATCAACGGCAAGTCCCAGTCGGTGTTCGGCGCGTTCAACGCCGCGACCGTCCAGGACTTCCGCGGCGGCAGCCTCGGCTGGGACGTGACGGCGACCCGTACGCCGTTCCTGAACCAGACGACCGGCCACTCGATGGCGAAGGCGCAGCTCGGCATCCAGCCGTCCTGCACCGTCACCAACCCGGACAGCCCGAGCACCTGCACCGCGGGCGCTCCGGGCGCGATCACCGACACCCCGATGAAGGTCGCCTCGCAGGCGGCCGGCGGTGACGAGTTGACCGGCGGCGAGTTCGCCGTGGGCGGCGCGGCGATGCTCCAGCTGCCGCCGTTCATGTTCGCCGACACCTACCAGTCGGTCGTGACGTTCTCGATCGCCTGACCGGGTCCGGCCCAGGGTGGTGGGGGGGGGGGGGGGCGCCCCCCCCCCCCGGCCCCCCCCGCCCCCCCCCGGGGGCCCCCCCCCCCCGGCCCCCCCCCCCCCCCCCCCCCCCCCCCCCCCCCCCCCCCCCCCCCCCCCCCCCC